>JBFFSI010000015.1:0-47371 GCA_041572475.1 Woeseiaceae bacterium
GAACTGCCGGTACTCATCGGCACCGATGTCGCCTCCCGTGGGTTACACATTCCCGACGTGCAGTACGTGATCAACTACGACCTGCCGCAGGATGCCGAGGACTACGTGCACCGCATCGGCCGCACGGCGCGGGCGGGTGCAGCGGGCGACGCCATCAGCTTCGGCTGCGAGACCTATGCCATGTCGCTGCCCGATATCGAGGATTACATCGGCCACAAGATTCCGGTCGCGAAGTACGATCCCGCACTGTTACCGCAACTCGAAAAACCCAAATCGAAGCCGCGCCGCAAGCCCGGCAAGCAAGGCGCACGCCCAGGCCAGAAGGGTGGTTCGCGGCGGCGACGGCCGCGCCAGGATTCATAACAGGTCGGCGACGCCCTCGACGCCGGCGAAGCTGGCGTGCGAACGCGGTGGCGCGGAGGTGTCCGGGCATATCACGGTGACGCAAGCCCCGATGCCATAGGTCTCGGCACTCGCCAGCACGGTCTCGGTGTCATCGACGAACATCGTCGTCGCCGGGTCGAAGTGCTCTTCTTCGCGCAGGGCATGCCAGAAGTCCTGCTGTTCCTTCGCATATCCATAGCTGTGCGCACTATGCACCGCGTCGAAGTACTCGGAAAGGCCGGTCACCTGCTGTTTCAGCGCCAGCGTGTCGGGATGCGAGTTCGTCACCAGCAGCACTTTTTTGTCCAGCCGGCTTACGGCATCGAGGAACTCCCTGGCCCTTGGCAGGTAGACGATCCGGTCCTGGTGCTCGCGATGCAGCTGCATCACATCCAGCCCGAGGCGCTCGCTCCAGTGATCGAGGCAATACCAGTAGAGCTCTCCCTGTACCTTGCCGTACTTGGCCTGCAGGCGTTCGCGAGCTTCGTGCAGCGTCGTGCCGTTGCGCACGGCCCACTCTTCCGGCACGCGCGTCAGCCACATGTAATTGTCATAGGCGAGATCGAGCACGGTTCCGTCCATGTCGAGCATGAGCGTCTCGCATTCTGTCAGCGCCGTTTTCGGATCCAGCATACTGTTCTATACTGCGCGCCCCAGAACCGCCGGGATGAGCGCTTGCACCTCGAAAATCTGATTGAGCCGGTCGTTACCCTCGCCACCGAGGCGGGCGAGGCGATACTCGAAGTCTACGCGACGGATTTCGGCGTTCAAGCGAAAAGCGACGAGTCCCCGCTGACCCAGGCCGACCTCGCCTCCCATCGCCGCATCGTTGCCGGGCTGAAAGCCCTGACCCCGGACGTACCGATCATTTCGGAGGAAGACGGGCTCCCGCTGTTCGAGGAGCGCAAAAAATGGTCGCGCTACTGGTTGATCGATCCGCTCGATGGCACCAAGGAATTCGTCAGCCGCAACGGCGAGTTCACGGTCAACATTGCCCTGATCGATGGCCACCGGCCGGTGTTCGGCGTCGTGCACGTACCCGTCCAGCAGAAGACCTACGTGGGCTGCGAGGGCCGCGGGGCCGAACTGCGCGCCGGCGAGGCGGCACCGGTTGCGATCCGCGTTGCGCAGCAAAGCGCAAGTCCTGTGCGCGTCGTTGGCAGCCGCTCTCACCGCGGCGCCAGCCTCGACGCCTACCTGGAGCGACTCGGTGAGTCGGACATGGTCCCCATGGGCAGCTCGCTGAAGTTTTGCGTGGTCGCACAAGGCGGCGCCGATATTTATCCGCGACTCGGGCCGACCTCGGAGTGGGACACGGCGGCGGCCCAGGCCGTCGTCGAACAGGCCGGCGGCCAGGTCCTGCGACTCGATGGCAAGCCCCTGTCTTACAACGAAAAAGAAGAAATCCTCAACCCCTTTTTCCTGGTCCAGGGTCCGACCGACAGAGACTGGCTGGCGCTGCTGCCGGATGCCGAGTAGCATCATTGTCATGCTGCGCTAATATTGTGTTTCGCAGTACGGGTACGCGCATGTCTGGCATGTATGACCGATAAAGTCGATACAGAATCTTTCAAAAACCTGGAGAGGTTGCGTGAGCTCCGCGTGAGCCACCGCGATCTCGATTACCTGATCGACAGGCTGCAGCACGACCCGATGGTCGACCAGTTGCGCATCCGCCGCCTCAAGAAACGCAAGCTGCTACTCAAGGACATGATCGCGGCGCTCGAGAGTGAGTTGATCCCCGACCTCGACGCCTAGCCCTTCGGCCCGATATGGGTATCGCCACGCTCTTCGGCGAGCACGACCTGCTTGTGACGCTCCTCCAGCCGCGCGGCCCTGTCCGGGTCCAGCTCGCCAATACATTTAGGGCACGAGACGCCTTCCCGGTAATCCGGTGAGGCGAGATCCTCCTCGCTGAGCGGCCTCCGGCACGCGTGGCACTGCACGTAGCCTCCTTCGGCCAGGTCGCGATCGACGGCAACGCGGGTATCGAAAATGAAGCACTCGCCTTGCCAGCGGTTCTGCTCCCCGGTCATGTCCTCGAGGTATTTCAGGATGCCGCCCCGCAGGTGGTAGACCTTTTCGAAGCCCAGCTCGAGCATGAGCGCCGTCGCCTTCTCGCAGCGAATGCCGCCGGTGCAGAACATCGCCAGGGGCTTGTCCCGTGACGTCGCGGCAAGCTCGAGCGCGAAATCCGGGAACTCCCGGAAACTGTCGGTACCCGGGTCGATCGCTCGCGGGAAGGTGCCCACCTCGTATTCGTAGTGATTGCGCGTATCGATGACGAGCACGTCGGGATCGTCCAACAAGCGGTTCCATTCTTGCGGCGACACATAGGTGCCCGTCCTTGCATGCGGGTGGATGTCCGGACGGCCCAGCGCAACAATCTCCTTCTTCCGGCGCACCCGCATCCTGCGAAACGGTGCTTCTGCCGCCTCGTTCCACCTGGCCTCGATCGGCTGCGCGAGGTCCAGCTGCCCCTCGATCCACGCGAACACGGCACGAATGTCTTTCTCGTCGCCTGCCAGCGACCCGTTGAAGCCCTCCGGGGCAACCAGTACCGTGCCCAGCAGGCCTCGGTCGAGGCACTGCTGCTGCATTGCCTCGCGAAACCCGGAGTTTTTTGCGAGATCCAGGAATTGGTAAAACGACGCGACCTTCATTGACTCGCCAGCTCTTCGTTGACGGTCAGCGACAGGATGCTGTGGCGGACCTCCTCGCCAAGCACGAGGCGCGCGTCGGCACCGATGCTGACGATGTCCTCGTCGAATTGCAGCAGGCCGTCCTCGCCGCGACGCAGCACGTCGAGGTCCAGCAGCATGCGGATGTAGTCGTGAAACAGCGACCGGTTGAAAAAGTCCGGCGAATGCAGCCCGTAGATCATCGACAAGCGCTCGGCGCTCAGCTCGCACTTGCGCTCGAGCTCGGCCCGCGACAGTGAGCCGGAACCGTGCTGCAAGAGAATCGCAATAGCCAGGTAGAAGCGCTGGATCATCGGCACAATCGATTGCCCCAGCATCAGCAGCTGGTAGGCAGGTGCGGAGCCTGCGGGCGGCCGCTTCAGGACCCGCTTGCGCTTCAGCGGTGTCAGCAGGCCCTCGGCGACGAGGGCGCCGATCGCCGCCGTTGTCACGGTGTCAATCTCGTCGTCACTCCAGGGCAGACACAGCTCCTTGCGCATGAAGGGATAGATCAGCCTGACCAGCCGCTGCAGCTCGGTGTGCTCGAGCTCGCGGCCCTGGATGAAGCAGGACGCCACGGCGGCGGGCACGGCCAGCAGATGCAGGATGTTGTTCCTGAAGTAGGTCATCAGGACGGCCGTGCGTTCGTCCATTTGAAACAGCTCGCCCATCGGGTGCGGCCGGCGGCTGATGGCGCCGAGCTTTTCGCCGTGGCGGATGATCTCGTCAGGATCCCAGTCAGGGACCGTGACCGAGTCGGAATACCTGAACCGGCCGAGGAGATTCTGGCTCAGCTGCAGCTGCCGCCGCAGCTCATGCTCGCCGATTCTCTGCCGGGGCGTAGACAGCATGACGTGGGCAAGCAGGCTGATTGGCGTGACGGCGGCCGCCGCATTCACGCCGCTCATGATGTCGCGCCCCAGCCTGTCGACGACCTCGGACAACCATTCCGGGCGTTCGCCATTCTCGCTGTGGTACTCGCGCCAGTCGCGCCGAACGTCGTCGAGAATGGCGTTCAGCTCAAGCGGCTCGCCGATGTTGACGTAGACGCGACCGAAGGTCTCGCGCAAGGATTTGACCGAACGAATGAGGCCCAGCAACGACTCCTTCTGTTTCTCGGCGCCGCCCAGTTCACTGATGAATGAGTCGCCTTCGATCAGTTTCTCGTAGCCGAAATACACGGGGACGAAGACGACCGGGCGCTTCGGATTGTTCACGTAGGCGCCGACAGTCATCGCCAGCATGCCGCCCTTCGGCGTGAGCAGCCGGCCGGTTCGGCTCCTGCCGCCCTCGATGAAGTACTCGATCGAATACCCGCGCGCCAGCAATTGCCGGACGTACGCGTCGAAGACGGTCGCATACAGCCGGTTGCCCTTGAATGTCCTGCGCAGGAAGAAAGCGCCGCCGCGCCGCAAGATGCGGCCGATGACCGGCAGGTTCAGGTTGATGCCGGCGGCGATGTGGGGCAGCTGCAGCCCCTGGGTGTAGCAGATGTAGCTGAGCAGCAGGTAATCGAAGTGGCTCCGATGGCACGGAACATAAACGATCACCTTGTCCTTGGCCACGTCGTGCAGCCGGTCCGCGTGCTGCAGTTCGATGCCGTCGTAGATCTGGTTCCACAGACGCCGCAGGATCCTGAGCAGGATACGGATCGTGCCGTGCGAGACATCCGAGGCGATTTCGAGAACGTAGTCGTGCGCCTTCTGCTCGAGCTTCGCGCGCTTTTCTGCGTCATCGCCCGCTTCGGCATCGATGGCCCGCCGCACCGGCCCGGAAAGCAGCACCTGCCGGGCGATGGTCCGCCGATGGGACAGGTCGGGGCCGACGGTCGCCGCGCGCCGCTGGCGAAAATGCACGCGCAGGATTCGCGATACCTTGCGAAATGCCAGCGAGGGCTCCACGCCGCCTTCGAGGATGGCGCTGATCGGCAGGGGGTGGCTGAAGCGCAGCAGCGTGTCGCGGCCCAACAGCAGCGTGGCAAAAAACTTGCGGGTTCGCCCGACGACGTCCCAGTTCTCCGAAAACAGCAGCTTGAAGAAGGAGCTCTCCTTGTCGGGAGAGCGGCCCCAGTAGATCGCGACCGGAACGAGCAGCAGCTCCTTGCGGTTGCGGGTGGCCTTGTCGACGAGTTGCCGCAGTCGCCGCGAGCCCCCCGGCGAGCGCCGCCTGAAGAAGAGCCCGACCACCGGCCGCAACACGACGAACCGGTGCGAGTAGCGCTTGCCACAGAACTCGAAGGATTCGTTCGGTGACGGCAGACCGTGGCGCTGGCAGGCCCGTTCCAGGGTCAGCAGGTCGGCGAGGCCGCCGCTCTCGAGGACGTAGATCACCGCAGCGTCGTTGCCGGTGATTAGCTCAGCAGGCGACTCCGGTTGAATCTCCGGCCTCGCCCACAGGCCGAAGACCTTGCCGGTCAGCCAGTAGAGCGGCCTGAATATGACTCGCGCAAAATTCATCTCGGACTCTCAACCCGAGATCTTTTCAATAAACCGGCGCAAATAATAGTTGATATCGTCGATATTTTCGGTCAGGCGGTGGTCCCCATCGACGATGTGTAGCTCGGCGTGGCACTTGCTGGCATAGCGGATGCTGTTTTCCACCGGGACCACGTCGTCCCGCCAGCCGTGCACGATACTGATCGGCATGCCCGGCGCGGGCGGCGTCAGCTCCTCGTAGCCCGGCATGTAGTAGGCTGGCGCGAGCACGAAGAGCCCGGCCGCCCCGAGAGTCCCGGCGGCCGCCGTGGCGACATGCCCGCCCATGCTCGAGCCGACGAGGACGAGCACGTCATCGATCTCCCCGGCCTCGCGAACCAGCTTCGCGACCCTTTCGCCCGGATCGGCAATCCCCTGGTAGTCGATGCTGTCAGCGGCACAACCGAGCTCCTTTGCCAGCTCGGCCATCGCCCGAATTTTCGTGCCCCAGGGTCCCGATTCCTGTCCGTGAGAAAAAATTACCGTGGTCATGTCATTCGTCCCAGGCGGAAGTGGGTTTCCAGAGTAGTTCGTCGAGATCCGGCTGCCAGCGATACGTCTGCATATCCACCTTGCCCCTGACCACGGCGACGCCCTCCATCATAAGCCGATCGCGCTGCTCGGCGTAGCTTGGACTGCCGCGCGGAAAGGCGATGCGGCCGGATGCCGTGATGACCCGGTGCCATGGCAGCGTGTGGCCTTTCGGCGCCTTGCGCAGCGCGTAAGCGGTCAGCCGGGCACCGCGCGGGATCCCCGCAATTTCCGCGACCTGCCCGTAGCTGGCGACGCGTCCCTCCGGGATATCCCGAATCGTGTCCCAGATCCTCTCGAGTCGAGCCCGCCGGTCCATGCGCGGTCAGCCGCCGCCAAGCCGGACCCGGATCTCGCGCCGCGCGTCGCGCAGAACCGTGTCCCTGTCCAGGCTGTCGAGAATCGATTGCACGACCTGCTTCGGGCCGCCATCGCCCCAGGATTTGCCCTTGCCCAGGTATTCGGCCGCTACCTGGCCGACCACATAGGTACTGTAGTAGGCGATCGCGCCCTGCGCCCCGGCGGTCAGGATCGTGGACAAGCCGATGGTGCCGACCTTGAGCGCGCTGGACACGAAGTGCAGGGCCCATACGGTTCCCATCAGTGCCGCTGATTCCGCCACGATGACACGCACCAGCGCGCCGGCTTCCGTGCGGCTCAGCGGCAGCCCGTAGACCCGCGACAGATGCACGACCATGCCCACGTCGATGAATGCGGCAGCCAGCAGGTCCGCCACGGGAACGGGATTGAACGCCACGGCAACGCCCTTGCCCACGCAGTAGGTACGTACGAGCTTTTCGCCGATCTCGCGTCGCGCCACGAGGATACGACGGCCCACCTGGTCACTGAGGTCGGCGGCGAAGAGGCTCGCGTTCAGCGCCGCCAGCGTCTTGCCCTCTGCCTCGAGGATGTCCCAGAGCCGCAGCCGCAGGGCCTGGACGTCGGGCTGCCGCGGGCGCTCGGCCTCGGTCTCCCCGCCTTCGGCGTCGACCTCGACGACCAGCTGGGGTCGCGGCTGGGCGGCCACGGCGATGACATGACCGGGGTCGACGATATTTGCGGTCTTCTGCCGAATCGATACGAGCAGCCGCTCGAGGTCGTCGCTGGTGTAGAGATCGCGCTTGTTGAGGGCGACCAGGACCGGCCGCCCCTGCGCGACCAGGGTGCGTAACGCGATGAGTTCGGTATCGGTGATGTCGCCGTCCAGCACGAAGACGACAAGGTCGGACCGCCCGGCGACCTCTTTGGCGAGCAGCTCGCGATCCTCCCCGCCGGCCTCGTCCAGCCCCGGCGTGTCGATCAGGAACACGCCGCCGGCTTCGACTTTTGCCCACGGCCGCATCGTCGAGTGCTTGGTCTCCCCATGCAAGGGACTGACGGCAAATGCGGACTCGCCCATCAGGGCATTGAGCAGTGACGACTTGCCGGTGCTGACGCGGCCGAAGGCCGCCAGGTGCAGGTGGCCGTGCTCGAGCTTGTCGAGCATCGCCTCGACCGCCGCATAGTCCTGGGCCAGCGACTCGCGCACACCGGGCGGCAGGCGCTTATCCTCGATCAGGTCGCGCAGGCTCTCGCGGGCCAGGGCCAGGTGATCGGCACCGCGATCGCCTGCCCGGGACTCAGGCGCCGTCGCGCTTTTCTTCCAGGGCCATCTCGGCAACGCGGCGAACGCCCGCTTCAATATGCTCACTGATGCCTTCCTCGAATTCCTGTGCCGCGACATCGGGCAGCAGTTCCCCGTGTCGCCTCAGCGTCTGCGACAGGCTCCTGCCCAGCGCGTCAAAGATCAAGCCGTAGGCAACCGCGTGCACAAAGCCGCCCGCGACCGTCCCGATACCGGGAAACGCCTTCAGGCCGTTGCCGGCCACGGCCAGCGACAGCGGCAGGACCTTGCCGACCCGGCTCTGGCTGAGGTCGAGAAACTCCTCGATATCGAGGTCCCGCGGCGCCGCGCCATAGAGCGCGCACAGCTCCCTGGTCATCGCCGTGCCGATGTAGCCCTGGATCAGGACATCCGTCCCGGGGCTGACTGCCGCCAGGGAGCCGATGACCGCCTTGCGGGTAGAGCTGCGAATGATCTGCTCGGAGCGCTGCGTGCGGTACTGGTCCTCGGCCTCGGCGAGCTTGTCCGCCGCCAGCCGGAACACTGCCCTGTCGCGCCGCGCGTCAATTTCCGGCTGCGCGCCGCCGAGCACGCGATTGATGGCGACGACCAGCACGCCGACGTCCGCGGGGAACTGCCGCCTCCCCGCGACCTCCTGGCCGTTCGGCCCGCGCTCGACGACGTCGAGTTCGCCCCCGGCGGAGACCGCGACGACCCGGTCGCGCCGGGTGTCCGCGCCCATGCTCCCGAGACGCTCGAGCAGCCGCTCGAGCAGCAACGCCTGCTCTTCCGGCGCGAAACGGTCTGCCTTGTTCATGACGAGGACGAGCGGCTTGTCCAGCCGGATCAGGTATTCGACGGCCAGGCCTTGCGCGCGCGTCAGGTCGCCGTCACAGACGAACAGCACCACGTGCGCCCGCTGTGCCTCCTCGAGGGCCATCTCGTCGAAGCCTGCCTCGTGGCCGCCGGTACCGGGAACGTCGGTGAGCAGGATCTCTGTGCCGGCCTCGTTGCGCCAGCGGTAATGCCGGATGTCCGCCGTCGACCCGCCGGTCACGTCGATAGAGACATCCGCCTCCGGCACCAGGGCCTTGATCAGCGAGCTCTTGCCCGTACTGATCTCGCCGAAGAAACAGAGGTGCACCGAGCCGGTCTGCTGGCGCGCGGCGAGTTCCTGCAGCTCCGCGCGCGCCTCACCGACATCGACGCCGGCGGCCTCCGCGTCACGCAGCCGCTGCTCAATATCATCGCGCGTGAGGCTGCCGGCCGGCCGGGCAGGCCTCGCCGCCGGCTTGCGGCGAACCACGAGACGGACGACCAGCCAGGCCGCGGCAGCCACGAGCAACAGGAGCACGGCGACGTACCCCCAGAGGAGCACGCGCGGACCCTCGACGAGTCTTGCCCAGACATTGAGCGCGGACTCGGTGACAAACACGAGGGCGGCGACGGCAACGACGAACGCAAGCAGCACGATCGCCGCGATCAGCACACGGATAGCCCGGTCGAGTTTCATGGGCGTTCAGCTTGCCATACTGCCCGCGTCCGGGCGAGGCGTTACAGCTGCGCCTGCACCCAACGATTGACCTTCTCTTCCAGCATCGACAAGGGCATCGGGCCGTCCATCAACACCTGCGTGTGGAATGCCTGCACGTCGAAGCGGTCGCCGAGCTTCGCCTCCGCATTGTCGCGAATCTCGCGAATCTTGAGCTGGCCGATCTTGTACGCGAGCGCCTGCCCGGGGATGGCCATGAATCGTTCGGCCTCCGCGATTGCGCGGGCCGGCTTCACCGCGGAGTTCGCGTACATGAAGTCGAGGACGTCCCGGCGACTCCAGCCCTTGGCATGAATGCCGGTGTCCACCACCAGCCGGATTGCACGCCACAGTTCCGCGTTCAGGGCGCCGAAATACTGGTACGGGTCGGTGTAGACACCGAGTTCCTTGCCCAGCGATTCGGCGTACAGGCCCCAGCCTTCGGAGTAGGCCGTGAAGCCGCCGAAGCGCCGGAAATCGGGCAGGTTCTCGTTCTCGCGCTGCAGGGCAATCTGGAAATGATGGCCAGGAATCGCCTCGTGCAGGAACAGCGATTCCATCGCCCACGCGGGCCGCGACTTGATGTCGTAGGCGTTTGCATAAAAGATGCCCGGGCGCGAGCCGTCCGCGGTGCCTGCCTGGTACTGCCCTCCGGCCGCCGATTTCTCGCGGAACGGCTCGATGCGCCGCACCTCGAATTCCGTCTTCGGAAACATCTCGAACAGACCCTTCGACAGCTCGGCGATGTGGTCGGCCATGTCCCGGTAGCCCTGGATGAGCTGCTCGGGCTCGTCGAAGTAGAACTGCTCGTCGGTGTTCATGAATTCGAAGAAATCCTGCAGGTCTCCCTCGAAGCCGACTTCGTCCATCACGCCGCGCATCTCGTCGTGGATCCGGGCCACCTCGTCGAGGCCGACCTGGTGGATCTCGTCGGGTGTCAGGTCGGTGGTCGTGATGACCCTGACGTTGTAGGCATACCATTCCGGCCCGCCCGGGAGCGCATACAGGCCAACCGTCTCCCTGGCGGCGCCGATGTATTCGTCGCCGAGGAAGTTGGCCAGCCGCTGATACGCCGGTATCAGCTTGTTCTCGATCGCATCCTCGTAGGCGGCGGCGAGCCGCTCCCGGTCGGCTTTAGCGAACGCCTCCGGCATGTTCCTGACCGGCGCATAGAAACCGCTGTCCTTGGCACTGTCCACGATCTGCGACCGGACCTGGGGGAGCGCCTTCTCCATCAGGATGCGCGGCTGCACGACCCCGGTCCGCATGCCTTCGCGCATGTTCACGATCGCCTGGTCGACATAGACGACGAAATCGTCGACGCGGCTGAGGAAATCGTCGTAGTCCTTGACCGTCTTGAACGGGTGCAGGCCCGTGCCACTGCCGAGCTGGATGAAGGAGTTGGTCATCGACCGGAACTGGTTGATGGGCTGCAGGTGACCCGGGAAGCGCTCGCCTTCGATCGACTGCTCGCGGGCGAGCTTGAATATCTCGTAGCTGAGCCGGTCGTTGGCCGACAGACCCGCGGGGTCGATCTGCAGCAGGCGGTCCAGGAATTCGCGGTGGAGCGCCGCGACCGCCTCGCGGTGCTCCGGCCCGATCGAGTTCGCCACGCGGTCGTTGTAGCGATAGTCGCCGATTGATGTTGCTCTCAGCGGGTTCAGCTCGAGCTGCCGCGCGAAGAACTCCTCGAACACGGCCTGCATCGCGACCACCGCGTCGGGCTGTGCGGTCGGGGCCGCCGGCTCCTGCGGCTTCTCAGTGCAGGCGGCGACAAGAAAACTGGCCGCCACGAGGGCGATGGAAATTGATCTCATGGAACTACCCCGTGTTTTGCAGAGAGCTTATCAGACCAGGAAAACGGGTTCGTGTTGCAGCAAAAGTGGCCCGCCCTGATGCCCGAAGTCATCCAGTCCCGTCGAATACGGGCGCAAAAACGCTGGACGTGACGCGGCAGCCCGCGACCGCCTGGTGCAGGGTGAACGACACCGGATCGCTGCAGCCTGCCGGGCAGAAGCTGACCAGGATCGTGACGCCACGCTCCGGATGATCGTCGCGACGGCTGACGCCGGCGTCACAGTTCACGGCAAAGCGGTCGGCCTCGAATGCACCCTGAGCGGCGAGCCCGGCAAGGTACGCGGTGACCTGCGAGGCCAGCCGGTCCGCCAGCCGCTCGTCGACCGGTTCGAAAACCGCCCAGCGCGTACCGGCGGCAATGGCGTTGACCAGTTGCAGGGTCAGGCGCCTGACCGACAGCTTCGCGAAACGGCGGTGTCCTTCGGCCCCACGCCCCAGGGTCACATCGCCCGCGAGCCCGGACCTGCCGCCCTGCCCCTCGACCAGCACGTTCAGGCCCTCGCGATTCAATCCGCGGAGGTCCTCGTCCGTCGCGGCGAAGGCCGGCACGAACTCCCGGCTCAGGCCCGGGCCGGCGCCGTCCAGCGCATACCAGGCGCCATGGGCGCGGTCGTGCCGGCACAGGAGCCCTGCTATGGCGCCGCCCATCGCGCGCGGCGCGCCGTGGTACTCGTGGCGCAGGTACATGCGCGGGAAATAGGCCAGTGCGTTGGGGCTGGCCATGCCCAGCTTCCGGACGCCCTCGACGGCCTTCGCCGGTGTTACCCAGCCGGTCGCCGGATCGACGATCAGCATCGCACCGCGCTCGCGGCAGTAGATTTCGGCGGCAAGCAGGGGCGCGGGTCCCAGGTCCCGGCCCTTGCCCGGCGGAGGTATATACAGGAGGTCGAGGCGCTCGACCTGCTGGAGCGCGAACAGACCCGTCTCGTGCTTGCGCGAGCCGACGACGTCGTAATCCGACAGTTCGTGGCCGTCGAAACCATGCTGAACCTGGCCGACATACCCTGCCCCGGCCTCTGATCCGAGCCCGGTCGTGGGCTCCGGTCGGTGGCTCGGGTACGGCGACTCGACCCGGGCCAGGGTCGACGCGAGCAGGCGATCGCCGACGAAATCCTCGTCGTCCGCACGGTAACTAACGTAGCGAAAGATCTCCTGGTCGCAGACGAGCCCGGTCTCCGCATCGATCCGCTGCATGGTCAGGTTGAAATGCGCTTCGTCTTCGGTGTCGATTCGGTCGTAATCGACTGCTGCGCGCAGGCATTCCGTCGAGCCGGGCTCGAGCGCCCGCAGTACCAGCGCGGAGCCGCTGGCCGGGAGGCAGATCATTGCCCCGCGCGCGTCATTGGCGATCCGGACCACGTACAGGCTGCGGCCACCGTGCTCGAAGAACTGCCGCACTGCCGGTCCCAGGCTCGATCGGGTCCAGACGTCGCCGAACCGGCGCTGGAAATCGCCGAAGCTCTCTACATGGACGGGTTGATTCAGGGGACCGCGAAGTGCACGACCGACGAATGCAGCCGTGGTTTCGGGCGACACCTCGATGAACTCGTCGAGAGGCGCCATTTCGGTGACCGTGAAGCTACGGTCGAGTGCATCTGACAAGCCTGTCTCCGCAACGGCCAGATAACGGTGGCCGCATTTTAGCTTATATTCCGGTGATGAGTGACGAACTCGCCAGCGCCTGTCCAGGGCTGGCCGCGAGGCTCCCCAGGCTGTCTCTCGGCCAGCTGCCTACGCCGGTTTCGGTCGCAGCGCTGCGCTCGGCAGCGGGCCGCCGCGAGGTTCTCATCAAGCATGACGACATTACTGGCGAACTCTACGGCGGCAACAAGGTTCGCAAACTCGAGTACCTGCTGCAGCGTGCGCTCGATCGCGGCGCAGAACGTGTCGCCACTTTCGGCACCGTCGCGTCGAACCACGCCCTTGCGACCGCGCTCTACGCGCGGTCGCTCGGCCTCGGCGCTACCTGCCTGCTGTACCACCAGTCGCGAACGCCTGCCTGTGCACGTGCTCTCAACATGCACCTGGCCAACGGCAGCAAGCTGGTGCCGATCGGCGGCGAGCGGGCCGAACAGGTCGCCACGATGCGGGCACAGCTTTGCGGACAGCGCTGCTGGGTCATCCCGGCGGGCGGCTCCAGCTGGCTCGGGACCCTGGGTTTCGTCAGTGCCGGCCTCGAGCTGGCGGCGCAGGTCCGGCGCGGAGAGGTCCCGGCGCCCGACAAGCTGTACGTTGCGAACGGCACCATGGGCACGGCCGCCGGCCTGGCCCTGGGTCTCGCACTCGCCGGCCTCGGCACAGAAGTGCAGGCCATCCGGGTTACCGAGGAATTCGTGGCGAATCGCGCCGCCATGCGCCGCCTCGTGCAAAAGACGGCGGCGCTGATGCACGATGTCGATCGGGGTGTCCCTGGTGATCTCGCCGGTCGCGCTCGTTACCGGTTCAGGGACGAGTTCTTCGCCGGCGGCTATGCGCGGAGCAACGCGCAAACCGACGCTGCCGTCGCCAGGGCGCGTGACGAGCTCGGCCTGCGGCTCGAATCGACCTACACCGGCAAGGCCATGGCCGCCCTGCTCAGCGATCTCGACTCTGGCCGGCTCGACGGCCGATCGGTGCTGTTCTGGAATACCTATAACTCGCGGCCGCTGCCAGCGCCGCCGGACGCGGCGCCTGATACCCCGGCGCTGCCGAGCGCATTCCGGCGCTACTTCGGGTGATCTTCGGCGGGCGCCGCCTGCTCGCGTTCGCGCCGCTCCTGCTCGTCCCGCGCCTCGTCGGCTTCGCGCTTCTTGCGAGCAATCTCCTCGAGCATGACGTCGAGCCACTCGCTCACAGGGTTTCGGCCCCGGCCTCGGACTCCGCCTCCCTGACCGCCTCGTCGATCATCTCGCGGACCTCGGACAGGGTCGGCGCGTCGGGGTCCTCTTCCACGATGTTGTGGACCGGCTGCGCCCTCGAGAGGATTTCGTCGCTGTCGAAGGCCGCAACGCGTAACGGCAGCCCGTTGGCAATACTCGCGAGCGAGCGGACATGGTTTCGCTCACGTTCTCCGAGGCTGCCGGCGAGTGGCGCATCGAACAGCATTGAGAGCCTGTCTTCGGGGCTGATCGAATCCTCCTCGAGGGGTTGATGGGGCTCGAAGTACAGATCTCCGTCGCGGCGACCGAGCAGGTACGGCTCGTTTATGATCAGCACCGGCTCGCCGATCTCGACGAGCTCGTACAGCAGCTCGATGTTCTCCGGGTACAGCCGCACGCAGCCGTGACTGACGCGCATCCCGACACCGTAGGGTTGGTTCGTGCCATGAATGAGGTAGCCGGGCATCTCCAGCTGCAGCACCCGGTGACCCAGCGGATTGTCGGGGCCGGGCGGCACCACGGACGGCAGCGGGTCACCCATCTCCGCATGCTCCCGGCGCACTGACGCCGGCACGAACCAGTGCGGGTCCTTTGCCTTGGCGACGACCGTCGTCATCCCGAGCGGCGTCTCCCAGCCCACGCGGCCGATTCCTATCGGATAGGTCTTGACCACCCGCTTCTCACCGTCGGGCATCGCGGGAAAATAAAACAAGCGCTTGCTGGCAATATTCAGGACGAGGCCCTCGCGCGGCACGTCCGGCAGCACGAACTGGGTGGGTAGCAGCACCGGCGTGGCCTCTCCCGGCAACCAGGGATCGACCCCGGGGTTCGCCGCGATGAGTTCGTCATAGCCCAGGCCATAAGCTCGGGCCAGGTCGGACAACGTGTCCGAGCTGCGCGTGAAGACCACCTGTGGCTCTCCGATCACGGTCTGCTCGACCGAATCGAGCACGAAGTGGTTCGCCGAAATGGGCGCCTGCAGCGGGCGTTCGCGCAGCGGCACCGCCGCCTCGGCCGAGGGTTTACGCAAGCCCGCCAGGAAATCATCCAGCGTCGAGCAGCCCCCCATCAGCAGAAATGGCGGCAGCAGGGCAAAGCGACGAAACAACTGGGGGCCGGTCATCACGATCTCGCTCGATCAAACCCGGCCATCTTCGCAAAAAAGCCGGCTCGAGACGAACGCTGGCTCAGCCTTTGCCCTTGCCCTTGGTCTTGGCCTCGGTCGGGCTGGCCTCGGGCTCGCTATGATCGATGGGCTTTTGCAGGTGCGGCGGCACCTGGCAGTTGGGGATACGGTCCTCTTCGTGAGCCTGGTTGTAAAGGGGCAGGACCTTGGTCCACTCGGAGACGAGCGAATCGATGCGCTTATCGCCCGACGGGTGGGTGGACGAAAACTCCGAGCGTGCCTCGCCCGCAATCTCGCCCATGTTCTGCCAAAGCGGCACCGACTCCCTCGGGTCGAACCCGGCGTCGGCCATGTACTCGAGGCCGATGACATCGGCCTCGGTCTCCTGGCCACGCTTGTAAGGCAGGACGAGACCGTACATCGCGCCCTGTGACAGCGCCTCCTGAGCCGTGTAAGTGGCGCCGTAGTGGCCGCCGCCGAGGAGAACCGCCGCCACCGCAACACCGATCTGCGCCGGCCTGCCCTGCAGCAGCTTGCTCTTGGTGTGCCCGGCCGTGACGTGCGCGATTTCATGACCGATCACCGCGGCAAGCTGGTGCTGGTTGCGCGCGGCCCTGAGGATGCCCTCGTACACGACGATCTTGCCGCCGGGCATCACGAACGCGTTGACCTGGTCGGTCTCCACGATCGCCATCTCCCAGTTGTAGTTGCTGTGCGGCGGCTCCAGGACCTTGACGACCGCAGTGGCGACGCAGGCGACGTAATTGATCGTTTCCCTGTTGGTGGTCAGCGGGGCGGACGCCTTGATCTTGGCGAACTCGCGCGCCGCCTCCGCCTCCATTTCGGCATCGGATCTCGCCTGCACGGATGTCGCCGCCAGCAGGGCGGCGCCAGCGGTGGCGATGGTCAGAATCTTGTCGAGTCGGCGAGTTTTCATCGGCATGCTGGGCCCGTAACTTTGCTGTGCTCCCAGTTCCTAAGACCGCTCGTCGGCCACCGGGTTCCGGCGATCAACGCGGCAGCCGCGACTCGAATCGCTGACGCCAGCGCAGCGATTCGGCTTTCTGCAGTGCGCCATCGACATTAGCCATCAGGCGCCTCGGCAGCGGCTGCTTCAGCTTGTAGGTGACACGGTAGAGGTCACGTTCCTCCGAGCGTTCCCGCAATACTTCATCACTGGTCCTGATCTCGTCCGCGAGCCCCAGCTCCAGCGCCCGCGTCCCGTACCAGTGCTCGCCGGTCGCGACTTTTTCGAGGTCGAGATCCGGCCGATATTTGCTGACGGCCGCCTTGAACAGCGCATGGACGTCCTCGAGTTCTTCCTTGAGCTTGGCCCTGTCCTCGTCGGTGTTTTCGCCGAAAATCGTCACGGTGCGCTTGTACTTGCCCGCCGTGATCTGCTCGAAGTCCACGCCGTGGCTGTCGAGCATGCGATGGAAATTCGGGATCTGGGCCAGCACGCCGATCGACCCGAGAATCGCGAATGGCGCCGCATAGATCTGCGAGGCGACGCAGGCCATGAGGTAGCCACCGCTCGCGGCAACCTTGTCGACGCAAACCGTCAGCCGGATGTTCCGATCCCGGATCCGCGCCAGCTGCGACGCGGCAAGCCCGTGCTCGTGCACCATGCCGCCGTAATTTTCGAGCCGGACGATGACATCGTCGGCTCCGGTCGCAACGTCGAGGATCGCCGTGACCTCTTCGCGCAGCGCGGGTACCGCGCTGGCCCTGAGGTCGCCCTTGAAGTCGATCACGAAGCTGCGTGGCCGTGGCGCCGCTTTCTCCTCGGCCTTGTCGCGCTTCTTTTCTTCCTTTGCTTCTTTCTTGCGTTCCTCTTTCCTGAACACGGCCTTGCGCAGCGACCGGGCCAGGGACTTGTACTTCTTGTTGAGGCTTTCGACCTCGAGCCCTTCGTGGGCGGCCTTGCGACCGGCCGCAGCCGCCGCCCCGATTACGACGATGATCGCGACGACGATGGTCAGCGTCTTGAGCAGAAACAGCCCGTAATTGGCAAGGAACTCAGTCATACCGCGAGACCGACGTTGTTCTTCTGCAGCACCTGTTCCGCCCGGTAGCTCGAGCGCACCATCGGGCCGGCCACGACTTCGACGAAGCCCTTGTCGAGGCCCTCCCGCCGGTACGCCTCGAACTCTTCCGGCGTGACATAACGGTCGACGGCGAGGTGGTTTGGCGTCGGCCGCAGGTATTGGCCGAGCGTGAGAATGTCGACGCCGGCTTCGCGGAGATCGTCCATCGTCTGCAGGATCTCGTTGTCCTTCTCGCCGAGACCGAGCATGAGGCTCGTCTTCGTGAGCACGTCGGGACGGTACTCCTTCGAATGCCGCAGCACGTCGATCGTCTGTTCGTAGCCGGCCCGGGGATCGCGCACGGGGTGGGTCAGCCGCCGGACCGTCTCGACATTCTGGGCGAACACGTCGAGGCCGGAGCCGACGACGGTCTCGACGTGCCCGAGATTACCGTCGAAATCGGGCGTCAACGCTTCCACCGCGGTCGCCGGGTTCTGCCGCTTGATTTCGCGCACGCAGGCCGCGTAATGGGCCGCGCCGCCGTCAGGCAGGTCATCGCGGTCGACCGAGGTGATGACGACATACTCCAGCCCCATGAGCTTGACGGCCCTGCCGGTATTGAACGGTTCCCCGGGATCCAGCCAGCCCTTCGGGTTACCGGTGTCGACGGCACAGAAGCGGCACGCGCGCGTGCATACCGAGCCCATCACCATGATCGTGGCCGTGCCCGCGTTCCAGCATTCGCCGATATTCGGGCACATGGATTCTTCGCAGACCGTGCTCAGCCGGTGTTCCTTGACGATGCCGTGCACCGACGAGTAGCCGCGGCCCGTCGGCATCTTCGCTCGCAGCCATTTCGGCTTCTGCCCCCTGACCAGGGGTGCGGTGTCGCGTCGCGTCTTGACGCCGTTCTTGATGGCCGAAACACCGATATCGGTCTTGTATTTCGTGCCGCTCTGCACGATGGGGATGCCGCGGAATTGCTTGTCCGACTTGCTCACTCGAGGTTTACCGACTCTCGTTGGAAGGGCCGCAGATTGTAGCGCATTAAGCAAAAAAAAATCCCGGCCGAAGCCCGAGCCGCACGCGGAGCCAGGCAGGAAGGGGGGGCTGATACCGGCTCGAGCTTTAGTGCGATCCGGACGGGGGCAGGATTTTGCGGATAAAAAAATCCCGGCCGAAGCCGGGAGAGTCAGGGGGAATCGGTAACGCGCCAGAAGAAATCAGTGCAACCGCGACCAGCTCACGAGCTTGACGGCGTTTTGCCGAAGATCGAAGTTGCGTGCCAGTATCGCTTCGATATCACGCGCATCGGTGTTCATGTCCATCGGCTGGCTCAGTTCCACCACGCCGCTGAACTCATTGCCGCCGCGGTACTCCGCGTCGGTCAAGATGAACTGCGTGTAATACTTTGCGGTCATGGGTACAGACTACGCCCGCCTACCTGTCGGGACTGTGAACGAAAGCACAAAATGCCGGATTGCTTTACAGGGTGTTTTTTTGTTGCAATGCAACACAAAATCGGCCGCGTTTGCGCTGAAAACGCCGGGGAACCGCGAATTTAGGCGACACGGTCCACAGATTTTGCCGTCCAGCATATGTAATATTGGACCCAAGCCCCCTTTCGCTTGGGCGGTTTTGATGACCAAAACATGCAGGAATTGACCAAATGACCGCAAAAACGGGATTTGTGCGGCTCGGCCTCGTGGCCAGCCTGATGCTGGCTACCAGCCTCGCGGGCGCCCAGGACGAGCTTCGAAAGACATTTTTCAAGGATGCCGATGCGGCCAAGGCCGCGGCGGACGCCGCGAACGCGGCGCTTCTCGCCCCGCGCAGTTACGAGCGCGGCGTGGCCGAGTACCAGGACGCCGAGTACGCGCTCGAGCGCGGCAGGAATATCGAGACCGTGCGCTCGAACGCCGCGGCCGCCGCGGAGTACTTCCGGACCGCCACAAAGGCAGCGGAGCTGGCGGGAACAGCCCTGGCCCAGGTCATGAAAAGCCGGCAGGATGCCGCCAATGCGCGCGCGCCGGAACTCGAGCCCGAAATCTGGCAACAGGCACAACGCAAGTTCGGCGACGCCATTCGCCTGCTCGAGCGTGGCGACCTCAAGGGCGCGAAGCGCCGCGAAATCGAGGCCACCAGCCTCTACCGCGACGCCGAGCTGATCGCCATCAAGGCCCAGTACCTCAGCGACACGCGGCAGCTGCTGGCCGACGCCGACCGGGCGCGCGTCGAGCGTTACGCACCCATCACGCTGGGCAAGGCCAAGCGCCTGCTGGCCGAAGCCGAGCGTGAACTCAATGAAAACCGCTACGACACCGACCTGCCCCGCTCGCTGGCCCGGCAGGCCAATTACGAAGCCAAGCACGCGATCTACCTGTCAGAGATCGTGCGCAAGGTGCGTGATCGCGACCTGACGCCGGAGGAACTCGTGCTGCAGTGGGAGGCCGCCATGCGCAACATCGCCGGCGCCGCCGACGTCGTCCCCGATATGCAGGACGGCCCGGACAATCTGAGTGCCGCGCTGGTCGAGTACATCGACAATTTGCGCAACGAGAACCAGGCGCTCGGCCAGGAGAAATCGGAGAACGAGGTCCGGCTCGCCGACATGGAAGAGGAGCTGCGCGTGCTCGACGAACGGCTCGGCGGCGCGACCGCGGAGCGCGCGGCACTCGTGCAGCGCCTCGAAGCGCAGGCGCGGGTCAAGCAGCAGTTCGAGGAGGTCGAGAAGATGTTCACGGCGGACGAGGCGCGCGTGTTCCGCGAGGGCAATAACATCATATTGCGCCTCGTCGGCCTGACCTTCGACAGCGGTGCGTCGCAGATCAAGCCTGCGAGTTTCGACCTGCTGGCGAAAGTGGAGCGCGCGATCGACGTCTTCCCGCGCAGCGAGCTGATCATCGAGGGGCACACCGACTCGCACGGTGGCGACGACTTCAACCAGCAACTGTCACAGGCGCGCGCCGAGTCGGTTCAGCAGTACATGATCAACGCGATGCGCATACCGACTTACCGGCTGATCGCAACCGGTTACGGCGAGACCCGTCCCGTGGCCAGCAACGAGACCGAGTCGGGCCGGGCCCGCAACCGGCGCATCGATATCATCATCCGGCCGAACCTGGAAACCACCTAGCACCGCGGGGCTGCAAGACCGGCCCCGTGACTAGCTGCTCTGCTGCAGGCGCCACCAGTTGGCGACCAGGCGCGCAGTCTTGGTGTTCGCGAGATAGCCATACTCCGCGTGGACGTTGAGTTCGCCGTCGAGGCGAAACCAGTTGTCGAGCCGCAGATCCTCGATCCGTTCGACAAGCCCGAGCGACTGCATCTCGGCGAAGTCGTCGGCCAGCGTCGGGTCGATGGCAGTCAGGTCGCCGACCGCTGACAGATTCACCCAGTGCCCGATATTGCCGGGGTAGCGGCGTTGGCCCTCCTCCGCGCCGCCGAGCAGGCGCTTCTGTATGTAGTTCTGCCCGAGCGGGCTGCCCATCGTCGCCAGCAGGTCGATCTTCGCCTCGTCGCCGTCCTCGTGAAACATCTGCCACAGCGCGTCATAGGCAATCACCGAGCCCATGCTGTGCGCCAGCAGGCAGATCGGCCGACCGGTTTCGTGCGCCGCACGCAGCGGGATCTTCAGCATCCGGCGCACACGATCGGCGATGTCGTTGCGATTGCGCACGTACCGATTCAGGTCGCGCAGGTGCACCTCCATGCGCTCGTTCGCGACGTGCGGTATCAGGAACGGCAACAGGTCGGCAAACAGGAACACACGCCGGGCGAAGCGGCGGCGCCAGGAACGCGCCTGGGCCAGGTCGCGGCGCGCCGCCCGGCCCTTTTCGATGAGTTCGTCCACCGAGTCGGCATCGATGTTGAAATCGCGGTGCACCTGGTAGAAGTCGTAGGTCCAGGACACGACGTCGAAGCAGTGCAGGTTGGCGGCGATATCGAGCGCGGTGCGCTCGTCGTAGCGGCGAATACCGGCGATCAGGCACCGGAACAGCGCGTCACGGTGCTGGCGCGGCTCGGGTTTGGGCATCAGGCCGGGGATATAGAGGATCAGCGGCCGAACGGTCATGGGTTCGCGGGTGCGAGCAGTGCGGCAAGGTCGCCGACGTCGCGCACGATCCGATCGGGCGCCGGCAACTCCTCCGGCCACTCGTCGCCGTTGCGGTTGACCCAGGCCGTTCTCAGGCCGGCCAGGCGCGCGCCGTGGACGTCGTGCTCCGGATCGTCGCCGACATGCAGCGTCTCGTGTGCGGCCGCGCCGCCTGCCTGCACGGCCAGGTCGAAAATCTCCCGGTCCGGTTTCGCCGCGCCGGCCGTTGTCGCCGAGACCACGTCGTCGAACAGGTCGCGCAAGCCGATCTTGGAGAGATTGGCGTTGCCGTTCGTCAGTGCGACCAGCGTGTAGGACCGCCTGAGCCGTGCCAGCGCGGGCCGCACCTCGGGGAAGACATCGACCCTGTTACGTTCCTCGTTGAAGATCGAGAAGGCGTCGTCCACCATGCCGGTGCCGTAGCCGGCCGCCTCGCTCATGCGACCGAGGACGGTGCGTCGCAGAAAGGCCAGGTCGTGCAGACGGTCGCCGTGTTCCGCGATGACCGCATTGCGCACTTGCCTGATCGCCTCGGGCGAAAACATCTCGGTAATTCCCGGGTAATGCGCAGCCAGCCAGGCATAGAGCCGCGCCTCCGCGCGCTGTATCACCGGGCCGATCGGCCAGAGCGTGTCGTCGAGATCCAGGGTGATGGTGCGTATGCCTTGCACGTATTGCTCAGTTGTCCCGAATTGTTGAATATTGGGGCATGAAATACCTGCACACAATGGTACGTGTCACAGACATCGATACCTCCCTCGAGTTCTACTGCGATGCCCTGGGCCTTATCGAGCTGCGCCGCCATGAGAGCGAAGGCGGCCGCTTCACGCTCGTGTTCCTGGCCGCCCCCGGTGACGAGGAGGCGCAGATAGAGCTGACCTACAACTGGGACCCGGAGGACTACGGCGAAGGCCGGAACTTCGGTCACGTCGCCTACCAGGTGGACGACATCTATGCGGTCTGCCAGCGGCTCATGGACAAAGGGGTGACGATCAATCGCCCGCCGCGCGACGGCCGCATGGCTTTCGTGCGCTCGCCCGACAACATCTCGATTGAGCTGTTACAGAAAGGACCGGCGCTGCCAGCGCGCGAACCCTGGGCGTCGATGGAGAACACCGGCCACTGGTGATTGCCCGCAGGCGAACGCGTCAGTTCCCCGGCATCAGCGGCGGCAGCACTTCGTCGTGGCTGCCGGCCTCGTCCTCGAGCACTGCAAATGAACGGATGGCCTTCGCCAGCGCTTCGCCGTCCCAGTCTCCGCCGCCCGGCCCGTAACTCGCACTCGACAGGCGCTGCAGCTCGTCGGCCAGCGGGGCAGAGACCCGCGACGCAAGGGCGCCGATGCTGCGTGGCGCATCGTTGGGCCACTGCAGCTGGGCCCAGTCCAGCATCGCCGTGCGCACGCCGGCCCCGTTGCCCGCCCGCGCGGCCTGCCGCGCCGCCTTGAGATGCCTTGCCTGTTGCCTGTGAACCGGCACCGGCGCAGGTTCGCTCGGCGCCCGCCTCGGCCGGGACGACCACCACCAGGCCAGCAGCGTAACCAGCCATAACGCGGCCAGGAGCTCACTGGCACGGCGCCAGAAGTCGCCGTCGCTTGCAGCCGGCATGGCCGGCGTTTCTCCCGCTGCCGCGACCTCGGCAACCGGCTCGGGCGGCGGCGGCGCCTCGGCCGACGGCAGGATACTGATCGTGCGCTCGGGCAGGCTCGCCACCTGCCATTCGCCGGCGTCGATGTTCCACCACGGCACCTCCAGGGCGGGGAGCATAAACGTGCCCGCCGCGGTCCCGATCATCGCGTACTGGTCTTCGCGAATTCCCCGGATGCCGCGCGCCTCGACGCGTCGATTCAGCTCCGGCTTGTCGGGGTAGACGTTGATGCCCGCCGGTGTCGGCGGCTCCAGCGCGGGGATCTGGGTTTCCAGCTGGCCCAGCGCGCTGATCATGACGCGCCGGGTGATCGGCTCCCCGGCCCGGATCTCGTCCGGTTCGCGCGACCATTCCTCGCTCAGCAGGACATCGCGCGCGGGCAGCCAGTCAGCATCCGGGTGCTCCTCGGGTGGCGCCGGTATCGGCAGCACGGTGACCGTCTGCGGCTCGGACTCGAACACCTTGCGGCCAGTAATCCGGCCTGCGCGCAGCACCCGCGCCTCGAAGCGCGCCGGAGAGATCTCGAGCTCACCGCTTTCCTGCGGATAGATCGCGTAAACGCGTTCCACGACGTTATAGGCCGTGCCGTTGATGACAGCATCGTAGCTGCGATCGTCGCCGGCCAACTCCCGCAGGTGCTCGACACCGGTGATGGTCGGCTCGCGCAGCGCGGGCTGGCGTGTGGCCACCGATCGGTAGATCTTTATCGTCAGCAGCACCTGCGCCTGAACGTAGGCGGCATCGAGATCGACGTCGCTGGTTACGAAGACTTCGGCCTCGCCAGGCGGCGCATAGCTCGGCTCGCTGACCTCGATGGTCAGCTGGTTGCTCTGCTCGGTGCCGATAGTGACCGGCGGAATCGTCAGTTCGCCCGCACGCTTCGGCATCAACACGAATGTCCACGTCTTGCTGCGCTCTATCTGTCCGTTGACGATCGTCGTGTTGGTCAGCTGGCTGCTCTGGCCCACATAAAAGTCCTGGTCCAGAACCGACACGTCAGGCTGGAGGTCCATGTTGGTGTCTGTCGTGAGTTCCAGCGTAAACGACTCGTTAATTTCGATATCGGCGCGGTCCACGCGGGCAACCACGTCCGCCACCGCGCCCGTCGCCGCCATGGCAGCGACCAATCCGAGCAGTAATCCGGCACGATGCTTCACCACGGTTGAACCTCGTCATCAGGCCAGGTGTTGTTGCCGTCCTGGTCCTTTCCGGTCTTCTGGTACTGGTAGCGGAACTTGCGGCGCAGCAGTCCGCCGGGATCATTCGGTATCCTGCGCAGCCACTGCTCCATCGCTTCCTGCTGCTCCTGCTGGCGGCGCAGCGCCTCCAGTTCCTCGGCGGTCAGCTGCTGGGCGGCCTGTTCCTGGTTGCGCTGCGCCTCCTCGGCCGCTCGCTGTAATTCTTCCTGTAGCGCCTCGAGGTCCTCCTGGCTGGACTCCTCGTCACGTTGCGAGGCGTCCCCCTGCTGGTCGCTCTGCGAGTCGCCCGACTGGTCCGAGCTCTGCTGTTCGGAGTCGCCGCCGGACTCCGACTGCTGCTCGCCCTCGCCCTGCTGCTCCGACGATTCCTGCTCATCGCCCTGCTGCTGTTGTTGCTGTTGCTCCTGGGCCTGCAGCAAGAGGTCGCGGTTGTGGCGCGCATCCTCGTATTCGGGATCCTGCTCGAGTACCTGCTCGTAGGCGTCGATGGCGCTCTCGAACTCGCCCTGGCGGGCCAGCGCGTTGCCGAGGTTGTACAGGCTGCGCAAGTCCTCGCGCTCGGCAAAATTGGCGGCGCTATCCGCGTAGTCGCCGGCGCGGTATTGCGCTACCGCCTGCCAGTCGGGGTTCTTGAATAGCGCCGCGGCGTCGGCCGCCGCGCCGGCTTCGAGTTGCCGTTGTGCCTGCTGGTCCTTCGTGTACCAGAGATCCTCCCAGAGCGAAGCCTCGGCTGGCCGGGACACGGGCAGCACTGCCAGTACCAGCAGCAGTATCCAGCCGCGTCGGAACGCCAGCGCGGCGAGCGGCAGCAGCAGCAACACCAGCCACGGGCCCTCCTCGCGCCACTGGTCGGTCGCCAGGGACTCGTCGGTCGCCGCCCGTTGCCCGGCTTCTCCCGACAGCAGAATTTCGATGTCCCTGTCGTCGGCCGACAGCATCGCGAACCGGCCGCCGCCGGCCCCGGCGAGGCTTTGAAGCGGCCTTGCCTCCAGCTTCGGCACCGCGATCTGACCCGACTGGTCGGTGACGAAGCCGCCGCTGAGGCGCGGGATCGGCGCGCCTTCGGGCGTGCCGACGCCAAGCACCGACAGCGTGTAACCCGAATTCCGCAACTCCCGGGCCGCCCGCTCGGCCGCGGGCGAGTAGCCGCCGTCGGTGACGAGCAGGATCTCCCCAACCGCCGCACCGGCCTGCTGCAGCAGGTCCCGCCCCTTGTTGATGGCGGCAATCGGGTAGCTACCGCGACTCGGCATGATGTCGGTGCTGAGGCTGTTGGCCAGCGCCGCGATCGTGTCCGTGTCGGTCGTCAGCGGCGTAACCGTGAAGGCGTTGGCGGAATACACGACCAGCGCCGTCTGGCCACCGCCGCGGCGCTCGAGGATGTCGAGGATCTTGAGGCGCGCCCGTATGAGCCGGCTGGGCATGACGTCCTGGGCGTCCATCGAGCGCGACAGGTCCAGCGCGATGACCAGCGCCTGGTCGGAGCGAAATACCGGCTGGTCGATCCGTTGCCAAGCGGGACCTGCGAGCGCAAGCGCCCCGAGGACCCCGCCGAGACCGGCGAGCCACCAGCGATGGTCCGCGCCGCGCGTCACCGCGCTCGACAGCACGTGTGGAAGCAGCGACGGGTCGATCACGCTCTGCCAACGGCCGGGACCGAGCTTGCGCAAGGCCAGCAGCGACACTGCGACGATCGCCGCGGGTGCAGCCCATAGCCACTCGGGACGCAGGAAGTGGAACTCAGCGAACATCGGCCTGCACCCCTGTTACGCGACCCGCCAGGAAGCCCTTCAGAATCGAGACGATCGCCAGCGCGGCCGCGAGGAAGAACGCGCCGCCCAGCGGCCAGAAATACAGCGACCGCACGGGACGAAAACCCGACTCCGGCTCCTCGACCGGCTCGAGTTCGTCGACCAGGCGGTAGATATCCTGCAGCGCAGCCGTGTCCTTCGCCCGGAAGTAACGGCCGCCGGTGAGGTCGGCGATGCGGGTCAGGGTCTCTTCGTCGAGGTCCGCCGACGGGTTGATGCTGCGCCGCCCGCCGATCAGGGACGATACTTCGAGTTGCTCGGCGCCAATGCCTATCGTGTAGACACGCAGCCCGACCTGCTGCGCCAGCTCCGCCGCTTTGAGCGGGTCGACTTCGCCGGCGGTGTTTGCTCCGTCGGTCAGCAATATGAGCACCTGTTCGCTGGCATCGGCAGCCTGGTCATGGATACGCTTGACGGCGAGCGTGATCGCATCGCCGATCGCGGTCTTCTCGCCGGCGAGGCCGATAAAGGCTTCCATCAGCAGGATGTTGACCGTCTCGCGATCCAGCGTGAGTGGCACCTGCAGGTAGGCCCGCTCGCCGAACAGTATCAGGCCGATGCGATCACCCTCCCGACGGTCGATGAAATCGCCGGCGACCGCCTTCGTCGCCGTGAGCCGGTCCACGCGGCGACTGCCGAGCTCGAAGTCCTTCTGGTCCATGCTTCCCGACAGGTCGACCGCCAGCATCAGGTTACGGCCGGATACGGGGACCTCGAGTTCGTCGCCGATGTACTCGGGCCTCGCCGCGGCAACGACGAGCAGCATCCAGGCGGCGGCAGCAATCCAGAAGCGCCCGTTGAGCAGCTGTTCCCGCTCGGGCCTGTCACCCAGCATCTCGAAGGCGCCGAGCGATGGCACGCGCAGACCGGCGTCCTGCAGTCGCGTCGACTCCGGCACGAGTTTCCATACCAGCCACGGTAACGGCAGCGCGAGCAGCGCCCAGGGCCAGGCCAGCGACCACATCAGGCCCGACCCCCCACCGGCGTCGCCAGCCGTTGCCGCACGGCGGCGACAACGTCCAGCAGTTCCATCGAGGTGATCCCTGCATCAGGCCGCCGGTACGGCAGCTCCAGCAGCTTGCGGCCCGCCTCGGATCGGAAGCGCGGCGCATCGAAGTCGCGGTCGAGCCACTCCAGCCAGGCATCGCCGGTGAGGCCGGCGACCTCATCGCGCGGCGCATACGCCAGCATGGTGCGGCGGAGCAGCGACGAAAGCTGCGCCATGAAGACGGTCGCGTCCCGGTGTTGTTCATAGTCCACGGTCAACTCGACCAGCTGCCGCAGCGCCTGCCGGCGCGCGGCACCCCGCGCACGTCTCTGCAAGTACCCCCGGAGCGTCAGCGCCAGGGCGGCCAGCGCCATCGCAATCAACAGCCACCATCCCGGCGCGAGTGGCCACCAGCCGATCGCTTCCGGAAGATGAATATCGCGAAGCGGTAGCTGCTCCGGATTCATCAATGCGTCCTCCTGCCGAGCGCGCTCTGCAGCGTGCTCACCGGGTCGTCCGCGGTCGACATCGGCATCAGGTGCACGCCGTAGCGCTGACAAAAGGCCTCCAGCCCTTCGGCACGCTCCTGGAACGCGCGTGCGTAGTCCCGGCGAGCCGCCTTCGACGCCGTGTCGATCGCCAGTTCCTGCTCCTTGCTGACCAGCCGATAGCGCCCGGGCGGCGGCAACTCGCGCTCGACCGGGTCGTTGAGAAAGACCGCGAGCACCTCGGTGTGGCGCGCCACGCTGGACAGATAGGACTGCGCCGTGCGCGAGAAATCGGTGAAGTCACTCAGGATGACGACGAGGCTGCCCGGGCGGGCAACGCGCCGCAGCGCGGCCATTGCCTGCGTGAGTGCGGCGCTGCCATCGGCGCCGACAGGGCGCAGCCTGTTGTCCCAGTCCGCGTGGCCGGCGAGTTCGTGGATGTAGCGCAGTGCGGCCTGTCGGCCGAGGCGCGGCTTCAATTCACGGTGCATCGTATCGCCGAAGATCAGCCCGCCGAGCCGATCGCCGCGGTGGTGCGCAGCCCACGACAACAGCGCGGCCGCGCGACTGGCATTGACCGACTTGAAACAGCCGCGCGTCGCAAAATGCATGTTGGCCCGCAGGTCCATGACGATCAGCACGGGACGCTCACGTTCCTCGCGAAACAGCTTGGTGTAGGCCGTCGTGCTGCGGGCGGTGACGCGCCAGTCGATGCTGCGCGGATCGTCGCCCGGCTGGTATGGCCGGGATTCGTCGAACTCCATGCCGCGGCCCCGGAAGTGCGATACGTAGGCGCCCGTCTGTAGCGACCTGACGCGCAGCACGTCGAGTGCGATGGCCCGCGCCGGGCCGCTCAGGCGTATCAGGCCGGCCTGGCTGACGCTGACCGGCGAGGCATTTTCGGCTATTTGGTCAAGCAACGGCACGGCTTTCGCCTAAGGCACCCCGACGCCGTCGAGGATGCGCCTGATGACGGAGTTTTCGTCGACGCCGTCGGCTTCGGCCTCGAAGCTCAACACGATCCTGTGCCGCAGCACGTCCGCGGCCACCTCCTGGATGTCCTCCGGGCCAACGTAATTCCGGCCGGACAACCATGCGCGAGCCCGTGCCGCACGATCGATGCCCATGCTCGCCCTCGGGCTGGCCCCGTACATCACCTGGCCCTCGAGAGACGGGTCCACCTTGCCGGGATCACGCGTCGCAACGACGATGTTGACGATGTACTCCTCGAGCTCGGCGGCGAGATGAAGGCGCAGGATGTCCTGCCGGGCCTGCATGATCGACTGCACGCAGAGCTGTTCCGGCGGCTGGAAGGCATTGCGGTCGCCAGCCTTGGCCTCGTCACGGTTCAGCACCAGAATCCGGCGCTCGTCTTCGGTGCTCGGGTAGCCGACCTCGACGTGTAGCAGGAACCGGTCGAGCTGGGCCTCGGGCAGCGGATACGTGCCTTCCTGTTCGATGGGGTTCTGGGTGGCCATCACCATGAACAGGTCATCGAGCGCGTAGCTGCGGTCGCCGACCGTAATCTGGCGTTCCTCCATCGCTTCGAGCAGCGCCGACTGCACCTTCGCCGGCGCGCGATTGATCTCGTCCGCGAGGATGAGGTTGTGAAACAGCGGCCCCTTGCGAAACTCGAACGTGCCCTCCTGGGGCCTGTAGATATCGGTGCCCGTGAGGTCCGCCGGCAGGAGGTCGGGCGTGAACTGCAGCCGGTGGAAATCACCCTCGATGCTCTCCGCGAGCACCTTGATCGCACGGGTCTTGGCCAGTCCGGGCGCGCCCTCGACGAGCAGGTGGCCGTCACAGAGCAGCGCGATCAGCATGCGGTTGATCAGGTGCGCCTGCCCAATGATCAGGCTGCTCGCGTGTGCCTCGAGTTGCTGGAATTGTGTTGCGACGCTCATCAAAAAGCTCCGGACGTTGATCAGGCGTATCTGTTCAGGGCGTGTCATTCTAGAAGCGACTTTTCGAGAATACTACGGCCGCAGTAGTGAGGATGCACGACGCCGGCGACCGGTCGCCGGGTTTTTCCTCTGTCCGCCTGGTCTTTTTGTAATAATGCCTCTCGTTCCGACCACGCCGGGCCCGCAGAATTGCAAAAAATATCGTCATTCGTCGTCGCTCGATGCCACGCGGCCCTCTCGGCAGCACTATGTCTCGGTATAGCCGCCTGCAGCCCCGCGCCCGACACGTCCGGTCAGGCGACGGAACCGGCTGCAGTGGCGTCTCCCGGTTGCGGCGCTCAGGGATCCTTCCGCGTCAGGCTTTACGGCGAAATTTCCGCGGACCTCAGCTGGCCGAGCCCGGAGTATGAGTGCCGCGGCATGCCGCGCCCGGACGGCCAGGGCGCCCGGCTGTTCTTCTCCGGCCATGACCAGGCCGGTGAGCAGCGACTGGCGTTCATACTGGCACTCCCGGGATTCGACCGGGATGCAGCCGGCCGTGAGCTCGGCAGTAAGCTCACCGTGATCGAGGAAGGCAGCGGGCGGTTCTTCAGCACGGCGGCCGACACGAGCTGCCTGACGGACATCAGCACGATCGACGCGCCGGACCCGGAATCGGGGCAGGTCGCCGTCCACGGGGCCGTCTTCTGCGTGTCACCGCTGGCGGAAATCAATGGCGACTCGAGCATTTCGATCGCCGAACTGCGATTTTCCGGAATGCTTGACTGGGGCGGGTCGTGACAGTGCGGCCCGCACTGGCGCTGCTGCTGCTATCGGCCTTGGCGGCCGCTGACCAAGGGCTCGACGAACGATTCGAGAAGGATGTGCTCATCGTCGTCGCCAGCCGGCACGCATGCCATCGCTTCGACATCTACCTCGCGCTGACCAACGAGCAGCGTGCGCGCGGACTGATGTTCGTTCGCGACCTGCCGATGACGACCGGCATGCTGTTCGTTTACGAGCGGGAACAGATCGTGTCGATGTGGATGAAGAACACTTATATTCCTCTCGACATGGTGTTCGCGCGTGGCGACGGCACGGTCTCGTCGATCGCCGCCCGGACCGAACCGCTGTCGCTGCGGTCGGTCGCCTCCGTCGAGCCGGTGCAGTACGTCCTCGAACTCAATTCCGGGACCGCGCGGCGCTTGCATATCGACGCGGACAGCCTGCTGGTTTGGGAACCGGCTCGTGAGTGACGGCCGGGTTCTCGGCCTATTCAGCGGGGCCTTCGCCCTGACCTTAGCGGCTGGCGGCCGGTTCTGGCTCGATTATGCGTTCTACAGGATCGCGGCGACCGATGAGGCGAGATAATCGACGTTGTCGGGGGTGATCCCTGCGACGTTGATACGGCTCGAGTCGACCATGTAGATGCCGTAGTCGCGCTTCAGCTGGCCAACCTGCTCGGCCGTGATGCCGAGGAAGCAGAACATGCCTCGCGTGCGAACGAGATGCGAGAAGTCGCGTCCCGGCGCCGCCTCGGCCAGCTTGTCGCTGAGGAGGATGCTCATGCTGTCGAGGCGTTCCCTCATCGTCGCAACCTCTGTGAGCCATTGTTCCCGCAGTTCGGCATCATTCAGGATGATGGCCACGACCGCCGCACCGTGGTCAGGCGGCACCGAATACAAGGTCCGCACGCAGTTGCTCGCATTGCTTCCCAGTACGGATGCCGTCGCCGCGTCATTCGCCAGCAGCGACACCGTGCCCACGCGGTCCCTGTAGAGGCCGAAATTTTTCGAGCAGGAGTTACAGACGATCATCTCCGGGACCCGCTCGGCCAGGTGCCGAATCGCAAACGCATCCGTATCGATGTCGGTTGCAAAACCCTGATAGGCGATGTCGATGAATGGCACCAGGCGGCGCTCGACGATAACGTCGGCGATCGCCCGCCACTCGTCCTCGACAGGGTCCAGGCCGGATGGGTTGTGGCAGCAGGCGTGCAGCAGGACGATTTCACCCTCCGGCACGGCCCGCAGCCCGTCGATCATCGCCTCGACCTCCAGCACGTGCCGATCGATGTCGTAATACGGGTAAGGCTTCAGCTCCAGCCCCGCGCCGCCCAGCAGCGGGACGTGGTTGGCCCAGGTGGGCTCGCTAACCCAGACCGTGGCATCGTCGCGCGCCCGCAGGATCAGGCCCGCGGCGACACGCAGCGCGCCGGAACCGCCGGGCGTCTGCAGCGTGACGAGCCGATCGTCGCTGGCCGAGTCGCCGAAGGTCAGGGCCTGCATCGCGGCGTTGAAATCGGCGGCGCCGGCCGTGCCGATGTAAGACTTGCTCATCTGCGTCTCAAGCAGCCGCTGCTCGGCTATCTTGACTGATGGCAAGACAGGCGTCTCGCCCTCGGCCGTGCGGTAGACGCCAACGCCAAGATCGATCTTGTCGGGCCTGTCGTCGTTTGCGTACTCGGCAATCAGGCCGAGGATCGCATCCGGCGGCAACATCTGGAGCGATTCAAACACCGCGCTGTTCCGTATCAGAGAGTATCAATCGGGATTTTAATGTAGGCGATCTTGTTGTTCTCGGGTTCGGGCAAATGCCCTGACTGAATGTTGACCTGAATGGACGGCACAATCAACGCCGGCAACTTCAGATTTGTATCGCGCTCGTTGCGCATGCCCACGAAATCCGCCTTGCTGACGCCTTCCGAGACGTGGATGTTGGCCTCGCGCTGCTCGTGGACCGTGCAGGTCCATCGCAGCTCGCGGCCGTTCGGCCGGTAGTCATGGCACATATACAGCCGCGTCTCGCCCGGCAGGGACAGCAGTTTCCGGATCGAGTCATACAAGACCTCGGCGTCCCCACCCGGGAAGTCGCAGCGCGCCGTGCCAAAGTCAGGCATGAACAGGCTGTCACCGACGAAGACGGCGGAACCGATCCGGTAACTCACACTGTCGTTCGTGTGACCCGGCGTTGCGATGACCTGGCACTCGAGGCTGCCGATCGTGAACACCTCGCCGTCGACAAACAGGTAGTCGAACTCGCTCCCGTCGGCCTTGAAAGATTTACCCAGGTTGAAGACCTTGCCGAAGTGCGCCTGGACCTCGCGGATGCCTTCGCCGATCGCGACCGTTCCGCCGAGGCGGGACTTGACGTATTGCGCACCCGACAGGTGATCTGCATGCGCGTGTGTCTCCAGTATCCACTCCAGCGACAGGTTATTGTTGTCGATGAACTGGATGACGGCATCCGCCGACGCCGGATCCGTTCGACCGGACGTCATGTCAAATCCCAGCACCGGGTCGACGATGGCGGCGCAACGGGTCTCTTCGTCCCAGGCGACATAGGACAAGGTCCCCGTCGGCTCGTCGTAGAAATGCTGGATGCTGGCTTCGTGCATAACAAAAAGAGCGCCGGCACCATTGCCGGCGCTCTTTTATATCACGGGTTGACGATCAGGCTTTGGGTGCCCAGACCGAGCACCAGCCATTCGCGCTGACGAGCTTGCCCGGGAAGATCTGGCAAGGACGCCATTCGTCACCGTCGTTGCCCTGCACGAGGGCACAGTTGGCGCAGTCCTGGTCCGGCGCCGGATTCGCTCTCGTGGACGGATCCACGGTGCTCGCGTCGTGCGTGTACCTCATGCCCTTCGCCATTGGGTCGTCTTCCGAGACCTTGGGCATGTCCTGCGCAACGGCTACGCGGCTCGTGCCGGCTAAGCAACCAGCCGCGGCTACGGCTGACAGTTGCAGGAATTGGCGGCGTGCGATTTTGCTCACAAGGGTTCTCCTCAAATCAAATGTGCCCGGAATCTTTCCGGCAGCAAGGATACAAGAAATCAGGGTTCATGCTGTAATGCATTCTAATCGATGTTTATGAACGGCAGCAGAACGAGTGGTTCCGGCAAACCCGGGCACTGTAATGCGAATGACTCTCATTTGCGCTAATGCGCACGAACCCTGCGGCGATATACTGGGCGTCCCCGCTCACGGTATGACGGAACAATGGCCTCCAGCAGTCACGCGATCAAGATCAACAAGGTTGGTAGCTCGGGCCGCGAACCGACGTCCGATCTTGTCGCCGCCGAGGAACCGCTCGAGATCCGGATCGGCTTGTCGCTGCCCGGGGGCCCCGCCGTGCACAGCATCTCGGTTACGATGCGGACGCCCGGCCACGACGAAGCCCTGGCCGCGGGATTCCTGTTCGGCGAATCCATCATCCGCGGCGCCGATGACATCGCCGGCATCGAGCCCTGCGGGCCGGCCGCCCCGGAAACGGGCAACCGCAACGTGGTTCACGTCGAACTCGCCGAGGACGTCAGCGTGGACCTGGGCCGGCTGCAGCGTCACTTTTATACGACTTCCAGCTGCGGCGTGTGCGGCAAGGCATCGTTGGATGCAGTCCGGGCGCTCGGCGCCGGCTCGATAAAGGCGCGCACGACGTTTCCATCCTCGGTGCTGACCCGAATGCCACGAGCGCTGCGCGCCGCGCAAGCGGTCTTCGAAGAGACGGGGGGGCTGCACGCGGCAGCCGCTTTCACGACCGACGGCGAACTGATCGTGACGATGGAAGACGTCGGCCGCCACAACGCCGTCGACAAGGTGATCGGCAGCTTGCTACTCGATGGCCGGCTCCCGGCCGCTGACCTCGGGCTGATGGTGTCGGGGCGGGCGAGCTTCGAGCTGATGCAGAAAGCGCTGGTCGCGGGAATGCCGCTGCTGGCCGCCGTCAGCGCCCCGTCCAGCCTCGCGGTGTCCCTGGCACGGGAGTTTGACATGACCCTGATCGGGTTCCTGCGGGGCGAGACGTTCAATATTTATTCGGGCGAGGAGCGAGTAGTTTCATGAGCAGCGAATACAGCCGCGAGGCGGCCAGCGCGATCATCGCGAGTTTCCAGGCGCGGCCGGAGATGCTGGTGCAGATCCTGCACGGCTTCGTGGAGCGCTTCGGGTGGATTCCGGAGCAGGCAACGCGCCAGCTTGCCGACGAGCTGAACCTGTCCCGCGCCGAGGTGCACGGGACCATCAGCTACTACCACGACTTCCGGACCTCGCCCCCTGGCCGGCAGGTCGTCAAGATCTGCCAGGCGGAGGCCTGCCAGGCCATGGGTAGCCGCGAGCTCACTGCCCATGCGCAGGCCGCACTCGGCGTCGATATCAATGCGAGCTCGGAAAAGTATTCGCTCGAGCCCGTCTACTGCCTCGGCAATTGCGCGTGTTCGCCGGCGATCATGGTGGACGGGAAGACCTATGGGCGGGTCGACGGCAGCCGTTTCGATGCGATCATCGCCGGCTCGAGGGAGGACGGCTGATGACGACGAAGGTCTTCGTGCCGCGGGAAACCGCCGCCGTCTCCGTCGGTGCCGACGACGTTGCCATTGCGATCGCACGGCACGCGAAAGAAAACGGCAAGAGCCTGGAACTGGTCCGCAACGGCTCCTGGGGCGCCAGCTGGCTCGAGCCGCTTGTCGAGGTGGCTGTCGGCGATCAGCGGATCGCGTACGGTAACGTGGACGCGGACGACATTGCGGCACTGTTCGCCGCCGGGTTCCTCGAGGGCGCAGCGCACGAGAAACGCCTCGGGCCGACTGTCGAGGTTCCCTACCTGATCAACCAGGACCGCTGGACGTTCTGGCGCTGCGGCCTCGTCGACCCGCTGTCGATGGACGACTTTCGTGCCCATCACGGCTTCAAGGCATTGGAGAAAGCATTCGACATCGGTCCCGATGCCGTCATCGACGCGGTCACCGAATCGGGTTTGCGCGGCCGCGGCGGCGCCGGTTTTCCGGCGGGCATCAAATGGCGAACGGTGGCCGACACCGAGGCCGGGCAGAAGTACGTCGCCTGCAACGCCGACGAGGGTGACAGCGGCACGTTCTCGGACCGGATCCTGATGGAAGGCGACCCGTTCGGGCTGATCGAATCGATGGCTATCGCGGGTTACGCAGTGGGGGCGAGCCGCGGCTATATCTACCTGCGTTCCGAGTATCCGCTGGCGCGCTCGATCCTGACCCGCGCGCTCGAAACGGCACGCGACGCCGGCTGGCTCGGTGTCGACATCCAGGGAAGTGGCTTCGACTTCGACATCGAGCTGCATCTCGGCGCCGGTTCCTATGTGTGCGGCGAGGAGACGGCGATGCTCGAGAGCCTCGAGGGAAGAGCGGGGCTCGTGCGGGCCAAGCCGCCCCTGCCTGCAATCAGCGGACTGTTCGGTAGACCGACAGTCGTCAATAACGTCGTGACGCTCGCGTCGGTGCCCAACATCGTCATGCTGGGCGCGGAACGCTACGCAGCCTTCGGCGTCAATCGTTCCAAGGGCACCCTCGCCTTCCAGCTCGGCGGCAACGTGAAGCGCGGCGGGCTGGTTGAAAAGGGATTCGGCGTTACCGTTCGGGAACTCATCGACGACTGGGGTGGCGGCACGGCGACCGGCCGGCCCGTCAAGGCGGTGCAGGTCGGCGGCCCGCTGGGTGCGTATCTGCCCGCCGGGCAGCTGGATACTCCACTCGACTACGAGGCGTTCTCGAAAATCGGCGCCATGATCGGCCACGGCGGCATCGTCGTCTTCGACGACAGCGCAAACATGGCCCTGCAGGCGCGATTCGCGATGGAATTCTGCGCCATCGAGTCCTGCGGTAAGTGCACGCCGTGCCGGATCGGTTCGACCCGCGGCGTCGAAGTGATCGACCGCATGATTCGCGGCGAGCAGCGCGACGAGAACTACGACCTGCTGCTCGAGCTTTGCGACACGATGCAGGATGGGTCGTTGTGCGCCATGGGCGGAATGACGCCCTTTCCGGTGCGCAGTGTCCTAAAATACTTTGCCGAGGACTTTTCCTCGGCAGTGGGGGCCAACGGATGAGTAAGGTCAGACAAGCCGACCTGGGTACGCCTGCTTCCGCGCACGGCGAGACGGTCAGTATCGAAATCGACGGGCTGCCGGCAACGGTCAGGGCAGGCACGAGCATCCTGCGCGCGGCGCGGGAATCGGGTGTCGATATCCCGAAGCTGTGTGCAACCGACAGCCTGAAGCCTTTCGGATCGTGCCGGCTGTGCCTCGTCGAGGTGGCGGGCCGGCAGGGCTACCCCGCATCCTGCACGACGCCGGTCGAGGACGGCATGAAGATCCGCACGCAGACCGAGGCACTCGGGCGGCTGCGGCGCAATGTCATGGAGCTTTACATCTCCGACCACCCGCTCGACTGCCTGACCTGTTCCGCGAACGGCGACTGCGAACTGCAGGACATGGCCGGCGCGGTCGGGCTGCGTGAGGTTCGCTACGGATTCGACGGCGCGAATCACCTGGCGGGTAACGTCGACGCCAGCAACCCCTATTTCCAGTTCGACTCGACCAAGTGCATCGTCTGCTCGCGCTGCGTGCGCGCGTGCGACGAGGTGCAGGGCACGTTCGCGCTCACCATCGAGGGGCGCGGCTTCGAATCGAGAGTCTCGGCCGGCATCAGCGAAGATTTCTTCGATTCCGAATGCGTGTCCTGCGGCGCGTGCGTGCAGGCCTGCCCGACCGCGACGTTGATGGAAAAGAGCATCGTCGAGCACGGCCAGCCCGATCACAAGGTGATCACTACCTGCGCATATTGCGGCGTCGGCTGCTCTTTCCAGGCGGAGATGAAAGGCGACCAGGTCGTACGCATGACGCCCTACAAGGACGGCCAGGCCAACCACGGCCACAGCTGCGTAAAAGGGCGCTTCGCATGGGGCTATGCGTCGCATCGCGATCGCGTCCTCGGCCCGATGATCCGCGACAGCATCGACGAGCCATGGCACGAGGTGAGCTGGGACGAGGCCATCCGCTACACGGCCGAGCGCTTCAAAGCGATCCAGGAGAAGCACGGCCGCAAGTCGATCGGCGGCATCACCTCGTCACGCTGCACGAACGAAGAAGTCTTTGTCGTGCAGAAACTCGTGCGGACGGCGATGGGCAATAACAATGTCGACACCTGCGCCCGCGTCTGTCATTCGCCAACCGGCTATGGCCTGAAACAGACGCTGGGCACATCGGCCGGGACTCAACCTTTCGACAGCGTCATGGATGCCGACGTCATCATCGTAATCGGCGCCAATCCGACGGAGGGCCACCCGGTATTCGCGTCGCAGATGAAGCGCCGCCTGCGCGAGGGCGCGAAACTCATCGTGGTCGACCCGCGGCGCATCGGGCTGGTCAAGTCGCCGCACATACGCGCGGAGCATCATCTCGCACTGCTGCCGGGCACGAACGTGCCAATCGTCAACGCCCTGGCTCACGTCGTCGTCAGCGAGGGCCTCGTTGACGAGGACTACGTGCGCGAACGCTGCGACGTCGAGTCATTCGAGTCCTGGAAGGCGATGATCCTCAGGCCCGAGAACTCCCCGGAAACGGTTGCCGGGATCTCCGGCGTGCCAGCCGAAGACATTCGCGCGGCCGCGCGGCTCTATGCGGGGGCGCAACGGGCCGCGATCTACTACGGCCTCGGCGTCACCGAGCACAGCCAGGGATCGACGATGGTGATGGGCATGGCCAACCTCGCGATGGCGACCGGCAACCTCGGCTTCACGGGCTGCGGTGTCAACCCGCTGCGCGGCCAGAACAACGTGCAGGGCTCCTGCGACATGGGCTCGTTCCCGCACGAGCTGGCCGGTTACCGCCCGGTACAGGACGACGACGTGCGCTCGGGCTTCGAGCGCCACTGGGGCGTCACCCTGGATCCGGAACCCGGCTTCCGCATCCCGAACATGCTCGACGCAGCCTGCGCGGACTCGTTCAAGGGGATCTACATCCAGGGCGAGGACATCGCCCAGTCCGACCCGGACACGACGCATGTCGAGGAAGCGCTGTCGAAGATGGACTGCGTGGTCGTCCAGGACCTGTTCCTCAACGAGACCGCAAAGTTCGCGCATGTGTTCCTGCCGGGCACGTCGTTCCTCGAGAAGGACGGCACATTCATCAACGCCGAGCGGCGCATCAACCGCGTGCGACCCGTGATGCAACCGCAGCAGGGCAAGCACGAGTGGCTCATTACGCAGGAACTCGCACGGGCGATGGGCTACCCGATGGACTACGCGAGCGCGGCCGAGATCATGGACGAAATCGCCGAACTCACGCCGACGTTCCGCAATGTGAGCTTCAGCTTCCTGGACGCCGTGGGCAGCGTCCAGTGGCCCTGCAACGACGACGCCCCGATGGGCACGCCGATCATGCACGTCGACAACTTCGTCCGGGGCAAGGGCCTGTTCATCGAGACCGGCTACGTCCCCACCGAGGAACGGACGAGCCGCAAGTTTCCGTTGCTGCTGACGACGGGACGTATCCTGTCTCAGTACAACGTCGGCGCGCAGACGCGCAGGACGGCCAACATGGTCTGGTACGAGGAGGACCTGCTCGAGATCCACCCGGCGGATGCGGAGACCCGTGGTATCGGCGAGGGGGACCTCGTAGCGCTGACCAGCCGTAAAGGCGACATTACGCTGCGCGCCACCGTGACGACACGCGTTCAGCCCGGCGTGGTCTACACGACGTTCCACAATCCAGAAACCGGCGCCAACGTCGTGACGACCGAATACAGCGACTGGGCGACGAGTTGCCCCGAGTACAAGGTGACCGCCGTGCAGGTCGCACCGGCGACACACCGTTCGGCGTGGCAGGAAGGCCATGACGAACGTGCGAAACGCCAGGGCCGGATCGTGGACACGACCTAGACGCGCAGCAAACTGACTGAATTACTGCGCCGCAGCATCCGGACGAATGAATCAGGGGCTGTTCGCGTCGTTGCGCGTCGCCGCAGTGCCGCCAGCCGAGATGAACTTGGACGACAGTCTCGTGTGGTCCCGGGATTTCGGCTTTTCCATCCTGCGCAGCACGAAGAGTGCCAGGCCGAACGCGCAGCAGAACCATCCGGCAACGATCAGGACGAACGACAGCGGGCTGTCGAAGCCGATGTATAGCCCCGCAGCGTTCAACAGCAGACCCAGCAGAAACCAGACCATCGGGAGCCTTGCGGAAATCGTGAAATTCGACATGATGCTCTGCCTCGAAACTTGCTAATGGGTCGCTGGGACCAGACTATGCGGGTCGGGCCGCCCGGCTATTGGGGCGCCATTCACAGATTCCCGTTTTTGAACCGGCTCAACAGTCGAATTGAGACTTTCATCACACTGTGGAAGCCACTGCCATAAGGCGACATCGGCAGCAGGCATCGCCGAATGCGGTCACCTCGCTGCCCTGAGAACGCCTTCAGGCGGTTTTATCAGGCTTGGTCGGCTGCTCTTCGTTTTCGCCTGACAACCAGCCCTCGACGCGCTTACGCAAGAACCGGTCGAACACGAAGAAAGCGATCCCCAGGCCGATGACCCCCCAGGGTGGCTGGAACTCGATGACATACAGGGGCCAAATGAAGGCCTGGATCATGTTGAGCAGGGACTCGCTGAGAAACCGGAATACGAATTCGAACACCTGGCTCGTGAAAAAGTCGACGACGCCTTCGCTCTCGAACACGTCACCGGTCAGCGAGCGAATCTCGAGGACAATAAAGGTCACGGCATAGCCGCAGGCATAGAGGCCGCCGCCGCGCAGCTTCCAGATCTTCGCGAACCAGCGACGGAACCAGTTATGGGCCTTGCCGGGAAGGACTCGCGGGCGATTGACCAGGTCGTCGCCGAGTTCGCCGAGCGCGCGGGCGCCATCACCCACGCGCCGGCCCAGCGTGCGCCGCCGTTTCTCAGGACTTGTCGAGTTTTGTGATTTTCGACCCTTCAAGCGTCAGATTGTACATCAGGCCCTTGGAGCCGAAGATGAACCCGACAACCGGATCCTTGACGTTGCTCGAGTCGATGGTCTTGCCCGCGCCGAGGTCGACCAGCGCCACGGAACCGTCCACACCGACTTTCCAGCCCGACGAATTCCGGAATTTGCTGAGTGCCTCTTGCGTCATGAACGCGATGACGATGGACTTGGCCTGCGCACCGAGTTGCAGGCCGATCGAGCCGGAGGTCGTGCGGTAGTAATCGACGGTCGTGCCGCCGACCCTGAGTGCGCCCTCGCCGCTCTCCGCGCCCACGCCGATGCCGACCTTGTAGACCTTCGGGAACACGAGGTAACCCGCGGCCTTGCTCAGGAACACGTCGGCCCCCTTGACCTCCTCCTGGAAGACCTCCAGCGTCTTGGCGACCTCGCTCTCTATCTTTTCAGCCGAAGCGGCAAAGACCGTGCCGGAAAACAGGAACGCGGCCAGGGCGCCGAAAGCGGCAATGAGATCTCGTCTTGTCATCGGTTGAATCCTCCCGGATGGATCAGTGATTATTGAAACCGGCTGGTCCCTGCAGCGGCAGGGCGTTACTTGACCAGCTTCGTAAACTTGGACCCCTCGAAGGTCAGGTTGTACATCAGGCCCTTGGAGCCGAACACGAACCCGACCACGGGATCCCGGATGTTATCCGTGTCGATCGTCTTGCCGGCCCCGACATCGATCAGCGCGACCGAGCCGTCGATGCCGACCTTCCAGCCGTTCGATCCGCGAAACTGCTCCAGCGACGACGGGGTCAGGAAGGCAATGACGATCGATTTCGCCTGCGCGCCTGCCTGGAAGCCGATACTGCCGCTCGTGGTGCGATAGTAGTCCACGCTTTGTCCGCCCACTCGCAGCACGCCCTCGCCCGTTTCGGCCCCGATGCCGATGCCGGCCTTCAGGACGCGCGGAAACACGAGATAGCCCGACGACTGGGCGAGGAACAGCTCGGCCCCGTTGACTTCTTCCCGGAACACGCGCAGCGCCTTGTCGGACTCTTCGTCGATGCGGCTCGCCGACCACTCGAGCGACGCGCAGGATGACGAGACCACGGCGACTGCGAGCAACGAAGCCAGGGTGAATAAGCGTTGTCGCATAGCTAGCTCCTCAGCCTACTGACTGGCGGCAACGAGGAAAGTTTCCAGAAGATCCCGGAGCGTATCACGAAGACGGGCGGCCTTACCGCTGTCGTATTTCAGCGACAGCTCGTCCATGTACGAACGCTGCGACAGCTCCAACTGGATCGCGTGCACGTTCTGCTCCGGGCGGCCGTAATGCCGGGTTATGTAGCCTCCCTTGAATCGTCCGTCGACGACGCTGCTGTAGGCGCTGCTCCGGGCGGCGGCCACGACCCGGCCCGATAGGTCCGCGTGGCAGCTGCGCCCGTCCCAGGTACCCAGGTTGAGCTCGGGCAACTCCCCAGCGAACAGCGCCGGCACGCGGCTCGGAATGGAATGAGCATCCCAGAGCAATGCGTAGCCATGCTGCTCCCGAAGGCTCACGAGGGTCGCGGCAATCCTGTCGTGGTAGGGCTGCCAGTATTGCCGTACGCGCGCGCCGACATCGATGCCTGTTTCGTCCCCGTAGATATCGTCACCGGCGAATGTCCGGGTGGGACACAGGCCCGTGCCGAAGCGCCCCGCATAAAGCGCGGTGTCGTCGGCGGGCCGATTCAGATCGACGAGGTAGCGGGAGTACTCGGCACAGATCAGCGACGCACCGAGATCCGTAACGAAGTCATAGAGTCGTCGAACATGCCAGTCGGTATCCGGAATCGCGCGGCCCGCCGCCGTCATCGACCCGGCCACCTCGCCGGGCAGCTGGCGACCGTCATGCGGGATACTGACCAGGAGCGGCGTTTCGCCTGCCTCGAACGAGTAGGTCTCGATCATGTGCCCTGGCTCGGGAGCACCGAGGCGGAGTGCTCGGCAAAGACCCCGCCATCGATCAGCGCCGCGACGCGCGTGATGTCAGCCGACAGCGACCGGTCCTCGACGAAAACGGGTGACACTTCGCGCAGCCGGGCGATGATGCCTTCGAGCGCGTCGGAGCTCCGCTTGGGCCGGTGGAACTCGATACCTTGCGCCGCCGCGAGCAACTCGATCGCGACGATGTTCCCGGCGTTGTCGATCATCTCGTGCAGGCGCCGAGCCGCGAACGTTGCCATGCTGACGTGGTCTTCCTGGTTCGCGGAGGTCGGAATGCTGTCGACACTGGCCGGGTGCGCGTGCGACTTGTTCTCGGATGCGAGCGCCGCAGCAGTCACCTGCGCCATCATGAACCCGCTGTTGAGCCCGACCTCACGCACCAGGAACGGCGGCAGCCCACTCAGGTGCCCGTCGATCAGCAACGCGATTCGGCGCTCCGCGAGCGAACCGATTTCCGCGATGGCCAGCGCGAGGTAGTCGGCGGCGAGCGCGACGGGCTCCGCGTGGAAGTTGCCACCCGAGAGGACTGCACCCGACTCGGCAAAGACCAGGGGGTTGTCGGTCACCGCGTTGGCCTCGGTTTCGAGCACCGCGCACACGTGTCGCAGCACGTCGAGGCAGGCGCCGATGACCTGCGGCTGACAACGCACCGAGTACGGATCCTGCACCCGGTTGCAGGTGACGTGCGACGCACGGATCTCGCTGCCTCCCATCAGCTCACGCAGCACGCCCGCAACGGCGATCTGTCCGCCATGGCCGCGCACGCTCTGGATGCGCTTGTCGAACGGCGTATCGCTGCCCTGCACGGCATCCGCCGACAATGCGCCGGCGGCCAGGGCGGCGGCCAGCAGGTTCTCGGTGCGAAACACGGCAGCCAGCGCGAGCGCCGTCGATACCTGCGTACCGTTCAGCAATGCGAGACCCTCCTTCGGCGCGAGCGTCAGCGGCTCGATGCCAGCCTCCTGCAACGCGAGCTCGGCCGGCACGATCGTGCCCTTGACCCGCGCTTCGCCGACGCCGATCAGGACACCGGCCATGTGCGCGAGCGGCGCAAGGTCGCCCGACGCGCCTACCGAGCCCCGGGCCGGGATACGCGGGTAGATCCGGTTGTTGATAAGCGCGCACAGCGCCTCGACGAGCTCGGGCCTGACGCCCGAAAAGCCGGCAGCCAGCGCGATCACTTTCAGCAGCAGTACCAGCCGCACGACGCTGTCGTCGAGGTCTTCACCGACACCTACCGCATGCGAGCGGACCAGGTTTTCCTGCAAGCGCACCAGCTCCTCGTCGCCGATACGCACCTCGGCCAGCTGCCCGAAGCCCGTATTGACGCCGTAGACCGTGTCGCCGCCGGCAACGACGTCGCTGACCACTTCGGCCGACTCGCCGATACGACAGCGCGCATCATTGCTTAGTTCTACCGTCAGCGGCCGCTCCCAGGCCGCACGAAGCTCAGCCAGTCCGACGAGCTCTTTGCCAATCACGAGATTCACGACGCGGACTCCGGCGGCAGCATCGGCAGCTGCAGGCCGTGTTCGCGGGCGCACTCGATGGCCTCTTCGTAGCCGGCATCGGCATGCCGCATGACGCCGCTCGCCGGATCATTCCAGAGCACCCGTTCGATCCGGCGGTCTGCCGCCTCGGTGCCGTCGCAGACGATCACGAGGCCGGCGTGCTGCGCGTAGCCCATGCCGACCCCGCCACCATGATGGAACGAGACCCAGGTCGCCCCGCTCGCCGTGTTCAGCAAGGCGTTGAGGATCGGCCAGTCGGACACGGCGTCGGAGCCGTCGCGCATCGATTCGGTCTCTCGGTTGGGGCTCGCCACCGAGCCACTGTCGAGATGATCCCGCCCGATCACGACCGGCGCCTTCAGTTCGCCGCTGCGCACCATCTCGTTGAAGGCAAGGCCGAGGCGATGCCTCTGCCCCAGGCCGACCCAGCAGATTCGTGCCGGCAGGCCCTGGAAGTGAATGCGTTCACGTGCCGCATCGAGCCAGGCATGCAGGTGCGCATCGTCGGGGATCAGTTCCCTGACCTTCGCGTCCGTCCGGTAGATGTCCTCGGGATCGCCCGACAGCGCCGCCCAGCGGAACGGGCCTACGCCACGGCAGAACAGGGGCCGGACGTACGCCGGCACGAAGCCCGGAAAGTCGAAAGCGTTGTCCACGCCCTCGTCCTTGGCCTCCTGGCGGATGTTGTTGCCGTAGTCGAATGTCGGAACGCCCATCTCGTGAAACGCCAGCATCGCGCGGACGTGCACGGCCATCGAGGCCCGTGCCGCCGCGGCGACCGCGTCCGGGTCGCTCTTCCGCTTCGCGAACCATTGGTCGACGGTCCAGCCGATCGGCAGGTAACCGTTGGCCGGGTCATGCGCCGAAGTCTGGTCGGTTACCGCGTCCGGACGCACACCGCGCTCTACCAGTTCCGGCAGAAGTTCGGCGGCGTTGCCGAGGAGCCCGACACTGATCGGCTTACGATCGGCGACCGACTTCTGGACGAGTTCGAGCGCTTCATCGAGCGAGTCCGAGCGCACGTCCAGGTAGCCGGTTTCCAGCCTCTTGTCGATGCGGTCCGACTGGCATTCGATGGCGAGCATCGAGGCGCCTGCCATTGTCGCGGCGAGTGGTTGAGCGCCGCCCATGCCGCCGAGGCCGGCCGTCAATATCCAACGTCCGGCGAGATCGCCGCCATAGTGCTGCCGCCCCATTTCGGCGAAGGTCTCGTAAGTCCCCTGGACGATGCCCTGGCTGCCGATATAAATCCAAGAGCCGGCGGTCATCTGTCCGAACATCATCAGGCCCTTGCGATCCAGCTCCCGGAAATGCTCCCAGGTTGCCCAGGCGGGAACCAGGTTCGAATTCGCGATCAGCACTCTCGGCGCATCTTCGTGGGTCCTGAAGACGCCGACGGGCTTGCCGGACTGGACGAGCAGGGTCTGGTCCGCCTCGAGAGTCTTGAGTGTCTCGACGATCTTGTCGAACGCCTCCCAGTTACGTGCCGCCTTGCCGATCCCGCCATATACGACGAGCTCCTCCGGGTGCTCACCGACATCGGGATCGAGGTTGTTCATGATCATCCTCAGCGGTGCCTCGGTCAGCCAGCTCCGCGCCTGCAGGCTCGTCCCCGTCGGCGCCTTGATGGTTCGTTTAGTGTTCATCTTCGAGCTTCTCCAACCCGACGACTTTCGTTGCCGGGGATCTGGGTGTTCCGGGAGGGGTGTAATAACCGGTCAGCTCGTAGCGGCTTCCCGGGTGGTGTAGTCGGGCAAAGGTCACGGGGCGGCCGTCCGACCAGGTGCGCCGCAGCACGACCAGGCAGGGCTCCCCGTCGGACATCTGCAGATGCCGGCGCACGGCCTCGGTCGGCCGCACCGCGCGCACGGCCTGTTCGGCCTCCTGCAACGGCGCGACCGCCGTCAGGTAGGCGCTCGGCGTCACGGCGCGAAAATCCTGCTCGAGGCAATCGGGCGCAAAATCGGCGATGACATGACGGTCCTCGACCTGGACAGGCACGCCGTTCTCGAAGTGGACGAGCAAGAGGTGAAAGATATCCGTGCCCTGCTCGACATCGAGTGCCCTCGCCACCTCGCCGCGTGCATGCTGTTGCGACTGACGCAGGACCTCGCAGGAGTGAGCGTGGCCCCGGCCCGTGATCTCGTCGGCAATGTTCTGGACCTCGAGCACGTGAGAACGCGACCGCTGGTCCGCCACGTAGGTACCGCGGCCCGCGATGCGCTCGACGTATCCTTCGTCGGTGAGTTCGCGGAGCGCACGATTCGCGGTCATGCGCGACACCTGCATCAGCGCGACGAGTTCGTTCTCGGATGGGACCCGATCCCGGGGCCGCAGCTCGCCACTCGATATCCGGGTGATGATCAGCTCCTTGAGCTGCTGGTAGCGTGGCTTCGCGACCGCCGTCACCGCGCTGCCCCGATGCGCTCGAGCGCCGCTGCGAAGGCCTTGCGAATCTCCTGCCGCCTGACGTGCACGCCGTCCACGACGCACCATTCGCCGCCGACCATGACCCGGTCCACCGGCAACCGGTAGCCGGAGAAGACCAGCGCGTCGAGCAATGACGCATCGTCGTGGCCGAGCAGCATGGGGTCATCGTCATACAGCGCGACGAGATCCGCGCCGGCGCCCTCCTCGAGGCCCGCCGGCTCCCTGCCCGTCACCCGGGCACCTCCGGCGAAGGCGCGCAGGAAGAGTTCGCGTCCGACGTGGGCATCCTCCAGCGCCGCGACGTTTCTCGACTGCAGGGTGAGGCGTTGGCCGTACTCGAGCCAGCGCAGTTCCTCGAAGGGATTGATCGACACGTGGCTGTCCGAGCCGATCGCGATCGCGCCACCGTGGCGCAGGAAATCATGCAACGGGAACAGGCCGTCGCCGAGGTTGGCCTCGGTGCTCGGGCACAGGCAGACGACAGCGCCCGAACCGGCGAGGTTCTCGGTCTCGTCGTGATCCATGTGGGTCGCGTGCACGAGACACCAGCTCTCGTCGACCGCCACGTTTTCCAGCAACCAGCGTACGGGGCGGCGCCCGTAGCTCGCGAGGCACTGGTCCACTTCACGCTGCTGTTCCGCGATATGCAGATGCATCGGGATGCCGTGCTGCCTGGCAAGGCCGGCGACACGTTCGAGCGATTCGGGGCTGACCGCCCGCAGGCTGTGCGCGCCGATGCCCACGGCGACCTTGCCCGCGGCAGCCTCCGCCACGGTTTCGAAATGGGTCACGAACGTCGCGAGGTCGAGTGCGAACAGCGCCTGGTGACCGGCCGGCTGAGCAGTCTCGAAGCCAGCGCGTTCGTAGAGCACCGGCACATAAGTGAGCCGCACGCCGCTGTGTTCGGCCGCCGCCAGGATTGCGGCCGCCATCGAACCGGCGGGGTGGTCGCCGCCCTCGACCGAATGCAGGTAGTGAAACTCCGCCACCGCCGTGTAGCCGCTCTCCAGCATCTCGGAGTAGGCCTGCGTGGCGATCGCCTCGAGGGTCGCGGGATCCATCCGGCCGGCGAGTTCATACATGCGTTCCCGCCAGGTCCAGAAGTTGTCCTTGCCCTGCGGCGAGCGCCGCTCGGTGCGGCCGGCAAGTGCGCGCTGGAATGCGTGGCTGTGGCCGTTGGCAAGACCCGGGATCACGACACCCAGGTGGATATCCTCGCCAGCGGGGCTGGCGCCGGGGTGCACGGCGGCAATTTGCCCGTCCCGCACGTCCAGCCGGACGTCGTCGGCCCATCCGCTTGGCAATAGCGCCTTGCGAGCGAAAATATGCAGCATAGCGTTAAACAGGTTGTATATACAACTTGCAGCATGATAACTTCGAATGCCCGCGTGGAGCAAACGATGACCGACTGGGACCTGCTGCTGACGGATGCCCGAATCGCGACGATGCGGCCCGATAGCAACGACTACGGCGTCATCGCCGACGGGGCGATCGCGGTCCGCGATGGCGCCGTCGCGTGGCTTGGGGGCGCGGCCGATCTGCCC
>JBFFSI010000016.1:0-45701 GCA_041572475.1 Woeseiaceae bacterium
GTGGAGGAGGCCTTCGAGGTCGTTCGCGAGGACGAGCGTGTCGACGAGGAATACGAATCCATCCAGCGCCAGTGCATCACCTTCATGATGGAAGACCCGCGCAGCATCAAGCGGGTGATGAACGTCACCTGGGCTGCTCGCTCGCTCGAGCGCATCGGCGACCACGCGAAAAACATCTGCGAATACGTGATCTACATGGTGCGCGGCCGCGATGTCCGGCACACGGGCATCTCCGATGCCTCCGAACTCGACGAGACATCGGCATGATTACCTTGCCCGGCCCCCGCAGCCTGAATTTCCTCGGCTTCGCTGCCTGCGCGGGCATGATGGGTTTCGCACTCTACGCGCAGCACGTGCTGCTGCTCGACCCGTGCCCGCTGTGTGTGCTGCAGCGCGTGGCGGTCATCGGCCTGGGCATCGTCTTCCTGGCCGCCGGACTGCACGGTGCAACCGGCCGCGGGCGCTGGGCCTACGCGGCCGGGGTCCTGTGCTTCGCCGCTGGCGGGGCGGGGGTTGCGGGTTGGCACTGGCGGATGCAGAACCTGCCGGCCTCCGAGATCCCGGCGTGTGGGCCCGGGCTCGGTTACATGCTGGAAAACTTTCCGCTCGGAGAGGCGCTGAGCATGGTCTTCGACGGTTCGGGTGAATGTGCCGAGGTCGTCTGGAATTTCCTCGGCCTGTCGATGCCCGCCTGGGTGTTCGTCTGCGTGGTCACGCTGGGTGCGGCGGGCGTCTGGAACAACCTAAGAAAGTAGCTTCTCCACAATCCGACGGTACATCGCGGTCAGGGCGATGACGTCGTCGATCGCGACGTGTTCATTCACCTTGTGGATCGACGCGTTGACGGGGCCGAGCTCCACGACGTCGGTCCCCGCAGGCGCTATGAAGCGGCCGTCGGACGTGCCGCCGCCGGTGGACAGCTCGGGTTCGGTTCCCGTCAGCTCGATCACGGCCTCGGAGACCGCGCTGATAAGTTCGCCAGGCTGCGTCAGGAACGGTTCTCCGGACAGGTGCCAGTCGAGTTCGTAATCGATGTCGTAAGCGTCGAATACCGATGCCACCTTGCGCTTCAGGCTCTCATGGTCCCATTCGGTCGAGTACCGGAAATTGAAACGGGCGCTGAGTTCGCCGGGCGTCACGTTGGGAAAGCCGATCCCGGAGCGGATGTCGACGACCTGGAAACTCGTCGGCGGGAAATACTCGTTGCCCTGGTCCCACTCGATCGTATGCAAATCGGCCAGCACCGGCGCAAATCGTCGGATCGGGTTGTCGGCCAGCTGCGGGTAGGCGACGTGCCCCTGGATGCCCCTGACCGTAAGGATGCCGCTCAGGGAACCGCGCCTGCCGATGCGAACGATGTCGCCAAGTCGAGCCTGGCTCGACGGCTCGCCCAGGACACACCAGTCGATGTGCTCGTCTCGCGCCTGCAGCGTCTCGACCACCTTCAGCGTGCCGTCGCGTGCATGGCCCTCCTCATCGCTGGTGATCAGGAATGCGAGGCTGCCCGGGTGATCGGGGTGCGCGTCGAGGAATTCCTCGAGGGCGACGATCATGGCGGCCAGCCCGCTCTTCATGTCGGCCGCGCCGCGCCCATACAACATGCCGTCCCTCGTAACCGGCTCGAACGGGGCAGTCGACCATTCGTGCTCCGGGCCCGGCGGCACGACGTCGGTGTGGCCGGCAAAGCAGAGCACCGGCCCGCTCTTGCCGCGGCGGGCCCAGAGGTTGGTGACCTCACCGAACTGCAGCGTCTCGCAGGCGAAGCCTAGCGGCGTCAGCCGCTCGATCAGCAGGTCCTGGCAACCCGCGTCATCCGGGGTGACGGAAGGGCGCCTCACGAGATCCTCGAGGAGCCGGATCGCTGGGTGCCCGGGAGGATTGTCGGCCGGTGCTGTCATCGAATCTCGAAAAAATCTATAAGCCTAAGAAATATAAACTAAAAATAGCTCAATCCCGGCACGGCCATGAGAGCATCAATCGGCCGGGCTTGCAACATTCCGGTAACAATTGGCGGCTAAGCTTTGCCACATCAATTCCCGATACCCCGGAGAACATCTGTGGCAAAGAAAACCACAGCGATAGTAATGCTGATGACCGCGATTGTCGCGGTCGGTTTTTCCGCTCCTGCGAAAGCACAAGCGGGGCGCGACTTCATCTATATCGTCGGCTCTTCGACGGTGTACCCGTTTTCGACCGTCGTGGCCGAGCGTTTCGGCCGCGCCACCGAGTTCAAGACCCCGAAAGTGGAGTCGACCGGCTCCGGCGGCGGCCTCAAGCTGTTCTGCGACGGCGTCGGCGTCGATTACCCCGATATCACCAATTCCTCGCGTGCCATCAAGCAGTCGGAGATCGAACGTTGCGCCGGGAACGGCGTGGCCGAGATCATCGAAGTCAAGATCGGCTATGACGGCATCGTGTTCGCCAATGCGCTCACGGCGCCGACCGTCAGCCTGACCCGGAAAGACATCTTCCTGGCGCTCGCCAAGGAGGTGCCGGGCGCCGAAGAGGGACAGTTGATACCGAACCCCTACGAGACCTGGGCCGACGTCAATCCCGCTCTGCCTGACAGCCGAATCGAGGTGCTCGGGCCGCCACCGACCTCCGGGACGCGCGATGCCTTCGTGGAACTTGCGATGGAAGGCGGCTGCAAGTCCTTCCCGTGGATAGAGGCGCTGAAGGACACGAACAGCAGCGCCTACAAGTCCATCTGCCACACCATTCGCGAAGACGGCGCGTTCGTCGAGGCGGGCGAAAACGACAACCTGATCGTGCAGAAACTGGAGGCCAACCCTGATGCTTTCGGGATCTTCGGGTTCAGCTTCCTCGACCAGAATGCCGAGAAGGTCAAGGGTGCAGCGGTCGACGGTAGCGTGCCGACCTTCGACGCTATCGCAGACGGCGACTATCCCGTGTCGCGACCGCTGTTCTTCTACGTGAAGAAAGCGCACGTCGACGTCATCCCGGGCCTGCGCGGCCTGCTGCGTGAATTCACGTCGGAGCGTGCCTGGGGCGAGGAGGGTTACCTGTCAGACCGCGGGTTGATTCCGATGCCGGATGACGAGCGGCGCACAGTTGCGGCCACCGTACGCAACCTGCAGGCGCTGTCAGCGCCAGGTGAATAGTCGATACCGCGACTGTGCATCCCCGTGGCGGCGGTCGTATGACCGCCGTGTTTTCGTGATCGTGTAGAAGAAATTCAACGTGCAGACGACCACCCTGGTACTGATTCTCGGCGCTATGACGCTGGCCGCGTTCTTCATGGGACGCAAGCGGTCGGTTGCCCTGGTCGGCGGCTTGTCGAATACGCCGCAGCTGCACTCGTTACCCGGTTATTACGGCTACTTCACGGCAATCTGGTGCCTCATACCGGCGATTGCGATCCTGCTGCTGTGGGTGCTGCTTGAGCCGCGCGTGATCATCGCCCTCGTCATCAAGGGATTGCCGGCGGCGCAGCAGGCGATGTCGCCGGGCGAGATCGATCTGCTGGTCAACAACATTCAGAACCTGGCCGCCGGCGACGCGGTCAGCGGGCAGGTCGATGCGGTGCTCCAAGACGCCGCGGCCGGTTTGCAGGCCTATAGCGCGATGAGTCAGCGGCTGCTGACGGTGTTGACGCTGGGTTTCGCCGGGGTCGGCGCGGCGACCGCGTGGCGCCGGATTCGCCCGGATCTGCGGGCCCGCAACCGGGTGGAACACATCGTCCTTCTGGTCCTGATCGGGGCATCGAGCATCGCCATCCTGACGACCGTCGGCATTGTCCTGTCCGTCCTGTTCGAGGCCATCCTGTTCTTTCGAAAGGTCCCGCTCAGCGAATTCCTGTTCGGCCTGACGTGGAGCCCGCAAACAGCCATTCGCGCCGACCAGGTCGGCTCGTCGGGCAGTTTCGGGGCCGTGCCGCTGTTCACCGGCACGATGCTGATTACCGCTATCGCGATGGTGGTTGCGGTGCCCGTCGGCCTGATGACCGCGATTTACCTTGCAGAATATTCGTCGCGCCGGGTTCGCTCCGTGGCCAAGCCGTTGCTGGAAGTGCTGGCGGGCATACCGACGGTCGTCTACGGCTTCTTCGCCGCCCTGACCGTTGCCCCGTGGGTGCGCCGCGCGGGGGAGGCCGTCGGCCTCGAGGTAGCCTCGGAAAGCGCGCTCGCCGCAGGGCTCGTCATGGGGATCATGATCATCCCGCTGGTGTCGTCGCTGTCCGATGACGCGATCAACGCCGTGCCGAGCGCCATGCGTGACGGCGCGCTGGGCCTGGGCTCGACCCGTTCGGAAACGATGACCAGGGTCATCCTGCCGGCGGCATTGCCCGGAATCGTCGGCGGCGTACTGCTGGCCGTCTCGCGGGCCATCGGCGAAACCATGATCGTCGTCATGGCGGCCGGCCTCGCGGCCAACCTGACGGCGAATCCGTTCGAGGCCGTGACGACCGTGACGGTACAGATCGTCACTTTGCTCGTCGGCGACCAGGAGTTCGACAGCGCGAAGACGCTGGCCGCGTTCGCGCTCGGGCTCATGCTGTTTGTCGTTACCTTGCTGCTGAACGTGGTCGGGCTCAGGTTTGTACGGAAATATCGGGAGCAATACGACTGATGGCACCGGGCACACAAGAACGCCAGCACAGCAGCGAAACGATCCGGGTCGTCGAGGCCGGCCTGAAGAAACGGCGCCGCAAGGAGGCGACGTTCCGGGCCGCCGGCGCCCTGGCCACGACCGTCGGTGTCGTGTTCCTCGGGGTCTTCTTCGCGGACCTGATCGGCAAGGGGTCGTCCGCGTTCGTGCAGACCTTCGTCCAGCTCGACGTCAGGTTCGACGAAGAGGTCATCGCGCCCGGCGGCGATATGGATCTCGCCGATGCCGACTTCGACGGCATCGTCAGGTACGCCCTGCGCGCCGAGTTTCCCGGTGTGAGCGACCGCAAGGATCGGCGCGCGCTGTATAGCCTCGTCAGCGTCGGTGCGGGCTACCAGCTGCGCGACATGGTCGAGGCGGATCGCGACCTGCTCGGTGCCGAGAGGAGCGTCTGGCTGCCCGCATCCTCCAATGTCGACATGCTGGTGAAGGGCAATATCGACGACACGGTCGAGGAATCGAGGCGGCCGATATCCGATCAGCAGATTGCCTGGGTACGAGCGTTGCAGGATGCAGGCCGGCTGAAGACCCGCTTCAACACGGCCTTGTTCTCGAACGGCGACTCGCGGGAACCGGAACTGGCGGGCATCAAGGGCGCGTTGATGGGCTCGTTTTACATGCTTGTCGTAACGGTCCTGCTGGCGTTCCCGATCGGCGTCGCAGCGGCAATCTACCTCGAAGAGTTTGCGCCACGGAATCGCTGGTCCGACATCATCGAAGTCAACATCAACAACCTCGCCGCGGTCCCGTCGATCGTGTTCGGCCTGCTCGGCCTCGCGGTGTTCATCAACTGGATGGCCTTGCCGAGATCTGCGCCGCTGGTGGGCGGCCTCGTGCTGTCGCTCCTGACTTTGCCCGTCATCATCATCGCGTCCCGTGCCGCGATCAAGGCGGTGCCGCCGTCTATTCGGGAGGCCGCGCTGGGCCTCGGGGCGTCGCGCATGCAGGTCGTTTTCCATCATGTCATGCCGCTGGCACTGCCCGGTATGTTGACGGGAACCATCATTGGAATGAGTCGTGCGCTGGGGGAGTCGGCACCTTTGCTGATGATCGGCATGGTCGCGTTCATCGTCGATGTTCCTGGCGGCTTCACGGACCCGGCGACCGCGTTGCCGGTGCAAATCTACCTCTGGGCGGACAGCCCGGAGAGGGCGTTCGCGGAAAGAACATCCGCGGCCATCATCGTGCTGCTGGGTTTTCTGCTGCTAATGAACCTGACCGCGGTAATCATCCGCAAGCGCATGGAACGGAAATGGTGATCGCTCGTTGAGCGACAAGGCAAGCTATATGACAATGGCTCAGATGAAGGAAACCGAGGCAAACGAAGATCGCGCGGTGCAGGCTCCGGCTCCGGGGAATGACGCGCTCGCGGCGCAGCTCGAGGCCGGGCAGGACCGCCGTCGGCAACGCCCCGGAGCCCCGCGCCAACCGATCACGGACCTGACCCAGACCGTCGGCGAGATTCGTTGCCGGGTGCCCTACGTGGTCGCGGAGAACGTGGACGTCTTCTATGGCGACAATCACGCAATCAAGAACGTCACGCTCGAGATCGGCAAGAAAGAGGTCATCGCGCTGATCGGGCCGTCGGGCTGCGGCAAGTCGACGTTCCTGCGCTGCCTCAACCGGATGAACGACACGATCGAGTCGGCGCGGGTTACCGGAAGCATTTCCCTCGGTGGCCGTGACATCTACTCGAGGGATTTCGACCCGGTTGCCCTGCGGGCTCGTGTCGGCATCGTGTTTCAGAAGCCGAACCCGTTCCCGAAAAGCATCTACGACAACGTTGCTTACGGTCCTCGAATTCACGGGCTTGCCGTGGATCGGGCCCAGCTCGACGATATCGTGCACACGAGCCTCGAGCGGGCGGGACTGTGGAACGAGGTCAAGGACAGGCTGGACGAGCCGGGCACGGGATTGTCAGGCGGCCAGCAGCAGCGCCTGTGCATTGCGCGGACGATCGCCGTCAATCCGGAAGTCATCCTGATGGACGAACCGTGCTCGGCGCTGGATCCCATCGCCACGGCCCGGATCGAAGACCTCATGGACGAGTTGTCGGAGGATTACGCGATCGTGATTGTCACGCATTCCATGCAACAGGCAGCGCGAGTGTCGCGGCGGGTGGCTTACTTCCACCTCGGGTCTCTCATAGAGGTCGACGAAACCGACCGGATCTTCACCAACCCGCAGCACAAGCTGACCGAAGACTACATCACGGGCCGAATCGGCTAGATGTCATTCCTGTCGAGAAACGCACCGAAGCGTTTCTCGGAAAAGCCGATCGCGATGAACTTCTCGCTCTCGAGCACCGGGCGCTTTATCAGCGTCGGGTTCTCGATCATCGCGGCCAGCGCCTTGTCGCGGTTCATGTCGTTACGATCGACTTCAGGAATCTTGCGCCAGGTGAGGCTCTGCTTGTTGAGCAGTCGCTCCCAACCCATGCGCGTGGTCCAGCGCTCGAGCATCTGGATGTCCAGGCCGTCCTCGCGCAGGTCATGAAACTCGAATTCGATATTGTGGTCGGCGAGGTACTTGCGGGCCTTGCGGCAGGTGTCGCAGCTCTTGATTCCGTAAACAGTTAACACGTTTCGCTCTTGGTCAGGTATTTCGCAACAGTTCGTTGAGGCTGGTCTTGGCACGAGTCCGGTCGTCGACGCGCTTGACGATGACCGCACAATACAGTGAGTACTTGCCATCGGCAGAGGGCAGGCTGCCCGGCACGACGACCGAGCCCGCCGGGATGCGGCCGTAGCTGATGTCCCCGCTATCCCGGTCATAGATGCGCGTGCTCTGGCCGAGGTAGACGCCCATCGAGATCACGGAGCCGTGCTCGACGACCACGCCCTCGACGATTTCCGAGCGTGCGCCGATGAAGCAGTCGTCCTCGATGATGGTCGGGCCGGCCTGCACGGGTTCGAGCACACCGCCGATGCCCACGCCGCCGGACAGGTGCACGTTCCTGCCGATCTGCGCACAGCTCCCCACCGTCGCCCAGGTGTCGACCATCGTGCCGCTGCCCACGTAGGCGCCGATGTTGACGTAGCTGGGCATCAGGACCACGTCCTCGGCGACATAGGCGCCGCGCCTGACGATCGCGTCAGGAACGACGCGCACGCCGTCCTTGCGAAAGTCGTCTTCGGAGTACTCGGCGTATTTCAGCGGCACCTTGTCGAAGAACCGCGTGTACTCGGCATCGAAGATCCGGTTGTCCTGCAGGCGAAAGCTCAGCAACACGGCTTTCTTGAGCCACTGGTTCACATGCCATTGCCCATCTATTTGCGCGGCGACGCGGGCTTCGCCCGCATCGAGCATCGCGATGGCCGCATCGACGGCATCTACCAGCCGTTCCTGCTGTGCGCTGTCGTCGAGCCTCCCCCCGTGCTCGAAGCCCTTTTCAATAATGTCGATGATGTCATTCATGTTTATTGTCCAGCTTTGCGATCAGTGCCGTTCGCAAGCGTTCCTGGGCCGCCGCATCGAGCGGTGAGCCGTCGGTATTCTCCACGAAAAACACGTCCTCCGCTTTCTCGCCGATCGTGACGATCTTGGCCGCGGAGATGTCGATGTGCTGTTCGACGAAGACCTTGCCGACCGAGCTGAGCAGGCCGGGACGGTCCGCGGCAACGAGTTCCATGACTGTCTCACCGTTGATGGGATTGTCGCTGAATTCCACGCTGGTTTGTGTCGTGAACATACGCGCCTGCCGCGGCAGCGAGCGCGTAACGGTGACGATATTGTCGTCGCTGGCCGTCAGCGTGCGCACGAGCGAGCGGCGAATCTTGTTCATGCGGGTATCGTCGATCTCGAGCCGCTTGTCCTGCTCCATAAATATAAAGGTATCCAGGCTATAGCCGTTTTCCAGCGGGATGACCCGGGCATCGACGATCGTCATGCCCAGTTCGTCGAGCACGGCCGTTGCGTGCGCGAACGTCCGATGTTTGCGGGGCGTGTAGAGCACGGCCTCCACACCGTCGCCTTTCTGCTGGTGGCGCACGTCGAGCAGGCCGACTGCGGAGTCGGTGTCCGAGTCGGCCAGCCACTCGGTGTGCCAGGCGACTTCGTCGGGTCGGTGGCGCAGGAAATAGGTCTCGTCGAGCAGTGCCCAGACGGCGTCGACCCGGTTCTCGTCGACGCCGATTTCGCGCAGGACATCGCGTGCTTGTTGCTGTTTTTCGAGAATCAGCTGCTCGCGGTCAATCGGGTTTTCGAGCCCGCGTCGCAGGGCCCGGTGGGTCAGCTCGTAAAGGTCGCGGAACAGCTGGGCTTTCCACGAGTTCCACAGCTTCGGGTTCGTGCCGCGGACGTCGGCAACAGTAAGCACGTAGAGGTAGTCGAGGTGGTCCAGGTCGCCGACCTGCGATGCGAATTCATTGACAACGGCCGGGTCGCCGATGTCCTTTTTCTGCGCCGTCATCGACAACAGCAGGTGCTGCCGAACCAGCCAGGCGACGGTTCGTGCCTCGTAGGTGCTGAGGCCGTGCTCGAGACAGAACGCCTCCGCATCGACGGCGCCCAGCTCGGAGTGGTCCCCGCCGCGGCCTTTCGCGATGTCATGGAACAGCCCTGCGAGATAGGCGATCTCGGGCTTCTCGATCGACTGCATGATGCGGCTGCAATGCGGGAACTCGTGGTCGAAGCGGGACAGGGCAAAGCGCCGGAGGTTGCTGACGACGAACAGCGTGTGCTCGTCGACGGTATAGGCGTGAAACAGGTCGTACTGCATGCGGCCGACGATGCGGCCGAACGAGGGAATATAGAGCCCCAGCACACCATAAAGATTCATCCGTCGCAATTCGTGCGTGACGCCTTCCGGCGCACGCAGGATGGACAGGAACAGGCGGTGATTGCGGGGGCTCTGGCGAAACTCCTCGTCGATCAGGTACAGGCTGCGCTTGATGAGCCCGACCGTGTAGGCGCTGACACCGCGAATCTCGGGGTTCTGCTGCAGCAACAGGAACAGCTCGAGGAGGGCGGATGGCTCGTTCTCGAACACGCGATCGGACGTCGTCTGCAAAAAGCCGTTCCTGACCTTGAAGCGCTCGTTCAGCGGCTCGGGCGGCGCGTCCGGGTCCATCAGGATCGCCTCCTCGAACAGCTGTAGCAGCATTTCGTTGAGGCGGCTGAGCTCCATCACCGTGCGGTAGTAGCGCTGCATCATCTGCTCGACGCCCAGCGTATAGGTCGCGTCCTCGTAGCCGAGCATCTCCGCCAGCTTGATCTGGTAGTCGAAGAGGATACGGTCTTCCCGCCGGCCCGTCAGCACGTGCAGCGCGAAACGAACCCGCCAGAGGAACGCCTGGCACTCGAGCAGACGTCGCACCTGCCCGGGCGTCAGGAAATTGTGGGCGACGAGTTCGTCGAAACTGTCGACGCCGAAATGGCGCTTGGCGACCCAGCCGATCATCTGGATGTCGCGCAAGCCGCCGGGGCTGCCCTTGACGTTCGGCTCGAGATTGTAAGCGGTGTCGTGGTAGCGATGGTGCCGCTCGATCTGCTCCTTGCGTTTTTCCTCGAAGAACTGATCGGACGGCCAGATCCGGTCGGGCGCAATGGCCCCCTGCATGGCATCGAACAGTGCGGCCGGCCCATCGAGCAGGCGGGCCTCGAGCAGCGTCGTGGCGACCGTCAGGTCGGCGCTTGCCTGCTCGAAGCACTGCGCCACGTTGCGCACGCTGTGGCCGATCTCCAGGCCGACGTCCCAAAGGGCCGTGACGAAGTCGGCCAGTTCGGGCTCGCAGCTTTCCGGCATTGCATCCGGCAGCAGCAGCATGATGTCGACGTCCGAGCAGGGGTGCAGCTCGCCGCGGCCGTATCCGCCGACCGCCACCAGTGCGGCGACGGATGACGAGTAGTCGGCGTGCGTCCGCCACAGGTGGACCAGGAGGTGATCGATGACGGCCGCCCGCAGGTGGACCAGGTCGACCGCCGATTCACCGGCAAGAAAGCGCTCCCTCAGGTTCTCGCTGGCAGCCGCCAGTGCCGCCCGGCTGGCGCCCGGTTCGTTCAATGCGAGCCCGGCTCTCAGTATTGCAAGGGCGGCATCGTCCCGGTAGAGATCGTGACCTTCTGCGGCGGCGTAGCTCATCGTCGGGGTCTCCAGGCCGGCGGCTAACGATCTGCCGCGCCGAGGGTCAGTACCTCGTGGCCGGTCTCGGTGAGCAGAACCGTGTGCTCCCACTGCGCGGACAGGCTGTGGTCCTTGGTGACGACGGTCCAGCCATCCGGCAACAGCCTCACGTGGCGCTTTCCGGCATTGACCATGGGCTCGACGGTCAACGTCATGCCGGGCTTCAACTCGAGGCCCGTCCCGCGCTGCCCGTAATGCAGGACCTGCGGGTCCTCGTGGAAGGACCTCCCGATCCCGTGGCCGCAGTATTCGCGAACGATCGAGAACCGGTTTTTCTCGACGAACTCCTGGATAGCGGCGCCGACGTCGCCGAGCCGTTTGCCGGGTGCGAGTTCTTCGATCCCCAGCCACATGCCGTCGAAGGCGACCTGGGCGAGGCGCTGCGCCTGGACGCCGGGCTTGCCGACGAAGAACATGCGGCTCGTATCGCCGTGAAAGCCGTCCTTGATGACCGTAACGTCGATGTTGACGGCATCGCCCGACTTGAGCCGGCGCTCGCCCGGGATGCCGTGGCAGACGACATGATTGACCGACGTGCACACGGACCTGGGGAATCCACGGTAATTCAGCGGGGCCGGGACTGCCTGTTGGACCTCGGTGATGTAGTCGTGGCAGATCGAATTGATCTCGTCCGTCGTGACGCCCGGCCGCACGTGCTCGCCAATCATGTCGAGTACGTCGGCCGCCAGCCGCCCGGCGACGCGCATCTTTTCCTGTTCTGCAGGCGTTTTAATCGTTACCGTCATACATAAATCGGGGACAGCGGCCCTATCTCTCGGTATCCGGGCCGCGGAGACCGGTGCGCGTCGCGCAGGATAAGGTCGCTGTCCCTGTATTTTGCCGTTGTTGGCCGCGACCGGCTATGGTATAAAGCGCGCGCCCTAGAGGCAATTAATCCACACGTACACCGACACATCGCGCTGGGTGCCCCACCGAAAAAGGGGTTGCGGGATGGGGTGTACGGAGGCTCAACCCGGAGAGTAAACATGGCAGACGTTACCATGCGCCAGATGCTAGAGGCTGGCGTGCATTTTGGTCATCAGACCCGCTTCTGGAACCCGAAGATGGCACCTTTCATCTTCGGCGAGCGTAACAAGATTCACATCATCAATCTCGAGAAGAGCCTGCCGATGGCGCGGGAAGCCTGCGCGTTCGTCAAGGCGACCGTGGCCGATGGCGGGAAGGTGCTGTTCGTCGGCACCAAGCGCGCAGCGCGCGAGTCGATCCGCAACCATGCGACGCGGGCCGGCATGCCATTCGTGAGCTATCGTTGGCTCGGCGGCATGCTCACCAACTACAAGACGATTCGGCAGTCCGTGAAGCGGCTCCTGACGCTGGAGCAGATGGCCGAGGAAGGCGCCTTCGAGGGCCTCACGAAAAAGGAGATCCTGGGCCTGAACCGTGAGCAGGAAAAGCTCGAGCGCAGCCTGGGCGGCATCAAGGAAATGAAGTCCCTGCCGGATGTGCTCTTCGTCGTCGACGTCGATCACGAAGACATCGCGGTGCGGGAGGCCCGCAAGCTGGGTATCCCCGTCGTCGCGGTCGTCGATACGAACTGCTCGCCGGACGGCGTTGACTACATCATCCCGGGCAACGACGATGCCATGCGCGCCATCGAGCTGTATTCCGGCATGGTGGCCGACGCCGTTCTGGACGGCAAGGCGTCGCTGCCGGAGGTGGCTCTTGGCGAGGACGAGTTTGTCGAGCTCGACGAGGAAGGCAACGTCAAGAAGGCGTCGAGCCGCAAAAAGAAGACCACGAAGAAAGCCAAGGTGAAGAAGAAAGCCGCCACCGGCAAGGCGCCGGTGAAGGCTGAAGCACCGAAAGCCGAGGCGGCGCCGGCCGAAGCACCGAAAGCCGAGGCGGCGCCGGCCGAAGAACCGAAAGCCGAGGCGGCGCCGGCCGAAGAACCGAAAGCCGAGGCGGCGCCGGCCGAAGAGCCCACGCCTGACGCAGCGGAGGCCGAGGCGCCTGCTGCCGAGGCTCCCGAAAAGGGTGCGGAGGCCGCAGCAGAACCCGCCGCCGCGGAGGACAAGCCTGAGGAGGCAGCGGCGGATGCCGCGGCAGCCGAGCCGGCTGCAAAGAAGGTAGCCAAGAAAGCGGCCAAGAAGACGGCAAAGAAGGCTACAAAGAAGGCCGCCAAAAAGACAACCAAGAAAGCGGCCAAGCAGGTAGCGAAGAAAACCGCCAAGAAGGCTGCGGCCAAGTCGGCGGACAATGACGAAGACGGAGAGTAGGAACCATGTCGATTACCGCAGCGATGGTTAAAGAACTTCGCGAGCGCACCGGCGCTGGCATGATGGAGTGCAAGAAGGCCCTCGTCGAGGCTGATGGTGACATGGACGCTGCCGCAGAGAACCTGCGCAAGTCCGGCCAGGCGAAGGCCGACAAGAAGGCCAGCCGCGTCGCCGCTGACGGCAAGGTTGTCGTCGCCGCCGACGGTAATCGGGCTGTCATCGTCGAGGTGAACTCGGAGACGGATTTCGTGGCCAAGGACGAGAATTTCGTCGGGTTTGCCGAAGCCGTGGCGGCCGCTGCACTGGCCTCCGGTACGACGGACGTTGCCGCGTTCGGCAGCGAAAAGCTGGCCGATGGCCGCAGCGTCGAAGAGGCGAGGACGGACCTCATTGCCAAGGTTGGCGAGAATATCGGGGTACGTCGCATCCAGACGATCGCGTCCGACGGCGTGCTGGCGCACTACACGCACGGCGCGCGCATCGGCGCCGTGGTGGCGATGGAGGGCGGTGACGAAACGCTCGCGCGTGACATTGCCATGCACGTGGCCGCCAGCAATCCGATGTGTATTGATGAGTCTGGCGTGCCGGCGGCGACGCTGGAGAGCGAACGTCGCATCCTGACCGAGCAAGCAAAGCAATCGGGCAAGCCCGCGGACATCGTAGAAAAGATGGTCAACGGGCGTGTCAACAAGTTCCTCAAGGACATCACGCTTCTGGGCCAGCCCTTCGTGAAAGACCCGGATACGACGGTCGGCAAGCTGCTCAAGGCTGCCGGCGCGACGGTCACCGCGTTCGTGCGCTTCGAGGTGGGTGAGGGTATCGAGAAAAAGCAGGAAAACTTCGCCGACGAGGTCATGAAGCAGATCGAGGCCTCGAAGTAAACTCTGGATCGCGTTAAGGATATCGCTTAAGCTATTGATTTTATTTATTTCAATGGCGGCAGATTACGCTAGCATCACGTCCATGAAGGGAAGGTTATGAACGACTCTCCGGTTCGCTATCGCCGCGTCCTGCTGAAGCTCAGCGGCGAGGCGCTGATGGGTGAACTGGACTACGGCATCGAGCCGTCGGTCATTCAGCGGATCGCGGGAGAGATCGCGGTCGCCCGGGAAAGCGGCATCGAAATCGCCATCGTGATCGGCGGCGGCAATATATTCCGCGGTGCGGGACTCGCCAGGGCCGGCATGGACCGCGTTACGGGCGACTACATGGGAATGCTCGCAACGGTCATGAACGCCCTCGCGATCCAGGACGCGCTGGAAGCGCGCGGCGTCTTCGCGCGCGTCATGTCCGCGCTGCAGATCCACGAGGTGTGCGAGGACTACATACGCCGTCGCGCGGTCCGGCACCTGGAGAAAGGTCGTGTCGTGATCCTCGCCGCGGGCACGGGCAACCCGTTCTTTACGACAGACACCGCGGCGAGCCTGCGCGCAATCGAGATCGGGGCGGATGTGCTGCTCAAGGCGACCAAGGTGGATGGCGTCTATGACGCCGATCCCGTGCGCGACGCGGACGCGAAGCGCTACGACACGATTTCCTTCGACCAGGTGCTGGCCGACAAACTGCTCGTTATGGACGCGACGGCTGTCGTCATGTGCCGGGACAACGGATTGCCGCTAAGGGTATTCGACCTGACCCGCGCCAACGCGCTCGTGCAGGCGATGTCTGGTGACGACGTCGGGACATTGGTCACTGCCTGAACACGCGGCCGGGAAACAGAGGAGGGGACAAGAGGTGCTGAACGATATCAAGAAAGACGCCGGGGAGCGCATGGCCAAGAGCGTTGCGGCATTGCAGCAGGAACTGACCAAGATCCGCACCGGCAGGGCGCACACGAGCCTTATGGACCACATCACCGTCGAGTACTACGGCTCCCAGGTCCCTTTGAACCAGGTATCCAACGTCGGCGTCGAGGACTCGAGGACGTTGACGGTAACGCCGTGGGAAAAAGAGATGGTTGCCGTCATCGAGAAAGCGATCCTGAATTCCGATCTCGGCCTGAACCCCGCAACGGCCGGCACGGTGATTCGAGTGCCGCTGCCGCCGTTGACCGAGGATCGCCGCAAGGACCTGATCAAGGTCGTCCGCCACGAGGCCGAGGGAGGTCGAATCGCCGTGCGGAACATCCGTCGTGACGCGATCCACGATATCAAGGATCTGCTCAAGGAAAAGATGATCGGCGAGGATGACGAGCATCGCGCCGAGGACGAGATCCAGGAGATCACCGACAGGTACGTCGCGGAGATCGACGAGATCCTCAAGGCCAAAGAAGACGAACTCATGGAAATCTAGCGGGAGCGTCGACCCTCCTCGCCGTATTATGAGTTCGCAGCCGAAAATTCCGACCCACGTTGCCGTCATCATGGACGGCAACGGCCGCTGGGCTCGGCAGCAGGGTCTGCCGAGATATGCCGGCCACCGGTCTGGAATCACGGCTGTCCGGGCGACCGTCGAAACGGCGGCCAAGCGCGGTGTGCAATACCTGACCCTGTTTGCGTTCAGCAGTGAGAACTGGTCACGGCCTGCCGAAGAGGTCGGCATGCTGATGCGGCTGTTCGCGGATGCGCTGCGACGAGAAGTTGCGGAGCTGCATCGTAATAACGTACGGCTCCGGTTCATCGGCGATCGTTCGCAGCTGTCGGCGAGCCTCGTCAAGCGGATCGAGGCGGCGGAAGCGCAGACGGAGGCGAACACCGGGTTGTGCCTGTTTGTCGCTGTTTCCTATGGCGGGCGCTGGGACATCGCGAGGGCGAGCCGGCATCTCGCGCAGAGGGTCGAAGCCGGCGAGCTGGGGGCCGCCGATATCGATGAAGCTGCGCTGGAGACGGAGCTCGAACTCGGCGGAATCCCCGATGTAGATCTCCTGATACGCACGGGGGGCGAGCAGCGGATCAGCAATTTCCTGCTGTGGAAAATCGCCTATGCCGAACTCTGGTTCTGTGAGGATCTGTGGCCGGAATTCAACGAGGGGCGGTTCGACGAGGCACTGCAGTTTTTCGCAAGGCGGCAGCGGCGCTACGGGCACACGGGTGAGCAGGTTGAGGCAGTCAACTCATGAAGCAGCGTGTCATCACGGCGGTTATTGCCCTGGTCGTGCTGTTGGCGATCCTGTTTGTTGCTCCGGCGGCCGTAGTGGAAGTGGCATTCGTTCTCGTTATTCTTGCCGGTGCCTGGGAGTGGTCGGCCTTCCTGGGCTCGCGTCACCCGGCCCTGAAATATGTCTACACGGCACTCATAGGCGCCATGCTGGCTGTCGTAAGTTTCGTGCCGGAGTTCGACGCGCGGCCGGTGTTCATCGCCGTGCTGCCTGGTTGGCTTGCGATACTGGTCTGGACCTTCTTTTACCCGACGGCGATCCACGGAATCATCCGCTGGGCCGGCGGTATCTTCGTGCTGGTGCCGCTGTACCTGGCGTTGGTGGTGATCTACGAGACGGCGCCCGCCGTGTTGCTGCTGGCTTTGCTGATCGTCTGGATCGCTGACAGCGGCGCCTTTTTCGCCGGCAAGTTTCTCGGCAAGGTCAGGCTGGCGCCGGAGGTCAGTCCGAAAAAGACCTGGGAGGGCGTGATCGGCGGGCTGCTTGCCGTCGTGTTGCTGACGCTTGTCTACAGTATATGGGCGGATGCCGATCTCGCGGTTTATCTTCCGTTCTGCCTCGCGGTGGCCTGTATCTCGATCGTCGGGGACCTCCTGATCAGCATGTTCAAGCGGGATGCCGGCCTGAAGGACAGCGGCAACCTGTTTCCCGGCCATGGTGGGGTGCTGGATCGTATCGACAGCGTCGCGGCTGCGGCCCCGCTCTTCGCTTTGGGTCTCGGCTGGCTGGGGTTCCGGTGATGGTGCATTCAGTCAACATTCATCTCTTCGGGCCCAGACTGTCGGGAACTGCGGCCGGCCGGGTGAGTCAACACTACCGAATGGACATCCCGGAGAAAGGAAAGGCGATTCATGGTTGACGTGTTGACAAGTCTCCTGGCTTTCCTCGTCGCGATCAGCCTGCTGGTCGCCGTGCACGAGTACGGGCACTACATCGTCGGCCGCTGGGCCGGCATGAAGGTGCTGCGCTTCTCGATCGGTTTCGGTAAGCCTATCTGGACATGGGTCCGGGGGGCAGACCGGACCGAGTACTGTATTTCCGCGGTGCCGCTCGGCGGCTACGTGCGCTTCCTGGATGGCCGCGAGGGACCGATCGAACCGGAGGACGAAGGGCGCGCGTTCAACCAGCGGCCTGTACCGGCGAGGATCGCGGTGCTGTTTGCCGGACCGCTTTTCAACTTCCTGTTTGCGATCGTTGCCTACTGGGCGCTCTTCCTGAGCGGCATCCCGACGCTCCAGCCCGCCGTCGGGCAGGTGGAGGCGGGGTCCCTGGCAGAATACGCCGGCCTCGAGTTCGGTGACAAGATCGTGGCGGTCGGCGACGTCGAGACGCTCGACTGGGAATCGACGCTCGTGAATATTTTCGACCGCATGGTCGCCGATGGCCAGGTGCCCCTGACGCTGGAGACGGCCGACGGTAACGAACGCCGGGCATTGATCATCGTCGGCGATGCTGCTCGTGACCTGACCGAGCCCGACATGCTGTTCGACGGGCTGGGTTTCGAACCCTGGCAGCCGCTGGCGATCATCGGCGCGCTGGTCGAAGGCGGCGCCGCGGAGGCGTCGGGGCTGCGGGTCGGAGACCGGATCACGATGATCAGCGGCGAAACGATTCGCAGCTACAACGACCTGGTGCGCGTCGTCGCCCCGCGTCCGGGCGACGACGTTACCGTCGATTTCGTCCGTGACGGGCACGAGAGGTCGGTCGATCTCGTGCTGGGCCGGCAGGAGGTCGACGGGCAGACGCGCGGCCTGCTCGGCGTGCAGGCATCCTCGGATATCGGCAGTTATTATTACCTGCGGCAATACGGGCCGCTGCAGTCGGTAACGCGCTCCATCGAGCGGACCTGGACGACCACGATGTTCACGCTGCGCATGCTGGGCCGCATGGTCACCGGTGACGTATCGATAAAAAACATCAGCGGGCCGATCAATATCGCCCAGTTTGCCGGAGATTCGGCGCAGCGCGGGGCCAACGAGTTTCTCGCGTTTCTCGCACTGATCAGCATCAGCCTGGGCGTTCTCAACCTCCTGCCGATACCGGTGCTGGACGGCGGTCAGATCGTCTACCAGTCGATTGAATTGGTGAAGGGCAGCCCGCTGTCCGAGCGGTCGCAGATCCTGGGCCAGCAGGTCGGGATACTGGCGCTGATCCTCCTGATGAGCTTTGCGTTTTACAACGATATAGCGAGAATACTCGGCTAGCCCGGAATGCCCTGCACGATGAGACGTACCCGCTACATACGACATATACGCCACGCCGTCCTCGCCATGTGCTGCCTGTTGCCGCTCGGTCTCGCGCAAGCGGAGGACTGGGTCGTCAAGGACATGCGGGTGGAGGGCCTGCAGCGCATCTCCGAAGGCACCGTCTTCAACTACCTGCCGATCAATGTCGGGGACACGATCGACGAAGTGCGGGTGGGCGAGGCGATTCGCTCGCTGTACACACAGGGCCTGTTCGATGACATCGAACTGCGGCGCGAAGACGATACGCTGGTTGTCGCCGTGCGTGAACGGCCGTCGATCGAGAGCTTCGACATCGATGGCAACAAGGACATCAAGACCGAAGACCTCATGGAGTCACTGCGCGGCGTCGGCCTGGCCAAGGGACGCACCTTCGACCGTTCGGTGCTCGACAACGTGCAGAGCTTCCTGCGGGAGCAGTATTACGACCGCGGCAAGTACGGCGTGTCGATCACATCGAACGTCATCGATCGGCCGAACAACACGGTCCGCATCAAGATCGATGTCAACGAAGGCGACCGCGCAAAAATTCGCCAGGTGAACATTGTCGGCAACGCGGTGTTTGCCGATGACGAGATCCGTGAGAACTTCGAGCTGGATACGGCGAACTGGTTGTCATGGATTCGCCAGGACGATCGCTACTCCAAGGAGGCGCTGGAAGGCGATCTCGAGACCTTGCGCTCGTATTACATGGATCGCGGCTACGCCGACTTCCGGGTAGAGTCTACGCAGGTTGCGATCTCGCCGAACAAAAAAGACATCTTCGTCACGATCGGCATACACGAGGGCGGTCTCTACACGATCTCCGACGTCAAGCTGGTCGGGGACATGGTGATTCCGGAGGAATACCTGCGCGCGCTCGTGCTGGCCCAGCCGGGTTCGTTCTACAACCAGGCCCTGCTGGCCCAGACCAGCGAACTCATGTCGCTGCGGCTTGGTGAGCAAGGCTACGCGAACGCGGAGATCGAGCCCGTCCCCGAGCTCGACTACGATGCCAAGGAAGCGTCGGTCACCTTCTACATCGATCCCAAGAGCCGCGTTTACGTACGCCGTATCAACTTCAATGGCATTAACGAGGTTGACGACGAGGTGCTGCGACGCGAGATGCGGCAATTGGAAGGCGCTTACCTGTCCAACAGGCTCGTGGACCGCTCCAAGGTCAGGCTGCAGCGGCTGCCTTACATCGAAAATGTCGAAGTCAGCAATACGCCCGTGCCTGGCAGCCCCGACCTGGTCGACGTTGATTTCGATTTGACCTACCGGATGCCCGGTCAGTTCAGCGGCGGCATCGGCTACTCCGAGTCGCAGAAGCTCATGCTCAACGGCAGCGTCGTGCACACGAACTTCCTGGGCTCCGGTAATCGAGTGGCGCTGGAAGCAATCTCCGGTCGCTTCCAGAAGCTCTACAGCCTTTCGCACACGGACCCGTATCGCACAATGGACGGGGTGCGCCGAACGGTCTCCGTGAACTACCGGGACATCACGCAGTTCACGTCGGCTTCGTCGGACTTTTCCACGACCAGCGCCGGCGCGACGCTGGACTATGCCTACCCGATCACCGAATTCCAGACCCTGTCTTTCGGGCTCTCCTACCAGCACGCCGAGCTTCTCGCCTCCGACCGCAGCACGCTGCAGGCACAGGAGTGGGTCAGAAACAATGGCGTTCCGTTCGAGGAGACAACCGATACGGGTTTCTCTTTTTATGGTACCGAGTTCGACGCTTACGAGCTGATCCTCGGCTGGACTTTCGACAGCCGCAACCGCTCGCTGTTTGCGACGCGCGGCACCCGCCAGCAATTCGTTCTCGCCGGCACCGTGCCGGGCAGCAACGTCGAGTACTACACGGCCCGATACAACTTCACCAAGTACTTCCCACTGTGGGGGAACAAGTGGGTGATGCGGCTGGATACGGATCTCGGCATCGCCCAGGCGTTTGGCGATACCACGGCGGCGCCGCCCTACAAGCAGTTTTATGGCGGCGGTCCCCAGTCGGTTCGTGGTTTTCGCGAGTCTTACCTGGGTCCGCGCGACAGCTTCGGCAACCCGTATGGCGGCAACCTGTTGGTTGCCAGTCAGCTAGAGCTTATAATCCCGCTCCCGGACAAGTGGGCCAGCCAGGCGCGCGCGAGCCTCTTCTACGATGTCGGCAATGTTTTCAATACCGGCGAAGTGTCGTTTACTGACAAGCTCGGGTCGCCGGTCGATTACAAGTTCGATGCGGATGAACTGCGTGCGTCGGTCGGTATTGGCGTACAATGGTTGGCGCCGCTGGGACTTTTCCGGTTCAGTTACGCCTATCCGTTGAACGAGTACAGGGGTAACGACAGGTATTTCGGAGACGAGATTGAGCGATTCCAGTTCTCCATCGGTCAAGCGTTTTGAGGATTGAAGTACTTATGAGTTTCATAAAGCAGCAAATTTTGAAGATGATCATCGGTGCCGCACTGGTTATGGCGGTTGCTATACCGGCCAGCGCACAGCAACAATTGAAGATCGGGTTCGTCAATCTTCCGGTTCTGATTCAGGCGTCGCCACATTGGAAAGCCGCTTCTGCGACGCTGCAGGAAGAGTTCGCTCCTCGTGAGCGTGAGTTGCTCGCAAAGCAGAAGGAACTCGAGGACCTGACGACGAAGGCGCAGAAAGACGTGGCCGTCATGGGCGAGACCGAGCGCAGGAACCTGGAGAAAGAGCTGCGCGACCTGCAGCGCGATGCCCTGCGGCTGCAAGAGGAGTTTCGCGAGGACGCGAATCTGCGCCAGAATGAGGAGATGAGCCAGGTTCAGAGCGCGCTTGCCCAGGAGGTCCGGACCTATGCGACGGACCAGGGTTACGACCTGATCGTCGTCGATGGCGTTCTCCATGTGAGCAGTGCGATCGACATAACCGAGGCCGTGCTCCGAGCAGTGGAAGCCAACTTCCAGGCGACGAGCGCCACGCAATAGAGTGGCCAGGCGCAGTGCCGGTCAGCCTCGGAGAACTTGCTGATCGCTTCGACTGCGAACTCGTCGGCGATCCGGATATTGTCGTCGATAACGTAGCGGGACTGGTGAATGCCGGTCCCCGTTCCCTGAGCTTCCTTTCCAGCTCCAATTTCAAGCGCCACCTCGCAGCGACCGAGGCGGCCGCTGTCATCCTGCATGCAGACGATGCCGGCGACTGTCCCGCCGCCTGTCTCGTTAACGAAAATCCCTACGCGGCCTATGCCCTGATAGCCGCGGCCATCCATCCCCCGGTCGTGCCCGCGCCCGGCGTACATCCGAGCGCGGTCGTTGCCGGGTCTGTCAGTGTTCCCGACACGGCTTACGTGGGTGCGAACGCGGTCATCGAAGACGGCACCGAACTCGGCGAATATGCCTCGATCGGTCCCGGCTGCTTCGTCGGTCCGAATTGCCGGATCGGCAAGCATACGAGATTGCACGCCAACGTCACGTTTGTGCGCGACGTGGCCACGGGGCAGCGATGCATCTTCCATTCGGGCTGTGTCATCGGCGCTGACGGCTTTGGCAACGCCATGACACCGGAGGGCTGGGTGAAGGTGCCCCAGTTTGGCGGTGTCAGGATCGGCGATGATGTGGAAATCGGGTCCTGCACGAGTATCGATTGTGGTGCCATCGACGACACGGTGATCGGCAACGGTGTGCGCCTCGACAACCAGATACAGATCGGGCACAACGTGCAGATCGGCGAGCACACGGCTATGGCGGCCAGCTGTGCAATCGCAGGCAGCGCGATCGTCGGCAAACGCTGCATGTTCGCCGGCATGGTGGGGATGGCCGGGCATATCGAGGTCTGCGACGATGTAATCGTCAACGGCAAGGGCATGATCAGCAAGAGCATCACCGAGCCCGGCGCGTACGCTTCCAATTTCCCGATAGAGCCCGTGCGCGACTGGAACCGGAGTGTGGCGATGGTGCGCCGGCTTGGTAAGCTTACCGACCGTGTGAGCAAGCTGGAGAAAGGCCGCAAGTGACCGGGTACGTCTTTCCGCTGGATGCGGCTGCGATCATGGCGTTGCTGCCGCATCGGGAACCTTTCCTGATGCTCGACGAGGTTATCGAGTGCACGCCGCACGAATCGGTCACGGCGCTGAAGCACGTGTCTGCCGAAGAACCCCATTTCCGCGGGCATTTCCCCGGTAACCCCGTCATGCCGGGCGTATTGCTGATCGAGGCCATGGCGCAGGCGGGCGGCGTGTTGTCCCATGTCAGTAATGGCGACATCGAGCCCAAGCCGCTGTATTTTCTCGCGAGGGTCGAGGAGGCGCGGTTTCGGCGCCCCGTCGTCCCCGGGGAAACCGTGCTGATCCGCGTGACCGCGGAAAAGATCAAGCGCGGCATGTGGTGGTACCGGTGCTCGGCCAGCGTCGAGGACCAGGAAGTTGCCAGCGCGCTGATCGTTTGCGCGCCAGGAGGTTAGCAGAGAATGATCCACCCTACGGCGATCATTTCGAGCAAGGCAAGGCTCGCCGATGATGTCGACGTCGGCCCGTATTCCATCGTCGGCGATGACGTCGAGATCGGGAGCGGTACGCGCATCGACAGCCATGTCGTCGTCAACGGACCGACGACGATCGGCCGGGATAACCACATCTACCAGTTTGCCTCGATCGGCGACGATCCCCAGGACAAGAAATACGCAAACGAGCCGACGACGCTGACCATTGGCGACCGCAACACGATTCGCGAGTTCTGCACGATCAGCAGGGGCACCGTTCAGGACGAGGGCAAGACATTCATCGGCGACGACAACTGGATCATGGCCTATGTGCACATCGCGCACGATTGCATCATCGGCAACAAGACGATCATGGCGAACAACGCCACGCTCGCCGGCCACGTGCACGTCGGCGACTGGGTTATCTTTGGCGGTTTCTCAGGCGTGCACCAGTTTTGCAAGATCGGCGCGCATGCCTTCCTGGGCATGTACACGGGGGTCAACCGCGACGTTCCCGCCTATACGATGGTATCCGGTAACCCGGGTGTGCCGCGGGGGATCAACAGCGAGGGTCTCAAACGCCGAGATTTCACGGCCGAGCAGATACGCAACATCAAAGATGCGTATCGCGTTGTCTACCGGCAGGGTCTGAAGCTCGCCGACGCGATCGACCAACTCGCCGCGCGTGCGGCTACGCAGCCCGAACTGGGTGTGCTGCTCGAGTCGCTTCGGGATTCCGAACGCGGCGTGATCCGCTAGGGGCGTGTGGTGCGAATAGGGCTGGTCGCTGGCGAGGCATCCGGTGATCTGCTGGGCGCGGGCCTGATTCGTGCTATCAAGGCCAGGATACCGGAAGCCCGCTTCGAGGGCGTGGCCGGCCCGCAAATGGCGGCAGCGGGCTGCGAGCAGTGGGAGGAGGCGGAGTCGCTGGCCGTGTTCGGCCTCATCGAGCCGCTCGCGCACATACCGCGCCTGCTGCGGCTCAGGCGCTCACTGATTCGCCGCTGGCGGGAGAACCCTCCCGATGCGTTCGTCGGCATCGATGCGCCCGACTTCAATCTCGGGCTGGAAAAAGCGCTTCGCAAGTCAGGCATCCCGACGGCGCATTACGTCAGTCCCTCCATCTGGGTCTGGCGCGCGGGCCGCATCGAGACGGTGCGTAAGGCCGCGGACTGCGTGCTTTGCATACTCCCGTTCGAGAAAGCCATCTACGAGCGGCATGGTATCGACGCCGTGTTCGTGGGTCACCCCAAGGCAGACAGCCTCCCCGAGGCGGTCGACGTTGGCGCCGCGCGGCGCAAGTTCGAGCTGGGCGACGCCCCCGTCGTCGCCGTGCTTCCCGGCAGTCGCTCGAGCGAGGTCAGCCGGTTGGGGCCGTATTTTGCCGCTGCCGCCGCCATCGTCGCGCGTGCGGTGGAGGGCGTGCAGTTCGTGACGCCAATCGCATCGCAGCGCCTGCGGCCCGTCTTCGAAGCGGCGCTGAGCGATAGTGGCGTTGCCGGTCGCTTCACGCTGATCGATGGCGAATCGATCGAGGTCATGTCTGCCGCGGACGTCGTGCTGTTGGCGTCGGGTACGGCGGCGCTGGAATCTGCGCTGCTGCAAAAACCAACCGTCGCCGCCTACAAGCTGTCGAGGCTGTCGGCGTTCATCGCCCGCCTGATCGGCCTGAAAACACGCTATTTCACGCTGCCGAACCTGGTCGCCGACGAGGCCCTGATCCCCGAGATCATGCAGGAGGCCCTGACGCCGGAAGCCCTTGCCGACGCTGTCACGCAGCTGTTGAATGACGCGCCCGCGCGGGCTGCCCTGAGCCGGCGATTTGCTACACTACGCTCGGAACTGGCGCTGGGGGCTGATCAAAGGGCCGCCGACGCCGTCATCAAGCTCGCCAACTGAAGAACGAGTTCACAGCCGTCGCGCGTAAATGCAGCAAGCACAGCTCTTCCAAAGACCCGGGCCGGAAGCCGGCGTCGACGAGGCCGGCAGGGGGCCGCTGGCAGGCCCGGTCGTCGCGGCCGCCGTCATCCTCGATCCCCGGCATCCTATCGACGGCCTTGCTGACTCGAAGACGCTGAGCGCATCGCGCCGCGAGACGCTGGCCGAGGAGATCCGCTGCAAGGCGCTCGCCTGGTCGGTGGCGGCCGCCGAGGCCGCCGAGATCGACGCGATGAATATTCTCGAGGCGACCATGCTGGCGATGCAGCGGGCCGTGCTCGGGCTATCGGTCAGCCCTGGCTATCTCAAGGTCGACGGCAACAGGATGCCACTGGTGACGATCGGCGGTGAGCCCGTCGCCGGCGAAGCGGTCGTCCGCGGCGATGCCACCGTGCCGGCCATCAGTGCCGCCTCGGTGCTGGCCAAGACGGTGCGCGACCGGATCATGGTCGAACTCGACGACAAGTACCCGGAATACGGGTTTGCGCGCCACAAGGGCTACGGGACCGCCGCGCATCTCGAGTCGCTGCGCCGCCACGGACCCTGCCAGCAACATCGCCACAGCTTCGCACCCGTGAGGGCTGCCGGATGAGCGAGACTTTCGTTCATCTCCACCTGCACACCGAGTTTTCGCTGGTCGATAGCACGGTACGTATCCCGGCACTGATCGAGACGTGCCGGGCGGACGGCATGCCGGCCGTGGCGATGACCGACCAGAACAACCTGTTCGGCCTCGTGAAGTTTTACCGCAAGGCGATGGCGGCAGGGGTGAAGCCCATCATTGGCGCGGATCTGCGCCTTGCGCACGAGGCAGACCCGAAACGCCGCCACACGCTGATTCTGCTCTGCCAGGATGACGAGGGGTATCGCAACCTGTCGCGATTGCTGACCCGCATGTACCTCGAGGGGCAGGTGCGCGGTGAGCCGCTCGCCCGACGCGAGTGGCTGACGCCCGACAACTGCGCGGGGCTGATCGCGTTGTCCGGCGGTCTGCACGGCGATGTCGGGGAGGCGCTCGCGCATGGCCACGACGACGAGGCCAGGTCGCTGCTTGGGAGCTGGCTGGCAATCTTCGGCGACCGCTACTACCTGGAGCTGGTTCGCACCTCGCGGGCCGGGGAGGAAGACATCGTGCAGGGCAGCCTGAAGCTCGCGGCCGAGCTGGGCGTGCCGGTCGTCGCAAGCAACGACGTGCGCTTCGTCAGCGCCGACGATTTCAACGCGCACGAAGCACGAGTGTGCATCCACGAGGGCCGCGGGCTGGCGGACCCTGACCGGCCGCGCAACTACAGCCAGGAACAGTACCTGCGGTCGGCGGCGGAGATGCGTGCGCTTTTTGACGACGTTCCCGAGGCCATCGAGAACGCCGTGGAGATCGCGAAACGCTGCAACCTCGACCTGAAGCTGGGCGAGAGCGTGCTGCCCGCATTCCCGGTGCCCGAGGGCCAGACCGAAGCAGAGTATCTCGAACTCGAGGCGAAGGAAGGGCTGCAACAGCAGCTCGCACTGATCTACGAGGCCCGGTCGACACCCGCGAAGGAGCGCGATGCCTTGCGCGCACCCTACCAGCAGCGGCTCGCGACGGAGCTCAAGGTCATCATCAGCATGGGCTTCGCCGGCTACTTCCTGATTGTCGCGGACTTCATCCGCTGGGCGCGCAACAACGAGATCCCGGTCGGGCCCGGGCGCGGCTCGGGCGCGGGCTCGCTCGTGGCCTGGGTGCTCGGCATCACGGACCTGGATCCGCTGCACCATGACCTGCTTTTCGAGCGCTTCCTGAACCCGGAGCGTGTTTCGATGCCCGACTTCGACGTCGACTTCTGCATGGAGGGGCGCGACCGGGTGATCGAATACGTCGCCGATCGCTACGGACGGGACCGCGTCGCGCAGATCATCACCTTCGGCACGATGGCCGCGAAGGCGGTGATCCGCGATGCCGGCCGCGTGCTCGGCCAGCCCTACGGCTTCGTCGACCGGATCGCCAAGCTGGTGCCCTTCGACCTGGGCATCACGCTCGACAAGGCCCTCGAGCAGTCCGATGAGCTGGCGACCATGTACCGCGACGACGAGGAGGTTGCCGCGATTATCGACCTGGCGCGCTCCCTCGAGGGTCTCGTGCGCAACGCGGGCAAGCACGCGGGTGGTGTCGTGATCGCGCCGGGCCAGCTCACCGACTTCACGCCGCTCTATTGCGAAGACGGCGGTACGCACATCATCACCCAGCTCGACAAGGACGACGTCGAGGCGATCGGCCTCGTCAAGTTCGACTTCCTCGGGCTGAAGACCCTGACGATCATCGACTGGGCCGTCAGGAACGTGAACGCCGCGGATCCGTCGGCGAACCTCGACATCGACCGTATCCCGGACCGCGACGAGGCGACGTTCAAACTGCTCCGGACCACCGAGACAGCGGCAGTGTTCCAGCTGGAATCCAGCGGCATGCGCGACCTCATCAAGCGCATGCGGCCCGACCGCTTCGACGACCTCGTGGCGCTGGTCGCGCTGTTCCGGCCGGGGCCGCTGCAGTCGGGCATGGTGGATGACTTCATCAAGCGCCGGCACGCCGTCAACAAGGCCGACATCGACTACCTGCATCCGGACCTCAAGCAGGTGCTCGAGGAAACCTACGGGGTGATTCTCTACCAGGAGCAGGTGATGCAGATCGCCCAGATCCTCGCCGGGTATACCCTGGGCGGCGCGGACCTGCTGCGCCGGGCGATGGGCAAAAAGAAACCGGAGGAAATGGCGAAGCAGCGGGAGATCTTCGTCACGGGCGCCACCGAGCGGGGGGTGACCCAGGCAACGGCGACTCGCATCTTCGACCTGATGGAGAAATTCGCGGCTTACGGATTCAACAAGTCTCACTCCGCCGCCTACGCGGTACTCGCTTACCAGACCGCTTACCTGAAAGCTCATCGTCCGGCGGCCTTCATGGCAGCGGTCATGAGCGCCGATCTCGACAACACCGATCGGCTGGTGACACTAAAGGACGACTGCCGCAAGCAGCTGCTGACGCTCGAAGCGCCCGACATCAACGCATCGGAGTACGCCTTCAGCGTCTCCGGGGAGGGGACGATCCTCTATGGCCTCGGCGCCATCAAGGGGGTCGGCCGCGCCGCGGTCGAATCGGTCATCGCCGAGCGCGAAGCACACGGGCCGTTCACCAGCCTCAGCGAGTTTTGCCGGCGTGTCGATTACGACAAGCTGAACCGCCGCGCGCTCGAGGCGATGATCAAGGGTGGCGCCATGGACGGTTTCGGCCAGAGCCGGCGCAGCCTCATGCACCAGGTCCCCGAGGCGCTGGCCAGCGCCGACCAGGAAGCCCGCGCCGCCGCCGCCGGTCAGAACGATATGTTCGGCCTCGACGAGCCGGCCATAGTGGCGGCAGGGCCGGAGCCCGTGCAGCTTGCAGAGTGGCCTGATCGCACGCTGCTCAGCAACGAGAAGGAAGCGCTGGGCCTGTACCTGACGGGCCACCCTTTCGACGCGGTGCGGGCCGATGCCATGGCGTTCGTCGACGGCAAGCTGGCCGATCTTGTCGCAGAGCCTGCGCCGCAGAACAACAGTGGTGAGCGCGATTATGCGCAGCGGGGCCGGGAGGTGACGGTTGCCGGGCTGATTGTCGACCTGCGCAAACGCGGCAACCGCGTCAGCGTGGTGCTCGATGACGATACCGCGCGCATGGAAGTCAGCCTGTTCAGCGAGGCGTTCCAGGCGTTCCGGCACCTGCTCGTCAAGGACGAGATCGTGGTCATCGGCGGCGCTTCGCGCTATGACGATTTTCTCGGCAGCTGGACCGTGAACGTCAAGACGGTCACGCAGATCGACCGGGTCATCGAAAGCCGGGCCAAGACGATGGTGCTGAGCCTGGCGCCGAACGGGCAGGGAGAGGCGCTGCTGGTCAAGCTGCACGACCTGCTGTTGCCCTACCGCGAGGGCAGTTGCGACGTTTCCGTGCAGTACATCGGCGACCAGGCGTCGGCGAGGCTCAGCCTCGGCCCTGAATGGGCCGTGCGTCCCAGTCGCGAACTCAGGGACAAGCTGCGGGATTTACTCGGCAGCAAGAATGTCCGCATGCTGTACGCACCCACCCGGGAAATCATGTAGAGTTTGCGTGCTATGGACCTGAAGTTCCTTGATTTTGAGCAGCCGATCGCGGAACTCGAAGCGAAGATCGAAGAATTACGGTTTGTCGGCAACGACTCCGAGGTGAACATCAACGAGGAAGTTGCCCGGCTGCGCAACAAGAGCGAGGCACTGACCAAAAGCATTTTCGCGAAGCTCAGCGCCTGGCAGATTGCCCAGGTGGCCCGGCACCCGATGCGGCCGTATACGCTCGATTACCTGGCCGACATTTCACCCGACTTCCAGGAACTGCACGGCGACCGGATGTACGCTGATGATCCGGCGATCGTCGGCGGGCTCGGCAGGATTGACGGCCGGCCGATGATGTTCATCGGCCACCAGAAGGGTCGCGACACCAAGGAGCGTGTCCGCCGCAACTACGGCATGCCGAAACCCGAGGGCTACCGCAAGGCGCAGCGCCTGATGCGGATGGCCGAGAAATTCAGGCTCCCGGTGGTCACCTTCATCGACACCCCGGGCGCCTATCCCGGGATCGGCGCCGAAGAGCGCGGACAGAGCGAGGCGATCGCGTTTAGCCTGTACCTCATGGCGGGACTGAAGACGCCGATCATCTGTGTCGTGATCGGCGAGGGCGGCTCGGGTGGTGCGCTCGCGATCGGCGTAGGCGACCGGCTGCTGATGTTGCAGTACGGCATCTACTCCGTGATCTCTCCGGAAGGCTGCGCGTCGATCCTGTGGAAGAGCGCCGAGAAGGCGGAGGATGCGGCCGAGGCGATGCGGATCACGGCAGACAGCCTTAGCGAATTCAAGCTCGTGGATGAGGTGCTGTCCGAACCGCTTGGCGGGGCACATCGCAATCCCGGCGCGGCGGCAGAGGTGATCCGCAACGCGATCCTCAAGAACCTCGAGGAACTGGACCAAATGTCGCTCGAGCAGCTGCTCGAGACTCGCCAGCGTCGCCTCGCGAGCTTCGGCCAGTTCAAAGAAGCGTGACTTTCAGCCAAGGGGGCCTGCTGCGCCGGCTTGTGGAACTGGAAACGCTGGCTGGCCCACCGGCACGCTTCGTCGTCGCATTCAGCGGCGGTCTGGACTCCACCGTACTGCTGCACGCCCTGGTCTGCAGCCGTACAGAGCACGGCAAGTCGATTCTTGCCGTGCATGTGGATCACGGTCTGCAGGCCGAGTCGCGAAACTGGGCCGCGCACTGCGAGCGCCATGCAGGACGGCTCGGCGTTCGCTTCACTGCCCGGCAGGTAACGGTCGACCTCGACTCGGGACACGGCCCGGAAGCGGCTGCGCGCGAGGCGCGTTACGCGGCGCTGGCCAACCTGCTGGATCCCGGGGACTGGCTGTTGAGCGCCCACCACCTGGACGACCAGGCGGAGACCGTGCTGCTCAACCTGATGCGGGGCAGCGGCACATCTGGCCTTGCGGGCATCGGGCCCGTGCGACGCATCGCCGAGGGCTGGCTCGTGCGGCCCCTGCTGGATACGCCGCGGGCGGACCTCGAAGCCTACGCCGAGGCGCAGGCGCTCGAATTCATCGAGGACCCGTCCAACCTCGAGCAGCAGTTCGACCGCAACTACCTGCGCCACGAAGTACTGCCGCGTTTCGAAGCACGGTGGCCGGACGCCGCCTCGCGAATTCGGCGCAGCGCACAGCTCGCGCGCGAGGCGAGCCTGCTGCTTGCCGAACTCGCTGCGGCGGACAGGACGCGGTGTGCTGACAGGGGCGACCGCCTGTCGCTGGTCGAGCTGCGCCGGCTGGCGCCGGAACGCCAGCGCAACCTGCTGCGCCACGTGGTCCAGGAACTCGGGCTGCCGCCGCCGGGCGCTGCGCACCTCGAGCAGATCCTGACAGAGCTCATCCCGGCGCGCGAGGACGCGCAGCCGCTGGTAGCCTGGCCGGGCGCGAGAGCGCGCCGGTATCGCGACCGTCTGTATCTCATGCCTTCGGATGAGGAGCAAGATGGTGCCCCTGCAGCACAGGCCGTGACGGGCAACGAGGTCCGGCTCGCTGGCGGGATGGGCACCCTGGTGTTAAGCGAGGGCGCGGAGCAGGGCCTTTCGGCGGACGTGATGGCGCGGGGGCTCGAGGTCCGATACCGGGCTGGCGGTGAGGAATTTATGCCTTTAGGACAAACACATACAAAGAAACTCAAGAAATTACTTCAGGAAGCTGGAGTCGTTCCCTGGATGCGCGAGCGGCTGCCGCTACTGTATGCGGGCGGCCGTCTCGTCGCGGTGGCCGACCTGTGGGTCGCGGCGGACGCCGCGAGTGAACCGGGGACGGCCGTCGAATGGCGCAACCGGCCGGCCATCCACTGAGTGCATTTCGTTGTGTCGGTCAGGGCGACCTGTTAACCTTTAATACCGTCTTTTATCCAACGACGGCGCGTATTTCCAAGGGTTGGAAAAAAGCACTTTCCCTGCGAATGGGTGCTTTGATCCAGCCCTTTGTTGTTTCCGCCGGCGACAGGTCGGGCACATCTATGACATCGTATGTATTCATCACCGGCGGCGTAGTTTCTTCCCTCGGCAAAGGCATCACCTCGGCCTGCCTCGGCGCGATACTCGAGGCCCGCGGCCTGACGATCAGCATGATCAAGCTGGACCCTTACATCAATGTCGATCCCGGCACGATGAGCCCGTTCCAGCACGGCGAAGTATTCGTGACTCATGACGGGACGGAGACCGACCTCGATCTTGGTCACTACGAGCGCTTCGTGCGCACGGCCAGGGGCGGTCGCGACAGCAACTTCACAACCGGCCGTATCTACGAGAACGTGATTCGCAAGGAACGCCGAGGTGACTACCTCGGCGCTACCGTGCAGGTCATCCCGCACATCACGGACGAGATCAAGGAGAGCGTGAAGCGGGGTGCGGGCGATGCCGACATCTGCCTGGTCGAGATCGGCGGCACCGTGGGCGATATCGAGTCGCTGCCGTTCCTCGAGGCAATTCGCCAGATGAGCGTGGAACTCGGCCACGACCGGGTCATGTACGTGCACCTGACCCTCGTCCCCTACATTGCCACTTCGCACGAGATCAAGACCAAGCCGACGCAGCACTCGGTGAAAGAACTGCGTTCGATCGGTATCCAGCCGGACGTGCTGGTGTGCCGTTCCGAGGACCCGCTGCCCGAGGAGCAGCGCGAGAAGATCGCCCTGTTCACGAACGTCCACAAAGATGCCGTCATCTCCGCCTACGACGTGGATGATCTCTACAAGATCCCGGCGATGATGCACGATCAGGGGCTGGACGACATCGTCGCCCGGCAGCTGCATCTCGACCTGCCGCCGGCGGACCTCAGCGAATGGGACGCCATCGTGGAGGCCAAGCGGAATACGAGCGCCGAGGTCAACGTCGCCATGGTCGGCAAGTACATGGACCTGAAGGACTCGTATATCTCGTTGTCCGAGGCCTTGCTGCACGGGGGCATCCACACGCGCACCCGGGTCAACATTCATTACATCGAGTCGGCCGGTATCGAGGAGGAGGGTATCGACAGGCTGCGCGAGATGGACGGTATCGTCGTGCCCGGAGGATTCGGTGACCGGGGCATCAAGGGCAAAATCGAGGCCGTGCGCTTCGCCCGCGAGAACGGGATTCCCTACCTGGGGATCTGCCTCGGCATGCAGGTTGCGGTCATTGAGGCTGCCCGCAACCTGGCGGGCCTCGAGGGCGCGATGAGCACGGAATTCGACAGGGACACACCGCACCCGGTGATTGCTTTGATCACGGAGTGGCAGACCGGCTCCGGCGACGTCGAGATGCGCGACGAGACCTCCGACATGGGTGGCACAATGCGCCTCGGCGCGCAGGAGATCGAGCTTGCCGAAGGCTCACTGGCGGCTCGAAGCTACGGCAAGACGCAGATCGAGGAGCGGCATCGGCACCGCTACGAAGTCAACAACAACTACCGGGCTCGGCTCGAAGAGGTCGGCCTGCGATTCTCCGGCCTGTCCGTCGACGATTTGGTGGAGATGGTGGAAATACCGGCGCACCCCTGGTTCCTGGCCAGCCAGTTTCACCCGGAATTCACGTCCAATCCCCGTGACGGTCACCCGCTGTTCAAGGGATTCATCACGGCAGCGCGCAATCACGCGGAAGGCGAACTGCCGGAGGTTGCCGAAGCATGAAGCTATGCGGTTTCGAGGCTGGTAACGACCAGCCCTTCTTCCTGATTGCGGGTACTTGCGTCGTCGAGAGCGAGGCGAGCGCCATGGAAACGGCCGGGACGCTGAAGGAGATCTGCACGTCACTCGGCATCCATTTCATTTACAAGTCCTCGTTTGACAAGGCCAACCGCAGCTCGGCCGGCAGCTTCCGGGGGCCCGGGATGGAGGAGGGGCTGCGTATTCTCGGCGAGGTCAAGCGCCAGCTCGATGTGCCGGTGCTGACCGACGTCCACGAGGACACGGCGATGGACGAGGTCGCCGATGTCGTGGACGTGCTGCAGACGCCGGCGTTCCTGTGCCGGCAGACCAATTTCATCCTGCGCGCTGCCGGCGCCGGCAAGCCGGTGAACATCAAGAAGGGCCAGTTCCTGTCGCCGTGGGAGATGCAGAACGTGGTGGACAAGGCGAAGTCGACCGGCAACGACGCGATCATGGTCTGCGAGCGCGGCTTCATGTTCGGCTACAACAACCTGGTCTCTGACATGCGCAGCCTCGCCATCATGCGTGGAACCGGCTGCCCGGTGGTGTTCGACGCAACCCACTCGGTGCAGCTGCCGGGCGGTAAGGGCTCGGCCTCTGGCGGGCAGCGCGAGTTCATTCCGGTGCTGTCCCGGGCGGCCACGGCCGTCGGCGTGGCCGGGCTGTTCATGGAAACGCACCCGGACCCGGACAAGGCGCTCAGCGACGGGCCCAATGCCTGGCCGCTGCCGAAGGTGCGTGAGCTGCTCGAGGCCCTTGTCAACATCGACAGGGCCGTCAAGAATCAACCTTACCTGGAAGACCAATGATCAAGATCAAAGACATCAAGGGCCGCGAGATTCTCGATTCCCGCGGCAACCCGACCGTTGAGGCGGACATCACGCTGGCCGATGGCAGCATGGCCCGCGCCGCCGTGCCGTCCGGCGCCTCGACCGGGACCCGCGAGGCCGTCGAACTGCGCGACGGCGACAAGTCCCGGTACCTCGGCAAGGGTGTGCAGAAGGCCGTTGCCAACGTCAACGACACGCTGCGCGAGGCGCTGATCGGCGTCGAATTCGAGGATCAGCGCGCACTGGATCAGCGCATGATCGAGCTCGACGGCTCCGACAACAAGGGCAACCTGGGCGCCAACGCGCTGCTCGCGATCTCGCTGGGCGTGGCCAGGGCCGAGGCCGCGTCGAAGGGCATTTCGCTCTTTCGCCATCTCGGCGCCTCGACGCAAATGCCGGTGCCGATGATGAACATCATCAACGGCGGCGCGCATGCTGATAATAGCGTCGACATCCAGGAATTCATGATCCTGCCGGTCGGCGCGCCGAACTTTTCCGAGGCGCTACGCTACGGCGCCGAAATTTTTCACGCACTGAAGAGCGTATTGCGTGGCCAGGGCCTGAACACGGCCGTCGGTGACGAGGGCGGCTTCGCGCCCGACCTGCCGTCCAACCGGGCGGCGCTCGACACGATCATGACGGCAATCGACCAGGCTGGCTTCAAGGCGGGCGACGACATCCTGCTCGGTCTCGACGTGGCCAGCTCCGAGTTCTACTCGGACGGCGTCTACAACCTCGAGTCCGAGGGCAAGACCTACGATGCGGCCGGCTTCAGCGAGTTTCTGGCCGAGTTGGCGGGGGCCTACCCGATCATCACGATCGAGGACGGCATGGACGAGTCGGACTGGGATGGCTGGAAACTGCTCACCGAGGCGCTCGGCGACCGGGTTCAACTCGTCGGCGATGACCTGTTCGTCACCAATACATCGATCCTGCAGCGTGGCATCGACGAGAAGGTGGCAAATTCGATCTTGATAAAACCCAATCAAATCGGTACCTTATCTGAAACTCTTGATGCGATTACTATGGCAGTGAACGCGGCTTACACGGCGGTGATCTCGCACCGGTCCGGGGAGACCTCGGACAGCACGATCGCTGACATCGCGGTGGGCACGCAGGCGACGCAGATCAAGACCGGTTCGTTATCCCGGTCGGACCGCATCGCCAAGTACAACCAGCTGCTGCGCATCGAAGAGGAACTGGGCGGCGAGGCGACGTATGCCGGCCGCGGGGCGTTTTCGGTGAAGGCGTCATAGAAGCTTGGGAATATGGGGACCGACTGAGTGAGCACACGCTGGCTGCTCGTTATCCTGGGAATCATGGTGCTGGCCTTGCAGGGCCAGCTCTGGTTCTCCGATGACGGATTCAGCAAGACGCGCAAGCTGCGTGCCGCCGTCGCCGAGCAGCGCCTGCAGAATGAAGAGCTGCGCGCGCGCAATGCAACGCTCGACGCCGAGGTCGTTAATCTCAAGCAAAGCCGCGAGGCAGCCGAGGAACGCGCCCGCACCGATCTCGGCATGATCGGTTCCGGCGAGACGTTTTACCAGGTCGTGCCCGCCGCTGACTCCGCTTACTGAAGACCGGGCGCCAGTTCGGCCGCCCTCGCACGGTATTCTCCGGCCTCCTCAGCACGGCCGCTATTTTCGAGATACTCCGCGAATAGCCGATACGGCTCGGCAAAGCTGGGTCTGAGCGAAATGGCGGATTGCAGCCAGCGCTGGCGCTGTGCCTCGTCCGGTGTCGGATCCGACTTGAAGTGGTCGGCCAGGTTGGCCAGGCGCAGGCGGGCCGCGAACAGCCCGGCCGGTACCACGTCCCGGTTCTCGATCCCGTCCAGCACGAGGGTGATTGCCCGCAACGAGGCGGTCCTCGACGCCGAAGATGCCGGCGGGAAGAGTTCCATGGCGGTCAGCATCGCGTCAGCCTCGCCCAGCCGCGCGAGGGTGAACCTGCCGTCCTGTTGCGCCGCGCGGAAATGACGGAGCGCGTCGGCCTCGTTGTAGTCTCCTCCCCCACGAATGGCCTGCCGTCCCAGCAGGTAGTGATCGAAGGCGTCGAGGCTCGACGATAACTGCGCCGCGACTCGTCCGGTAATGCCGCTCCCCGGAGAGACGCCGAGCCGCAGGAGTAAAGCGGTCTCGACGGCCTCGAACGTATCCCTGATCTCGAGGGAGCGAAACTCGCTCGACACGACCGGGTCGGACTGGTCGGTCGCCACGTCGATGACACTCGCTTCGATGCTGATGCGGCCCGCATCGCCATTCACCCTGCATTCGATCAGCCAGCTGACGCCGAGGGATTTCGCGAGGCTGGCGGTCTCCGGATTGATGGTGGATAACGCGAGTACCGAGCCGAACGCGGGCACGAAAAGTTGTCGGGAGTGGGCCAGCTGTTCGCTCAAGAGCTCGGCGATGCCGTCACCGCGATGCGCAAACCCGGCCTCGCCGCGGTAACGGCAGGGCAGGACGGCGACGCCGGTTCTCTCCACGCGGACAATACCCGACGGATTGATCAGCCAGAACAGGCCACCGCTGCCGGCGACCAGGAAGACGAAGGCCATGACGCCCGGCAGCCACCCCAGCGGGCCGGACGGCGCCGTGCGCCGAATGCCCTCGGGCGTCCAGTCGTAGACCCAGGCCAGGAACATGGCCACCGGAAACCCGGTGACGAACAGGATCACGGCGAGCGTCGCCAGCCAGTCGGGCCAGCCGAGCCCGTTGATGACGCCGTCGAGAATTTCGGTGATGCCCCAGGCGACGACGGCATAGGCGACGGCAACCCGGTAGACGCGCCGCTTCTTGAGTTCGCTGAACAACGAGGCCTTCACGGCCCCGATGTTACCTCACTCGAGCTCGCCCCTGATCCATTGCCGGGTTCGCTGGCGCAGCGGTTCCCAGTCGCCGGTTTCGGTAGCCTGCAAGACGCGCCGCCGCATCGGCTCGAGGTAGGCCTCGTAGTCGGCGAGGATCGCCTGGAACTCGGACCGATCCCGGAGTGGGTCCAGTAGGGCAGTGCGATCGAGCACGTAAATCGGCATTTCCAGGTCGCCTTCCCGTATCTCGAAGCCGAAAACCGCTTCGCGCAGTGCCACGAGTGCCTCGTCATGGCGATCCTGGGCGACGCGCAGCAGGGCCTCCATCCCCTTGGTTCGGTTCCTGGCGGGTTGGCTTGGGGCGTAAGGCGGCATGCCATCGAATGTGCTCTCGGCGAGCTGCAGCCAATAGGCGGCGTCCTCGTCCCGGCCATCCACTCTGGCGAGCCTGTTGAGGTACAGGGCGTGCCGCAGCAAGCAGTAGTCGTCTCCCTCGCAGAGCGAGGGGAGGTCCTTCTCCTCCAGGGCGCGCGCATAGACTTCGCGCGCCTTCTCAAAATCGCCGAGCACGTCGATATACGCGGGTCCGCGTAAAATGACAGGCCCGGTCGCGCCGCCGCCGCCCAGGACTTCCAGGGACCAGTCGAGGAGTTCCGCCGCCTCGTCGATGTCACCGCGCCGAGCCCAGAGTTGGGCCACCCAGCGCGGCATGTAAATTCGCCGGCCCTCGTGGACGATCATCGCATGCACTTCAGCCTGCTCGTAGAGGCCGAGGTTCATGTAGTCAGTAAAGGGCCACACGTGCTGCCGCCAGTCGTCGGGTACCTGCTCCGAAAGGCCGCCGAAACGCCAGGCCAGAGCCTCGTCGAGACGCCCTTCGGCCCGCAATTTGTGCGAGATCAGGTTGAACGGCCCGGGACGCTCGGGATCGAGGATGCGCAGCGTCTCGAACACGGCCAGCATTTCCTCGCGGCGGCCCGTACTCCAGAGCCGACCCATGTATTGCAGGTTGGCGACGAAATTGGTCGGCTCCAGCTCCAGCCAGCGCTCGAGGGCCGAGTCGTTGTCCTTGCCCTCGGATGTCCACAGCCGGTGACGACAGGCCCATCCGTCGGCCGTGTTGCCGAGGATCTCGCACTCCTCTCGTTCGAGTCTCCGCGATTCCTCGACGGGGCAGTCCCCACCCAGATAGTGCCGTTCGGCACCACAGGCGTTCCGGAGCAGTTGCCTCGCACCGATCACCCGCGGGTCGATTGCGAGGGCCTTCTCGGCCGCGGCGCGAAGCAGCGACACGATTTCGCGCAATTGATCCATGTCTTCGGCACTTTCATAGGCGGCCCAAGTGAGCTGCTCGGCCTGGTTTTGCGCTCTCAATACGATTGCTTCGGCATAGTTGGGGTCGATCTCGAGGGCCCTGGCCAGCAGTGAATCGACTTCGTCGTAGTCGCTGCTGCCTCTCGCCTGCAGGTAGAGATCGTAGGCCTGGGGCGAAAACGTGCCGATGTCGTTCAGGCGTTCGAGTTCGTCCGCCTGGACCGGCGTCGTCAGCACGTCGAGCAGCGTACGGGCCAGTTCGGTGACGACGGTGGCGATATCGTCGACAATGAAGTCGTAGTCCCGGTTCCAGACGACGCGCTCCGCGGCCGGGTCGAGCAGCTGTGCCGAGACCTCGAGCCGCTCGCCGCTCGATCCCATGCGGCATTGCACGAGCCTGTCAACGTGCAGCACGTTCGCGATTTCACGTGGCGGATAGCCTTTTTCCCGAACATACAGGCTCGAGTTCCAGGAGATGATCCTGACGGCATCGACGCGGGACAGGCGCGCATGAATGTCCTCGGCAAAGCCTTCCGCCCGGTTTGCCGTGTCATTCTCGCCGGCCGGCGTGCAGGGCAGCACGGCAAGCGTCAGGGCCTCGGTGGGCGGGGCGGGCCGCGTGTACCAGAAGATGACCGCCGTCGCTGCGACCAGGAAGCCCACGGCGCCGGCGAATGACGGCCAGTTCAGGTGCCGCTCCTTGCCGGCCGTCCGCCAGACGAGATAGATGGTGACCGGCAGCCCGGCAACATACAGCGCGGTGACGAGAGGGATCAGCGCTGGCGGCAGGCCAAAGCGCTCGATTACGGTGGTCAGGGCCTCGACCGCGGCCCAGCCGGCAGCCGCGTACACGGCTGACGATGCGAAGATGCGGCGCCAGTACTTCGACATTCTTCCGGTCATAGGAATCGTTCCGCTTGGGGTCCCCTGTTTATAAGTACAATCCTAACAACAAAACGACGGTCCGCATCGAGCGCAAATGGGATGCATTTGCTTCTCGAGAGCGGTGTTAGACCAGCGGCTGGTGATGCCGGCAAAAGAGAATCCCTTTGCCTGAACTTCCTGAGTGGGAACACGCGTTCGGCCCGGTGCTGTTTGCCGGGCGCATTCGCACGACTCCGGACGACTTCAAGGTCGTCGAAGAATTGGATATCGAGTTTGCGCACGAGGGCGAGCACGACTGGTTGCGGATCCGTAAAACCGGCGCTAACACGCATTGGGTGGCGCAGCGGCTCGCGGAATTCGCGGGTGTTGGCGGTCGCGACGTTGGTTACTCGGGCCTGAAGGACCGGCACGCGGTCACGGAACAGTGGTTCAGCGTGCACCGCAAGCCGGGCACTGATCCGGACTGGGGCCGGTTTGACGCGGAAGGCGTCGAGGTCCTCGAGAGTCGGCAGCACCGTCGCAAGCTGCGTCGCGGAACGCACCGGTCCAACCGGTTCCGTATTGCCGTGCGCGCCGAGGGCCTTCCCGCAATGTCGAGTGATATCGATGCACGGTTCGAGCTGATTGCCGCGCGCGGCGTGCCCAACTATTTTGGTGAGCAGCGCTTTGGCCGGGACGGCGGCAACATCGCGCTGGGTCAGGCGGTGCTCGACGGCCGCCGCGTTCCCCGCCACAAGCGCAGCCTGGGTCTCTCGGCGCTGCGCTCCTTGCGCTTCAACGAGGAACTCGACAAGCGGGTCAGAGACGGCAGCTGGGACTCGCTCGAGCCTGGCGACACGGCCAACCTCGACGGGACCGGCAGCGTCTTCGAAATCGAGGAGCTGACGCCGGAGCTGCAGCAGCGCTGCGCGGAACTCGACATCCATCCCTGCGGCACGCTGCCGGCCCTGGGGGAAGCCGGTGTAAAGGCTGCCTGCCGGCCGCTCCGGCTGCGGGTCGCCGAGTTGGAGTGGGAGATCGAAGGCAATGCGCTGTGGGCGCAATTTACCCTTGGCCGCGGCAGCTATGCCACCGCCGTGCTGAGGGAGATAGCGTCAGTTTCCTGACACTATTTCTCCAATCGATCCGATTACGCCGCTTCCCTGAGCACCGTGGCCTTGCTGGCCAGGTAGTGGCCCCGCAGCCAGGCTACCGCTTCGGCACCCCGAAACGGGTCGGGCTCGTATTGCCGATGCCATGCCGGCCGGAGCGATGTCCGGGTCCGGGCAGAGTAGAAGGGGTTGGCATCGACCCCGAACGGCGCCGACTTCTTGCCGAGTTCGAAGGCGGCATCGAGCACCGACGGCGGCGCGTGCTGGCCGTAGGGAAAAGCGAGAAATCGCTCGTTAAGAATTAATCGTGTTGCGACAGACACCTTCACCGACTCCGCACCTGTCGCGGAATGCCATCCAGTCGCGGCTGCCTCGCGACAGGTTACGCAGATCGCGATGGCGGTTATTTTACGCCTGTTTGCCGGAGTTCTCATGACTTTTCGGGTCAACGACCCGAAACACTCGTGCGGACAAGAGCCACAATGCGGTAAAGAACGCGGTCAGAAACAGGATGTCCCGCGGCCAGGCGGGTCCCGATGAACCCAGGCCCCGGGCCAGTGCGACCACGGCAACCGACGCCTGCGCGATCGCCGTGGCCAGCATCGCGAGTGCCATTCCCCGTGCCCGAAATCGCGCAAGACCTGCGCCGACGATGCCGAACGCAAGCACCCCGAAGTACGGCAGGTTGGCGTCGTTGTCCTCGCTGCCGATGATGCCGACGGCGCCGTTGACCCAGGTGAGCAGGAAAGCGGCGGCGAACGCAACGCCGACGGCACCGCGACACGCCTTGTTGCCTGTCATTCTCCTTGCGAGTACATAGGCGCAGCCGATGCCCAGCAGCAAGGTGCTGAAGACTACGAAATCGGCGAGGTCCCGGTTTATGAAGCGCCTGCCTTACGGTTCCTGCAGCAGGACGTACACCGCGCCGGTGCCGCCGTCGACCTGGCGAGCCGAGACGAACGCGAGCACGGAGTCCCACTGGCGCAGCCAGTGGTTCACCTTGTTCTTCAGGACGGGGCCGTGCTGCCCGGAGCCCAGGCCCTTGCCGTGCACGACGCGCACGCAGAGCCGTCCGGTCCTGACGCTATTGTCGATGAATTCGGCCAGCCGCGGCTTGGCCTCGGCTACGGTCATGCCGTGCAGGTCGATCTCGTCCTGGATGGCAAATTTGCCACGTGCGAGTTGACGCATCGTGCGCCGGCCGACAGTTGGCCGGCGGAAACGCAGGCTGTCGGCATTGCCGGACTCCATCGTATCGATGTCGGCATCGAGGCTCTCTTGCAGTACCTCTCGCTCATCGGCGCGGGAGAATCGGGCTCTCGGCTTCGGCTTGCGCGCCGGCGGTTCGGCGCGGTCGGTCGAGCGCAGTGGCTTCGCGTCGGGGAAGGCGCTACGGAAGATATCCGGGTCGTCGTCACTCACAGGCATACACGGGCTATGGAACCGATGGAACATTGAGTATAGTGAGCGCGTTCCAAGCCGCCAAACGGACTGGCAATCCGCACACGCATGAAGATCCTCGTAAGCAACGACGATGGCTACCTGGCCACCGGAATCAGCGTGCTGGCTGACGCCCTCGCCGAAATTGCAGATGTCGTCGTCGTCGCGCCAGATCGCAACCGCTCCGCAGCCAGCAATTCGCTCACGCTGCAGGACCCGTTGCGCATTGCGAAAGTCGGCGAGAAACGCTATCGCGTGAACGGCACGCCCTCGGACTGCGTCCACCTTGCGCTGACCGGCTTCCTCGAGGAGGAACCGGACCTTGTCGTTTCCGGCATCAACCACGGGGCCAACCTGGGCGATGACGTGATTTACTCGGGCACGGTGGCCGCGGCGATGGAAGGCCGTTTCCTCGGCTTCCCGACCATCGCCGTGTCGCTGGTCGGTCACCGCATGCAGCATTTCGATACCGCCGCGAGGGTGGCGACGGAACTCGTGCAACGCCTCGGACGCAGCCCGCTGCCCAAGGAATTCATCTTCAATGTCAACGTGCCCGACCGGCCGTACGACGAGTTGACCGGTATCCGGTCGGTGCGGCTGGGCTTTCGCCATAAATCGGAGCCGGTCGTCAAGTCGCAGGATCCGCACGGCCGCACGATCTACTGGGTCGGGCCCGCCGGCAACAGCCAGGACTCGGGCGAGGGCACGGACTTCCATGCCGTGGAGCAGGGCGCCGTGGCGATCACGCCGCTGAAGATCGACCTGACCCGGCACGAGGCGTTGACCCAGGTCGCGGAGTGGCTGGGCAATGATTGACCTGCGCCAGGGCATCGGCATGACCTCGGCGCGTACGCGTGATCGCCTGGTGCAGCGCCTGCGTGACCACGGCATACGCTCCGAGGCCGTCCTCGAGCAGATACGCAACGTGCCGAGGCACCTCTTTGTCGACGAAGCGCTCGCGAGCCGTGCCTACGAGGACACGGCATTGCCGATCGGCCTCGGCCAGACGATCTCGCAGCCCTGGGTCGTCGCCCGCATGACCGAGGCGCTGCTAGAGTCTGGTCCCTGCGATACCGTCCTCGAGATCGGTACCGGCTGCGGCTACCAGACGGCAGTGCTGGCGCCGCTTGTGAAGAAGGTCTACTCGGTCGAACGCATTCCCGAGCTGCTGCGCAAGACGCGCCAACGCTTGCGCGAGCTGGACATCTACAACGTGCAGTTCCGGCCCGGCGACGGCTGGGAGGGCTGGCCGAAGTATGCGCCCTACGACGGCATCATCGTCACGGCCGCGGCGCCGACCATTCCCGAGAAGCTGCTCGAGCAGCTCGCGCCGGGCGGCCGCATGGTCATCCCTGTCGGCCCCACCGGTTTCCAGGACCTCCTGCTGGTGATGCGCAAGGACAGCCATTTCGAAGAAGTCTCGCTCGGCGCCGTGAGTTTCGTGCCCCTGGTGCCCGGCAAATGAGGCTGTTCGGCCTGCTCTACGACCGGGTGCTCGAGTGGTCGCGGCATCGCTACGCCGAGCGCTACCTCGCGGCGCTCAGTTTCGCCGAGTCGTCGTTCTTCCCGATCCCGGTCGACGTCATGCTGGCCCCCATGGCGCTCGCGGATCGCAGCCGGGCTTGGCGCTACGCCGCCAATGCGACGGTCTTCTCCGTGCTCGGCGGCGTCGCCGGTTACGGCATCGGTTATGCGGCGTTCGAGTCGATCCAGCCCTGGCTCGCGGATTCGCATTATTGGGATGCCTATGAGACCAGCCGCGAGTGGTTCGACCGCTATGGCGTCTGGGTGATCTTCATCGCCGGCTTCTCGCCGATCCCCTACAAGGTATTCACGATTGCGGCCGGCGTCGCGGCACTGAACCTGCCGGCATTTTTTGTTGCCTCGCTCATCGGGCGCGGCGCGCGATTTTTCATGGTCTCCGGTCTCGTCGTGCTTGGCGGCGACAAGCTGGAAACCACATTGCGCAAGTACGTCGAGGGCATCGGCTGGGCAGTCGCCGTGTTGGTCATCGCGGCCATCGCGTGGTTCACGGTTCGTGGCTGATGCGGGTACTGCTCCTGGCAGCCCTGGCCGCGATCCTGGTGGCATGCAGTTCACCGACGCCGTGGCCGCCCGACGAGCACATCGTTCGGCGGGGAGAAACGCTGTTCACGATTGCCTGGCGTTACAACAAGGACCCCGAGGACCTCGCGCGTTGGAACCGGCTCGGTGACGGCTCCCTGATCTACCCGGGCCAGTCCATCCGGCTGACGCCGCCGCCGGGCGGCAGAGCCGGCACCACGGCCTCCGCGCCGCGGCCGGCGCCAAAACCGCTGCCGGGCTTGCCCAAGCAACCGCCGCCGCCCTGGACCTGGCCGACGGAGGGCAGCGTCAGCGTCGAATTCGGCGGAAAACCAGGCACCGGCACCGGCATCCTGATCGACGGTCGGGCGGGGCAGGCCATCACCGCGGCGGCCTCCGGCCGTGTCGTCTATGCCGGCAGTGGACTGATCGGATACGGGCAGCTTATTATCGTCAAGCATAACGACACTTACCTGAGTGCCTACGGGTACACGGCGTCGGTGCTGGTCAAGGAAGGCGAAACGATAAGAAAAGGTCAGCGCATCGCGACGATGGGTGAGGGGCCGGAACGCAAGGCGCGACTGCATTTCGAGATCAGGCGCAATGGCAAGCCGGTTAACCCGCGACAGTATCTGCCTGCGAGATAACCAGACTTCAGACCTGACTCCGCCAGTCGCTCCCGCGACCAAGGGGGGTTGAAGTGGGGCATGGCTATGACGGCAAGGGCCGCGAATCATCGCGCGACCCGACGCGTATTTATCTCAGCGAGATCGGCATCTCGCCGCTCCTGACAGCGGACGAGGAGAAGCACTTTGCGCGGCTCGCGCAGCAGGGCGACGAGGCGGCGCGCCAGCGTATGATCGAGAGCAACCTGCGGCTCGTCGTCAAGATCGCGCGCCGCTACCTGAATCGCGGCCTGCCGCTGCTCGACCTGATCGAGGAAGGCAACCTCGGCCTGATTCACGCCGTGAAGAAGTTCGATCCCGAGCGCGGCTTCCGGTTCTCGACCTACGCGACCTGGTGGATACGCCAGACGATCGAGCGCGCCATCATGAACCAGTCCGGCACCGTGCGCCTGCCGATCCACATCATCAAGGACATCAACTCCTGCCTGCGCGCCGCGCGGCGCCTGCGGCAACAGCAGGAGACACCACCCACGAACCAGCAGATCGCCGAATACACGAACCGCGACGTCGAGGACGTGGAGCGGCTGATGGCGCTGCACAACCGCGTGACGGTGCGCGGTGGTGGCGCCAATGACGAGACCAGCCCGGTCGATCGCCTCGAGGCGCGGCGCGAAGCCGAGCCACAGCAGTGTGCCCAGAAAGACATCGCGCGCGAGATCGTCGATCGCTGGGTATGGGCGCTCGGCGAGAAACAGCGAGCAGTCCTCGAGCGCCGCTTCGGCCTGCACGGCCACCGCCGCTCGACGCTGGAGCAGATCGGCGAGGAGATCGGGGTAACGCGCGAGCGTGTGCGCCAGATCCAGCTGGACGCTCTGCAGAGCCTGCGCGCGATGATGGAGAGCCACGGGATCTCGGGGGACGTGATCCTGGACTGACCCGGGCGCCGGGCTGCATACCGGCTACAGCAGTCGTGTCCCCAGCGGCACGTCGAACTCGGGTGTGCACAAGGCGACCCTGCCGTCGGCGTCGTGGAACCCGGTGACCAGGCACTCGGACATCAGCGGGCCGATCTGCTTCTTCGGGAAATTCACCACGGCGACGACGAGCTTGCCTGGCAACTCATCCACGGCATAGAGGTCCGTGATCCGGGCGCTCGACTTGCGCATGCCGATCTCGGGCCCGAAGTCGATCTCGAGCACGTAGGCGGGTTTGCGCGCCTCCGGGAATTCCCGCGCGAGCACGACCCGGCCGACCCGCAATTCGACCTTCTCGAAATCGTCCCAGGTAATCTCGTTCACGGCTCAGAGATAGAGCACCGCGGCGACTTGCCTGCCCTCGGCCGCGAGTACGTTGAAGGTGCGGGCAGCGGCCATGCTGTCCATGACCTCGAGGCCGATGCCGCGGCGCGCCATCGCGAAAGTCAGCTCGCGCGGCGGGAAGACGTTGCGGGCGCCGGTACCGAGGATCAGCACTTCGGTCTGCTCTTCGAGCAGCGGTGCGAAGTCGTCCTCATTGAGCTCGGCGACCGCCTTGTCCGGCCAGCTGTCGATGACACTGCGGGCAGTCATGGCGATGGTCCGGTCGTAAGCGCGGTCACCGACGCGGATCGCGTCGGCGGAGACGCTGCGCACAGTGAGAGCGCCGGAGTTTTCCTGTGTGAACTTCACTTGGCCTTTCCGTTACCATGTCGCA
>JBFFSI010000017.1:0-43199 GCA_041572475.1 Woeseiaceae bacterium
CCGCCGATTGCCGAGGCGTTGATCGCGACCGCGATGGGGCTGTTTGCGGCCATCCCGGCGGTCATCGCCTACAACCGCTACGCCGACAAGGTGGTGCGTCTCGAGTACCGCTACGACGGTTTCAAGGAAGAGTTCTCGAGCATCCTGCAGCGCCACGCGCGCAGGAAAGGAGGCTGACATGCCGACCGCACTGCAGAAGCGCAAGCTCATGGGCGAAATCAACGTCGTGCCGTACATCGACGTGATGCTGGTGCTGCTGGTCATCTTCATGGTCACGGCGCCACTGCTGACGCAGGGTATCGAGGTCGAGCTGCCGAAGGCAGGTGCCGAGCCCATATCGGACGCGGACAACCAGGAGCCGTTCGTGCTCAGCGTCGACGCCGAGGGCAATCTCTACATCAGCGTCGGCGACGACGAAGACGAACCGAAGACGGCAAAGGAGATCGTCGCCAATGTCGGCAAGGTAATGCGCAGCAACCCCGACACGCCGATCCTCGTCAAGGCGGACCGGTCCGTGCCCTACGGTAATGTCGTCGGGGCCATGGTGTTGTTGCAACAAGGCGGCGCGGAAACGGTCGGATTCGTAACGGACCCTCTGGATACGTATCCCGTCCCCGAATAGGCAGACCGACTTGGTTCAGGACGATCGCAATGTGATTCCCGTCTCGATGGCCGTGCTGCTGCACGTCCTCGTGTTCGGTTCCTTGCTGGTCGCCTTCGACTTCGGCGAGCGCGTGACTCCGGCGATGCCACTGGCCATCAAGGGAACCCTGGTAACCGATAACGCGGTCGTCATTCCGCCGAAGGAGGAGGCGCCGCCGCCCGAGCCGGTCATCACCGAGGAAGAGCGGATCCGGGCCGAAGAGCAGAAGCGGCTCGAGGACCAGCGCATCGAGCAGGAACGCCTGAACCGGCTGGCGCAGGAGGAGGCGGAGCGCAAGCGCAAGGCCGAGGAGGAGGCGGAACGCCGGCGGCAGGCCGAGCTGGAAGCCGAGCGCCGTCGCAAGGCCGACGAAGAGGCCGAAAAAGAGCGGCGGCGCATCGAGGCCGAGCGCCAGCGGCAGTTGGAAATCGAGCGCCAGAGGCTCGAGAACGAGCGCCGGCGCGCCGAGGCCGAGGCCGAGAGCAACCGACTGCAGGCGATGCAGGCCAACGCGAAGGCCGCCTACATGTTCGCGATCCAGCAGCGCATCAGCCGCAACTGGGTCAAGCCGCCGACCGCCACGGCCGGCATCGAATGCGTCGTCAACATCAAGCAGTTGCCGGGCGGCGACGTGGTCTCGGTGAACATCGGCAGCTGCAACGCGGACTCGGCGGTCCGGCAGTCAATCGTAGCGGCGGTGCACCGCGCATCGCCGCTGCCGCAACCGGCAGATCCGAGCGTATTCGACCGGGATATCAGGTTAATATTCAGGCCTGACGAATAGGCCTGGCAGCAACTCGAAGAGGTACTCGTGCGTAAAACAGCTGGCTTTCTCGCATTGCTTTCGATTCTCGTGACCGGGACGGCGGACGCCGCGCTGGACATTGTCATTACCGAGGGCATCAAGCGGCGGCCCATTGCCATTGTGCCATTCGGCTTCGAGGGCGGTGGCGGCGCCGCGCCGGTGGACGTGAGCGGGGTGATCAGCGCAGACCTGACGCGCAGCGGCCGTTTCGCGCCGATTGCGGTCGAGAACATGCTGCAGACGCCGACGACCGGCGTCGACGTGGATTTCGACGACTGGTCGATCCTCGGCGTCGAGGCCGTGGTCGTCGGCCGCTTGACCCAAAACGGCGATAACGCGTACACGATGCAGTTCGAGCTGTTCGACGTGTACGGGCGCAAACGGCTGCTCGGCTACCGGATGCCGGCCAGCCGGGGCACGATGCGCCGCGCCGCCCACAGGGCTGCCGACATGATCTACGAGGAGCTGACAGGTATCAAAGGCGTCTTCGACACCAAGGTGGCCTACGTGACGGCCGAGCAGCGCGGTGATGGTCGCCTGTATTCGCTGTACGTTGCCGACCAGGACGGTGAGAACGAGTACAAGATCATGGAGGACGACAACCCGATCATGTCGCCGGCCTGGTCGCCCGACAGCCGCCGACTCGCGTACGTGTCGTTCGACGGCAATCGCTCGTCGATACGGATCCAGACGCTACGCACCGGCAATTTCATCGAGGTGTCCCGCAAGCCGGGCATCAACGGCGCGCCGGCTTTCTCGCCGGACGGCCGGCAGCTCGTGGTTACCCTGGGCGGCATCGACGGCAACCTCGATATCTACGTGCTCGACGTCAACACGCGGCAGGCCCGGCGTCTCACGACGCACCGCGCGATCGATACCGAGGGCAGCTGGTCTCCCGACGGCCGGTATATCTACTTTACGTCGGACCGCAGCGGCGGCCCCCAGATCTACCGGGTGCCCGTGGACGGCGGAACACCCGAGCGCGTGACCTTCGAGGGCAGTTATAATGCCCGTCCGCGCCTGTCCCCGGATGGTTCCAAGCTCGCGATGGTGCACCTCGATCGCGGCAATTACCGGATCGCTGTCATGGACCTGGAGCGCAAGGACTTGCTGGTGCTATCGACCGGACGCCAGGACGAATCTCCCAGTTTCGCCCCGAACAGCGACACGTTGATCTACGCGACGCGCCAGGGCGGAAACGGGGTACTGGAGAGCGTGACGGCTGACGGACTGATCCGGCAGCGGCTGACCTCCGGTCAGGCCGATGTTCGGGAACCGGTCTGGTCGCCGTTCCAGCGCTTTTGAATAAACTAATAATATGGATTAATTTTTTCTTTTAACCTTCTGTTTAAATAGAGTTTTAGCGCAAGCTACTTGCAAGGAATTTTACGATGATGAACTTCAAGACCCTGGTTGTTTTCATGGCTGTGGCGCTGCTGATCGGCTGCGCGTCGCAGGACATTCCGGACCCCGATCCGAGCGACACGACGTATGACGACGCCAGCGACAGGGGCGCCGACACCGGCGCTGTCGGGGACAGCGGGATGGGTGAGGGAGAGTTCTTCGGCGACGACCCGTCCGCCGGCGAGTTGGCCGATGTCATTTATTTCGATTTCGATTCGTCGGAACTCCGGCCTGAGGATGCCGACACCGTCACCCGCCACGCGATGCAGCTCGCCAATAACCCGCAGCTGAGCGTGCGGCTGGAGGGCCACGCGGACGAGCGCGGTTCGCGCGAGTACAACATCGGCCTCGGCGAGCGTCGCTCCCAGACGGTCCGTCGCATGCTGCTGATCCAGGGCGCGTCGGCTTCCCAGATCTCGACGGTGAGCTTCGGCGAGGAGCGGCCGGTTGCTTTCGGCAGCACAGAGGATGCGTATTCGCAAAATCGTCGCGTCGAGTTCAAGTACTCGAACTGAGCGCGGCGGCAACGCGATGATCCTCAAGAGAACGCTGATCATGTGCCTGGCCCTCGGACTGGGTGGCTGCGAGCTGCTGCAGCCGCCGGCGTCCGAGGACCCGGTGCTGGTCAAGCTGAATCAACTGGAGCGGCGGCTCGAGAACATCGAGAGAGTCGTCAATAACCAGAGTCTCGCGCAGATGACGCAGCAGGTCTCCGTCCTCGAACGCAGGGCGGACCAGTTGCAGGGCGAGACGGAGACGCTGCGCTACGACGCCGAGGAAACGGCGGATCGTCAGCGCGTGTTGTACGCAGACCTTGATGCACGCATCCAGGGCCTCGAAAGCAGCCTGCAGGGGCGTGGAGCGGCTAATGTGCTCGACGGCGGCACGCTGCCGCCGGGGCAGCTGCCGATACCGGATGGCTCGGACCGCGACAACTACCAGGTGGCGCTCGAGATGTTGCGGGAGGAGCGCTACGACATGGCGGCGAAGGCGTTTCAGCAGTTCCTGGTCGAATTTCCCGGCAGCGAACTCGCTGATAACGCACAGTACTGGCTTGCCGAGTCTTACTACGCATCCGACCGTTTCGAGCAGGCCCTGGCCGATTTCCAGCTCGTGATCGACGAGTACCCGCAGTCCCGCAAGGTGCCGGATGCGCTGCTGAAAATGGGCTACTGCAACTACAGCCTGAAGCGCTGGGAGGCGGCACGGGTAACACTCACGCGGGTGCAGGCGGACTACCCGGAGACGACCGCGGCGAGACTCGCAGGGCAGTACCTGCAACGCATGGACTCCGAAGGGGTCTGAGGGGCTCGCGATTCGGCTTGTCATTTGGCGGCGGTTCGGTATCATGCCGCCGGCATCCCGGTGGCGACCGCCACAGGCCCTGGTGCGGGGCGTTAGCTCAGAGGTAGAGCATTCGGCTTTTAACCGACTGGTCGTAGGTTCGATCCCTACACGCCCCACCATTTTCTTTTGGGCGCGTCGATACGGTTTCATCTAAAACAGGCGACGGCAGTCAGCTCAGCGGCTATCATTCACCGTTTTCGCGCAGGTCGACAACGCTTGGACAACAGCTGGAAAATTCACAAGTTCGGCGGCAGCAGTCTCGCCGACGCCGACTGTTTTCGCCGCGTTGCGGCTTTAATGCTGGCACGAAAGGACCCGCGCATGGGCGTCGTCGTTTCGGCGATGGGCGGCATGACGGATGCGCTGCTGGAGCTGGTCGATCTCGCCGCGCAGGACGACTCGACTTTCAACGAGCACCTCGACGCACTGGGCGAGCGATACGCCGCTACTGCGAAAACTCTGCTGTCGGGCGACGGACTTGCGACGGTGCTGGATGCCTGGGCGGCGGACGCCGAGGACATCCGGGACGTGCTGAGAGCCGTTGCGCTCGTCCGCGCCGCGCCGCAGCGGAGTCGGGACGTCGTGGCCGGCTATGGCGAGATCTGGTCTGCGCGCCTGCTCGCCGCCCACCTGGGGCAGGCGTCGCCGCAGCGCGGGGGCACCTGGATCGATGCCCGCAAGGTGCTGACGGTCAGCCAGACCGAGCTGGGGCCGACCGTCCAGTGGCCTTCGTCGCAGTCCCGTTTCCACGAGAATATCGCCAACGACTTCAAGGGCATCGCGGTCATCACAGGGTTCATCGCGGCCGATGAGGCTGGCCTGCAGACCACCCTGGGCCGCAACGGCAGCGACTACTCTGCCGCCATCTTCGCGGCGCTGAGCGATGCATCGGAGCTGACCATCTGGAGCGATGTTGACGGGATCATGAGCGCCGACCCCAACCGGGTTCCCGAGGCCCGCGTCATCGAGCAGATGACCTACAACGAGGCTATGGAGCTGGCTTATTTCGGGGCCAAGGTAATACACCCGCAGACGCTCGGCCCGGCGATCCATAACGACATCCCGGTTGTCATCCGAAGCAGCTTCAATCCCGAACACCCGGGCACGCGAATATCCGCGGGCGCCGCGTCGGCGGACGATATCAAGGGCATCACCGCGATCAGCGGCATGGCGCTGGTCAACCTCGAGGGGTCGGGCATGATCGGCGTTCCCGGCACCGCGGATCGCCTGTTCGCGGCGCTCAAGAACGCCGGCGTCTCGGTCACGCTGATCTCACAGGCCAGCTCGGAGCACTCGATCTGTATCGCGGTGCCGCAGGACGTGGCGGCGTGTGCACGCCAGGTGATCAAGGACGAGTTCGCCGTCGAGCTGCACAGCGGGCAGATCCAGAGCGTCGACGTCACGGATGCCCAAAGCATCGTGGCCGTCGTCGGCGACGGGATGGCCGGCACGCCGGGCGTAGCGGGGCGCTTTTTCGGCACGCTGGGACGCGCGGGAATCAACGTTCGGGCTATCGCGCAGGGCTCGTCGGAAAGGAATATCTCGGCGGTCGTCGACTCGGACGAGGCGACGCGGGCGCTGCGTGCGGCGCACTCCGGCTTCTACCTGTCGTCCAAGACCTTGTCGATCGGCGTGATCGGACCGGGCACGGTCGGCGCCGCGCTGCTTCGGCAGCTCGAGAAGCAACGCGACCGGCTGGAGCAGCAGTTCAATCTCGACCTCAGAGTCCGGGCGATCGCGCGCTCGCGAAAGATGCTGTTGGGCGAACCGCGGATCGGCCTCGACGGCTGGCAGGCGGATTTCGAAAAGCATGCGGTCGACGCCGACCTGGAGGTCTTCGAGCAGCACGTGAACCCGGAGCACCTGCCGCACGCGGTGATCATCGATTGCACGGCGAGCGAGCATATCGCATCGCGATACGCCGGCTGGCTCGCGGACGGCGTGCACGTCATTACGCCGAACAAGCGAGCCTTCAGCGGGCCCTACGCCGATTACCGCGCCTTGCAGGATGCCGCCGACAAGGGCAGCGCGCATTATTTCTACGAGACGACCGTCGGCGCGGCCCTGCCCATCATCGATACGCTCTGCGACCTGATACACACCGGTGATGACGTCCGCTCGGTACGGGGCATCTTCTCCGGTACCCTTGCGTACCTCTTCAATGTCTACGACGGGTCCGTGCCATTCTCGAAGATTGTCCGCGCGGCGAAAGACAGCGGCTACACGGAGCCCGATCCCCGTGACGACCTCTCCGGCATGGACGTCGCGCGCAAGCTCACGATCCTCGCGCGTGAAATGGGCCAGGCGGTCGAGATCGGGGACTTCCCGATCCAGAGCCTGGTGCCGGAATCGCTCAGGGATTGCCCGGTCGATGAGTTTCTCGACCGGCTGTCCGAACACGACGACGAGGTCGACGGCCTCTACCGCAAGGCGAGCGCGGACAACAAGCGGCTTCGCTACGTGGCCCAGCTCGATGCGCAGGGGAACGCGAGTGTCGGGCTGGAGGCGATTGCAGCCGAGCATCCGTTTTCGAACATCAACCTGACCGATAACATCGTCCAGTTCGAGACCGAGCGCTACTCAGCAAACCCGCTTGTCGTCCAGGGGCCGGGCGCCGGCCCTGAAGTCACGGCGGCAGGCGTATTTGCCGACCTGTTGCGCCTTGCAAAATTCCTCAGCACGGGCCAGGGCTATGTCTGACGGCGTTACCGCCTTCGCGCCCGCGTCGATCGGCAACCTGGCCGTCGGCTTCGACATGCTGGGCCTGGCCCTCGCGGGTGTGGGTGACCGCGTCCATGCCGAACGCACTGCCGTGCCCGGCATCAGTCTCGCCGAGGTTCGCGGCCTCGATGGCGAGCCGCATCCCTACCTGTCGGCAGAGCCGTCAGAGAACACGGGCTCGATCGCGGCGCAGGCGCTCTGGGATGCGCACGGCGGGGAGGGCGGCGCCGTGCTCAGGATCTATAAGGGCGTTCCCCTGCAATCCGGGATGGGCAGTTCCGCCGCGTCCGCGGTTGCAGCCGTCGTCGCGGTCAATGCGCTGCTCGACGAACCGCTGCCGAGCGAGCGCCTGTTGCCGTACGCACTCGAGGGTGAGCGCTACGCCAGCGGCGGTCTGCACGCCGACAATGTCGCGCCCAGCCTGCTCGGCGGTCTCGTGTTGTGTCCCCGGGTGCTGCTGCCCGCAACCGTGCAGCTGCCGACGCCGAAAGGTGTCAGCGCGGTGCTGATTCACCCGAACCTGCGCGTCGACACGGCCCAGGCACGGCGCGGGCTGGCCCGGGGCTACACGATGGAGCAATGGCTGAGCCAGCAAGGCTATCTCGCCGGGTTCATTGCCGCCTGTGCCGCAAATGACATCGACCTGATCGGCAAGACCCTGAAGGACGTCATCATCGAGCCACAGCGCTCGGCGGCGGTGCCGTGTTTCGATGCGGTTCGCGAGGCGGCGGAGCGCGCCGGCGCACTCGGCTTCAGCCTGTCGGGCAGTGGCCCGAGCATGTTCGCGTTTTGCGAGACAGGCAGGGCACGAAATCTCGCTGTCGGCATGGAACAGGCCTGTCGCGCCCAGGGCATCGAGTGCGAGTCGTGGGTGAGTCCGCTGGATGCGCCCGGAGCCTTCCTGGAGCCCTGACCGTGCTGTTCGTGAGTACCCGTGGCGGCCGGGCCGCCAGCCTCGACGAGGCACTGGTCAACGGCATCGCCGATGATGGTGGGCTCTACCTGCCTGCCGAATTACCCTCGTTCGCCGCTGATGATTTCGAGACCGCCGCCACGCTGCCCGAGGTGGCCGAGAACCTGCTGCGGCCGTTCTTTTCCGACTCTTCGCTGGCGGGCGATCTCCGCGCGATCCTGAACGAGACCTTCAGCTTCCCGATTCCGACCGTGCCCCTGCCCGGCACCCACGGCCACGCCGCCCTGCTCGAACTCTTTCATGGACCGACCGCCGCCTTCAAGGACGTCGGGGCCGGGTTTCTCGCGGCGTGCCTGACCCGTCTCGAAGGCGATGAGGGAGCACCGCTGACGATACTCGTCGCCACTTCCGGCGACACCGGGGGCGCCGTTGCCGCCGCCTTCGACGGGCGGCCGGGGATGCGGGTCGTGGTCCTGTTTCCGGCGGGACGTGTCTCGGCAAGGCAGGAGCACCAGCTGACCTGCTGGGGCGACAATGTACTGTCGCTGTCCGTCAATGGGGCCTTCGACGACTGCCAGGCCCTCGTCAAGGGCGCGATGGGCGACGCGGCGCTGTGCGCAAAGCACCGCTTCAGCTCCGCCAACAGCATCAATATCGGGCGCTTACTTCCGCAGGCGACGTACTATGCCGACGCCAGCCTGCGGCACTACCGCGAGACCGGGAATGCGCCGGGTTTCGTGATCCCTACCGGCAACCTCGGCAACGCCCTGGCCTGCATCATGACCCGGGAGATGGGTCTGCCGATCGGCCCCATCGTGCTTGCCACGAACGCCAACCGGACCATTCCCGATTACTTCGAAACCCTCGAGTGGGTACCGAGGGCGAGCGTGCAAACGCTGGCTTCGGCCATGGATGTCGGTGACCCGAGCAACATGGAGCGCCTGCGCAGCCTGATTGGTGAGGCCGATGTGCTACGCGAGCGGCTTGGCGTGCTTGCCGTCGACGATGACCGCATCAGCGAGGAAATCCGCCGCGACTACGCCGAGTTCGGCCTGGCCGCCTGCCCGCACACCGCCACTGCGATTCACACATGGCGTCAGCTCGACGAAGCGGTACGCTCGGGTAGCGACTGGTTGCTCGTGGCTACTGCGCATCCCGCCAAGTTCGAGACCATCGTCGAGCCGCTTATCGACGCAACGGTGCCGCTCCCCGAGGAGCTCTCTGCTATCCTGTCCCGGCCGAGCCGTTCGGTGTCGATCGAGCCCGGCCTGGACCGGCTGGCGGCAGCCCTGGAGCAGTATTTTGGATGAGCATCTGCAATGGCTGATACCCCTGCTGGCAGTGGCGCTGCTGCTGCTCGCCTGGCTCATCTATCGCCGCCGCGGCGGTAATCGCCTGCAGCGTATCCTGGACGAGATCAGCCACGACCGTATCGACGGCCTGATCATTCCGAACGGTGATGACGGGGAGATCCAGATCGACCACCTGTTGCTGACGTCACGCGGCCTGCTCGTCGTCGACATCAAGGATGTCGCGGGCATCGTTTTCGGAAGCGACAAGATGCAGGAGTGGACCGTGATCAGCGATGAGCGCCGCTACACGTTCCCGAACCCCCAGGCCGCGCTCTACGATCGCGTGGCCGCCTTGCGGTATATCATTCGCGAGGTGCCTGTCGAGGGCCGGCTGCTGTTTCTCGACGATGCGGAATTCACCAAGGGCACGCCGGAGCATGTTTCCGACCTCGATACGCTACTCGAGCAATTCGGTGAGCCGGACAAGGCCGCTGCAAGATTCAAGCTCGAGGCCTTCAAGCCGCACTGGGAGCGGGTTCGCAAGGCGGCGCTGAACTGATCGGCAACGGCTCGAGGGCCGCTCAATCCAGTTCGAAGAAACGCGTCGCGTTGCCGGTCGTGATGCGGGCGACATGCGCTTCGCTTTGCCCGCGCGCTTCGGCCACGACTCGCAACACCTCGGTCAGGAAGGCCGGCTCATTGCGTCGCGTACTGGGTGGCGGCGACAGGGTTCGCGGCAACAGGTAGGGCGCATCCGTCTCGATCATGAGCCTGTCGTCCGGGACCAGGTGCACGATGTCGTGCAGGTGCTGGCCGCGGCGCTCGTCGCAGATCCATCCTGTCACGCCAATCCACAGGCCCATCGCCAGGTACTCCCGGAGGGATTCGTGTTCGCCGGTAAAGCAGTGTGCGACCGCCCGCGAAAGTTTCGGCAGCATGGGCTCGAGCACTTCGACAAAGTCGTCGTGCGCGTCCCGCTGATGCAGAAAGACCGGCAGGCCGGTGTCCGCCGCGATCCGGAGCTGGGACCTGAAGGCCTCGAGCTGGGCTTCCCGCGGCGAAAAATTGCGAAAATAGTCGAGGCCGCACTCGCCGACCGCGACGACGGCGTCCTTTGCCGCGAGTTCGCGGATCCGCTCCTCGCTGGAGGCGTCGTAGTCCTTCGCGTGGTGCGGGTGGACGCCGGCCGTGGCGTACAGGAGGCCGGGGTGCGCCGCGGCGAGCGCCGCGGCATCGAGATTGCCCTGGTCGCTGGCCCCGGTGACGACCATCTTGATCACCCCGGCGTCCCGCGCACGCTGCATCACTCCATCGCGGTCGTTGTCGAAGCTGTCGTGGGTCAGGTTGGCGCCAATGTCGACGAGCGGGTGGGTCATCGGAAAATCCTTGCAACCGTTTTGGCGTTAGCGGTATCTAAAGAGTACCTGAAGTCCACGGGAATTGATGATGAGCAAATTTTTGATCAAGAGTGCGTTCACGATCGGCTTGCTGGCGATGCTACTTTCGGTGCCGGTCTACGGGGCCAGCGTCAACAAGAGTATCAAGATCGCGCCTGGCGCAGAATCCGATGGTGAGAGTTCCGTCAACGGCAGCATCACGGTAGGCGAGGGCGCGACCGTCACGGGCAACCTAAACACGGTCAACGGCAAGATTCGCATCGGCGACAATGCCAAAGTGGAAAACGCGAACACAGTGAACGGCAGCCTGTCGATCGGCAACGGCGTTACAGCCGGCAGTCTCGAGACGGTGAACGGCTCGGTCAGCCTGGGCCGGGACTCGTCGGCCAGCGGCAGTATCGAGGCCGTCAACGGCCGCATCACGCTGGAGCAAGGCAGCGAGCTCACGGGCGACATCCGTAACGTCAATGGTGATATCACGCTGACGGGAAGTCGCGCGGGCGGCAACCTGAGCACCGTCAATGGCAATGTCGAGCTCGAGGATGGCGCCGTCCTGGAGGGTGATCTCGTCGTCGAGAAGCCCGGCACGTGGAGCTGGGGCAACAAGTCGTCGCGCACCCCGGAGATCATTATCGGCCCGGGTTCGACCGTCGGTGGCGTCATCCGGCTCGAGCGCGAAGTCAAGCTGTATATCAGCGCGACTGCGGAAGTCGGCGGCGTCGAGGGAGCCATGTCGATGGATGATGCCGTGCGCTTCGAGGGCGAGCGCCCCTAGCCAACTTTCGCGGCAGGCGCCAACGGCCGTACAATAGCGCTCGTGCAGCGAGCGGCCAGACAACTCGGCCTTTTTGCCGATTGCGAAGAGCCCGGCGATACGCCGGGCTTTTCCGTGCGGGAGAGCGCGCGCGCCCGTCGGCTGTCCATCAGGGTTTATCCGCGCGGTCGGGTCGAGGTCGTCGTGCCCCGGCGCACGCGGGCTGCTGACGTGCAGGCTTTCGTCGAAGAGCACCGCGACTGGATCGCGAAATCGCGGGCGTCGTTTGCGCGCGAGCTGCCGCCCGAGCCCTTCATGCTGCCCAACCGCATCTCGCTGCCCGCGGTGGGCAGGGAGTACCGTGTGCGCTACGAGCGGCGTTCCGAAGCGTCCACGGTGCGCTACCGCAATGGCGCGGATACGCTCGTCCTGAGCGGCCGCACCGGCGAAGACAAGCTCTGCGTGGCCGCTTTGAAGCGCTGGCTGGCATCGGTCGCGAAGCGCGATTTCGAACCGCGCCTCAGGCAGCTGGCCGTGCTCACCGACAGCCCCTACAAGTCCATGCATGTCCGTGGGCAGAAGACCTGCTGGGGCTCGCACTCGGCGCGAGGCACGATCAGCATCAACTACTGCCTGCTCTTTCTGCGCCCCGAGTTACTGCGTTACCTGATGATCCATGAGTTGTGCCACGCTCACCACATGAATCACTCCCGGCGATTCTGGCAACGCGTTGCGCGGTACGAGCCCGATTATCGGGCGCTGGACAAAGACCTCAGCAATGCGTGGCAGGCTATCCCGGCCTGGCTGGGGATGTACTGAGCGGGAGGGATCAGCCCTGGTCGAGCAATTCCCTGAGGTTGATAACGGCGGCATTGGCGCGCGCAAGGTAATTGGCCATCACGAGCGAGTGGTTCGCGAAGAAGCCGTAGCCGCTGCCGTTGAGTATTACCGGTGAACCCAGCGGCTGCAGGCTGGCTTCGAGTTCGCGAATGATCTGGCGCACGCTCGCCTCGGCGTTCTTGTCCGCAAGGACGGCTTCGAAATCGAACTCGGCCGCCCGGAAGAAGTGCACGAGCGCCCATGCGGTCCCACTAGCTTCGAAGAAGATATCGTCCACCTCGAACCAGGAAGTCCGCACGTTGACGACGTCCGGCTGGACCGTGGTGGCATCGGCCGCCGGGTCCCCGGCCAGGCTTTCGTTGATGCGGGTCGTCGCAACGCTGTCGCCGAGCCGGCGTGTGAGGCTGCCCAGCCGTTTCTCCACCTGGGCGAGCCATTCGCGGAGGTTGTCGGCGCGGGCATAAAACTGCGCCTCGGTTTCGCCTGCGCCGATGAGTCGGTCCCGGTAGCGCTTGAAGCCATTGATAGCGTCCCGGTATTCGGCTTCCGAGCGTGGCAGGATCCAGGAGTTGTTGTCGAAAAAGAACCTCGGCTCGGCTTCCGAGACGTCCGGGTCCTCCTTGGACTGCGACTGGCTGCGGCTGTAGTCGTTGCGAATGACGCGCGCCAGGTCGCGTATCTGCTGTAACACGCCGAACTCCCAGTTCGGCATATTGTCGAGGAAGACGCTGGGCGGCGTACGGTCGTTGCTGAGGTAGCCGCCGGGTTTCTCCAGCAGGGTCTCGGCGACGCGGATGAGCGTGTCGGTCGTCGAATAACCGACGACGACGCGATCATCATGGACCGTGTGATTAACCCAGAAAATATCCGGCGTTCGCGACCAGTAAATCATCAACACGATGAACACGACCGCGATCGCGCCGAGCGACCAGAGCGATATCTTCGCCCAAAGCGGTTTCTTCAGGATTGCAGCAGCGGTTTTTTCCTGCACGGCCTCTGTCCCAAACCGGGATACTGTTCAGACACCAACAGAGTCTACCAGTTCCGGCAGCGCGGACCCGGCGTTCTCGGCTATCGCGTAATGGAATCGTGACGACATTTCGGTCGGGTTCGGGTTGATTTCGATGACCGTTGCGCCGGATTCGGCGGCCAGGCGGGCCAGGCCGGCGGCAGGGTAGACCAGTGACGATGTGCCGACCGAGAGGAACACGTCGCAATCGGCGGCGGCCGCGAACGAGGCATTGAGCGCTTGCTCGGGGATCGCCTCACCGAACCAGACGACGCCGGGACGGGCCGGCGCTCCGCAGCCCGGACAGCTTGGCTGCTCATCGTCCTCGGCACAAGCCACCTCGCAGCCCTCGACGAAACAGCGGTTGACGAACAGGTTGCCGTGAAACTCGATTACGCCCTCGCTGCCGGCGCGCTGGTGGAGTCCGTCGACATTCTGGGTGACGAGAGTCAGGCGTGGGACCCGCTCGGCGAGGCGCACGAGCGCCCGGTGACCCGGGTTGGGTTCGGCCTGCGCGACGAGTTCACGCCGCCAGCGATACCAGCGCCAGACCAGGGCCGGATCCTCGAGGAAGGCCTCGGGCGTCGCCAGCTGCATCGGGTCGTAGCGCTCCCATAGCCCGGACTGCGCCTCGCGAAACGTGGGCACGCCGCTTTCGGCGGAGATCCCGGCACCCGTCAGCACGCAGACGTGGCGCGCCTGGCGCAAAGCAGCTGCGGGACCGTCAGGCAGCAAGTTGCCTCAGCACGTAGTGCAGGATGCCGCCGTGTTCGAAGTAATCGCGCTCCTTCGGCGTATCGATGCGGACCCTGGCCTCGAAGACGATCGGGTCGCCTGCAGCCGGTGTCGCCGTCACCGTGACGGTCTTCGCGGCGGGATCGGTGTGGCCCTCGATGTCGAACGTCTCTGCCCCGCTCAGGCCCAGCGACTCGGCATCCTCGCCGTCCCGGAATTGCAGCGGCAGTACGCCCATGCCGATCAGGTTCGAGCGATGGATCCGCTCGAAGCTACTGGCGATGACGGCCCTGACGCCGAGGAGCAAGGTGCCCTTTGCGGCCCAGTCGCGCGACGAGCCGGTGCCGTATTCGGCGCCCGCCAGGACGACCAGCGGCGTGCCTTCATCCCTGTAGCGCAACGAGGCGTCGTAGATCGTCATCTGCTCGCCACTCGGTTGATGACGAGTCCAGCCGCCCTCCGTGCCGGGGGCGAGGCGGTTACGCAGGCGGATGTTGGCGAACGTGCCGCGCATCATGACTTCGTGGTTGCCGCGGCGGGAGCCGTAGGAATTGAAGTCGGCAGGTTTGACGCCATTGGCCTGCAGGTACTCCGCGGCGGGGCTGTCGATCGCGATGCTGCCCGCCGGCGAAATGTGATCGGTGGTCACCGAGTCGCCGAGCAGGGCGAGAACGCGGGCGCCATGGATGTCCGTCACCGGCGCAGTCTCGAGCGTCATGCCCTCGAAATACGGCGGGTTCTTGACATAGGTCGAGGTCTCGTCCCAGGTGTAGATCTCGCCCGCGGGGGCACTGATCGCGTTCCAGTTGTCGTCGCCGGCGAAGACACTCCCGTAGCTCGACTTGAACATGGCTGAGTCGATATTGGCCGCGATCATCTCGTGGATCTCGGCCTGGATTGGCCAGATGTCCCTGAGGTAGACGGGGTTACCGTCCTTGTCCTCGCCGAGCGCGTCGGTCAGCAGGTTTACATCGAGATTGCCGGCCAGCGCATAGGCCACGACCAGCGGCGGAGACGCCAGGAAGTTCATGCGCACGAGCGGGTGGATACGGCCCTCGAAGTTGCGGTTGCCGGATAGCACACTGGTGCCGACGATGTCCCCTTCCTTGACGGCGGCCTCGATCGCGGGCTTCAGCGGGCCCGAATTGCCGATGCAGGTCGTACAGCCATAGCCGACCGTGTAGAAGCCGAGCGCATCGAGGTCGTCGATGAGGCCGGACTTCTGCAGGTAGTCGGTGACGACCCGGGATCCCGGCGCGAGGCTGGTCTTGACCCAGGGCTTGGTCCTGAGTCCCTTTGCATGCGCGTTACGCGCCAGCAATCCGGCCGCCACCATCACCGCCGGGTTGGACGTGTTCGTACAGCTCGTGATGGCGGCTATCAGCACGGCGCCGTCGCGAATTTCGAAGCTGTCGCCATCCACGCTGACTGTCGCGGAACCGCCGCCCTCGCGGTTGGCGACCGCGGTTTCGAGGTGCCGCCGGTAGGTGCTGTCCGCGGCGCTCAAGGCGATGCGGTCCTGCGGGCGCTTCGGGCCCGCGATGCTGGGCTCTACCGAGCTCATGTCGAGCTCCAGGGTGTCGCTGTAAACCGCATCGGCCGCCCCGTCATGCCGCCACAGGCCCTGTTCCCTGGCATAGGCCTCGATCAGTGTCACGTGCTCCGGATCACGGCCCGACAGTTCGAGATAGCGAATAGTCTCGCCGTCGATCGGAAAGATGGCGCAGGTCGAACCGAACTCCGGCGACATGTTGCCAAGCGTGGCCCGGTCAGCGAGCGGCATGCTCGCAAGTCCGTCCCCGAAGAACTCGACGAACTTGCCGACTACGCCTTTCTCGCGAAGCATCTCGGTGACGGTAAGCACCAGGTCGGTCGCCGTCGCGCCTTCCCTGAGTGCGCCCGTCAGTTTGAAGCCAATGACATTCGGGATCAGCATCGTGATTGGCTGCCCCAGCATGGCTGCCTCGGCCTCGATGCCGCCGACACCCCAGCCCAGTACGCCGAGGCCGTTGATCATCGTCGTGTGCGAGTCGGTCCCGACGACGGTGTCCGGGTAAGCCTGGCGCTCGCCGTCGCGCTCGGCGTCAAAGACGACCCGGCTGAGGTACTCGAGGTTGACCTGGTGAACGATACCGGTGTTCGGTGGCACGACGCGGAAGTTTTCGAAGGCCGACTGGTCCCACTTCAGGAACGAATAGCGCTCCTTGTTGCGGATGAACTCGATCTTGTTGTTCAGATCGAGGGCGTCGGCTGCGCCGTAGTTGTCGACCTGCACAGAATGATCGATCACGAGTTCGGCGGGCGACAGGGGATTGATCCGGTCCGCCGAGCCGCCGAGCTTCACGACCGCGTCGCGCATGGCGGCAAGATCGACGACGGCGGGGACGCCGGTGAAGTCCTGCAGGATGACGCGGCCGGGCGTGAACGAGATCTCCGTATCCGGTTCGGCCTTTGGGTCCCAGTTGGCGAGCGCGAGAATATCGTCGCGCGTGACGTCGCGGCCGTCCTCGTGGCGCAGCAGATTTTCGAGCAGGATCTTGAGCGAGTAGGGTAGCCGGTCGACGTGGCCGTCTTCGATCGCGTCGAGGCGGAAGATCTCGAAACTGTTACTGCCGACGGCAAGCGTCGAACGTGCGCCGAAGCTGTCCTTCATTGTGCTGTCTCCGGGATTGAGCGTCTTGTGTGCAGGCCTGTCCGGCCTCAGGGGCGCGCATTATAGCGAAAGTTGGGCTCATGGGCTCAGCAATCTGACAGCGCGGAGCGGGCTTCACACTGGGCATTGGCGGGGATCAGCGTGTCGATGACGCCCCCGCCCAGGCAGCGCTCGCCCGCATCGTCGTAAAAGACCACGAACTGACCCGGCGCGACGGCTCGCTGCGGCTGCCGGAAATCGACCTCGATGATGGCGCCGGCGTCGAGTCGACGAACGCAACAGTCCTGGTCCGCCTGCCGGTAGCGGACCTTGGCCTTGCAATGGAACTCCCGGTCATGCTGCTCAGGCGGACCGGCAATCCAGTGGGTTTCGAGCGCGAGCAGCCCGCTGCTCAACAGGAATGGTGTATCGCCCTGGTCGACGACGAGCGCATTGCGGTCGATGTCCTTGTCGACGACGTACCAGGGTTCGTCCGCTGCATCCCGCAGCCCGCCGATGCCGAGGCCCTGGCGCTGGCCGAGCGTGTAGTACATCAGCCCCGTGTGGGCTCCAATCGCCCTGCCATCTACGGTGACTATTGGGCCCGGCTTGGCGGGCAGGTAGGTGCTCAGGAATTCCCGGAAAGGCCGCTCGCCGATGAAGCAGATCCCGGTGCTGTCTTTCTTGTCATGCACGACGAGCCCCCGGTCCCGGGCGATCTCACGCACCTCCTGCTTGGTGCGATCGCCGAGCGGAAATACGGTCTCAGCGAGTGCCTCCGCGCTTACCGCGTGCAGGAAATAGCTCTGGTCCTTGTCAGGGTCCACGCCCTTGAGCAGAGCGGGTGCGCCGTCGATGACCGCGGTGCGAGCATAATGGCCGGTGGCCAGCAGCTCGCCGCCGAGCCGCTTTGCGTAGTCGCGAAACACGCCGAACTTGATTTCCCGGTTGCAGAGAACGTCGGGGTTTGGTGTGCGTCCGGCCGCGTACTCGTCGAGGAAGTACTGAAACACCCGGTCCCGATACTGGCGGGAGAAGTTGACGTGGTGCAGCGGGATGCCGAGCTGCTCGCAAATTCGACGGGCATCCTGGAGGTCGGCTGCCGCATTGCAGTAGCCGTCATCGTCCTCCCAGTTGGTCATGTGCAGGGCGTGGACGTCGGCGCCGGCTTCCAGGAGCAGCACCGCCGCAACGGCAGAGTCCACCCCGCCCGACAGGCCGAGAATCACGCGCCGGTTTTTGAGCTCATTCGCCATAGCCGGCGAATTTTAGCATTCACACGAGGTCGGCGTTGGCGAGCACGGCGTCGACGTTCTGTTGTAACGGCAACATTCCGGAGAGAAGGTGGTCGGCCGAGCGCTTGCCGGCTTCAAAGTCGTGGACGCAGCGAAGCACGACCGGTGATCGCAGCGCCTGCCGGCGATCTTCGAGGTCGGTGCGTGTCATCCAGTGGCGCGCAATTATGCCGTCGTCGAGCTTGCGGGCCTCGTCACAGTCGAGATACTCGGCAACGAAAACCAGCCGCAGGAACTGCTGACGCGTCTGCGGGTGAATCCAGAGGTAAACGCCGATAAGTTCGCCGCAGGCGACGGTGCAGCCCGTTTCTTCGAACACTTCGCGGATCACGGCCTGCTCCGGAGACTCTCCGGACTCGATGTGACCGCCGGGCTGGTTGATGACGGCACGGCCCGTGGCATGTTCCTCCACGAGCAGATAACGGCCTTCATGCGCGACGACGGCGGAGACTGTCAGATCCGTCGGGTACATTCCTCAGTCTTGTCAGATACCGAGTTGCCGGAATTCCGTTTCCACTTCGCTGGCCAGCCAGATCTCGTCGAACATCTTGCCGTAGAGCCTGGCAACGGGGGGCTCGTAAGTGTCAGCGATGCCCTCCCAGCGTTCGGCCTGCAAACGATAGACCAGCGCGGTCTCATCCGCGATGCAGAATGACTCGGCATGAGTTCGCAGGTCCTCGCGGACATGGCGGAACTCGATGTACGAGTTCAACCGCCGGCCCAGGTAGACGAACGCGTTGCCGCTCTTGATCGCTCGCGTCGGGTCGGCAATCAGGACGCGAACCCTGGCGTATGTCTGTGACAGGACCAGTCGCTTGATGACCTCGAGGAAATCGGGGTCGTCGTAGATGCCGGGCTCGAGATCGTGCGTGAAGATCGAGACCTTGCGCCGGGCTTCCCTCGCAACCTCGATAACGGCCTGGCGCATTTCTTCACGGGTCGAAATAACCCAGCGACGGCCTTTTTCCCTGGCTTCTTCCATGTTTTGATCGCTGTCAGACAAAGTGTGCGCACCTGTTGGAGGCCTGCCATATTACCGGCCGGGAAATTCTGGCAGTGCCAACTGCGTCACGTTTTGACAGGTCCTTCGACCGATGGGAACGATTCGCATCCTTTGAGACGTACTGTTTTCAGCGTGTTTGCCGCGTTGCGGCAATGGCCGCAGAATTTTACATATTGCGGCGGGAACGCTGCCCGGGCTCAGACGTCGGCTGCGAGCTTCGCGGCGAGTCCTACGTAGGCGGCGGGCGTGAGTTCGAGGAGCCGCTGTTTTTCGGCATCGGGAACGTCCAGCGTCGTAACGAATTCCTGCAGTAGTTCGCGGGTGACGGCTCGCCCGCGGGTCAGCGCCTTCAGCTTCTCGTAAGGTTCGGGGATTCCGTAGCGCCGCATGACCGTCTGCACGGCTTCTGCGAGCACCTCCCAGGCTTCGTCGACGTCGGCGCGGATCGCGGCGGGGTCGACCTCGAGCTTGCCGAGGCCTTTGAGCAGCGACTGCATGGCGATGACGATGTAGCCGGTGGCCACGCCGAAATTGCGCTGTACCGTCGAGTCCGTCAGGTCACGCTGCCACCGCGATACCGGCAGCTTCTGCGCAAAATGATCGAGCAGCGCGTTCGCCATCCCGAGGTTGCCTTCCGCGTTCTCGAAATCGATGGGGTTGACCTTGTGCGGCATGGTCGATGAGCCGACCTCGTCCTTCGCGACTCGCTGCTTGAAGTAGCCGAGCGAGATATAGCCCCAGGTGTCACGGCAGAAGTCGATGAGAATCGTGTTGCCGCGCATCAGCGCATGGGCGTATTCGGCTGTCCAGTCGTGCGGCTCGATCTGCGTCGTGTAGGGATTCGGATCGAGGCCGAGCGACTCGATGAACCGGTGGCTCAGGCTCGGCCAGTCGACGTCCGGATAGGCAATTGCATGCGCGTTGAAGTTGCCCACGGCCCCGTTGAATTTGCCCAGGATTTCGACGTCGCGGAATTGCTGCTGAACCCGATCGAGCCTGGCCACGACATTCGCAAGCTCCTTGCCCAGGGTTGTGGGGCTGGCCGGCTGACCGTGGGTCCTCGACAGCATCGGTTGCCCGGCATACTCATGCGCCATCGAGCGCAGCCTGGCCCGAACGTCCCGCATCAACGGTGCGAGGACCTCGTTGCGCGCAGCGCGCAGCATCAGCGCATAGGCGAGGTTGTTAATGTCCTCCGAGGTGCAGGCGAAATGCAGGAAGTCCTTGAGGGCCGCCGTCTCCGGACCGTCGCCGAGGCGCTCCCGGATGAAATATTCGACTGCCTTCACATCGTGATTGGTCGTCGCTTCGATTGCCTTCACCCGCTCGGCATCATCGAGCGAAAAGTCATCGACGATATGGTTGAGCACGTCCTTCATCACCGGCGACAATGGGCCGAGTTCCGGGATAGCGTCGTCGTCGGCAAGAAACTGGAGCCAGCGCACTTCCACGAGAACCCGGAACCGAATCAGGCCGTACTCGCTGAATATGTCGCGAAGGCCATCGACCTTGTCTGCGTAACGCCCGTCGGTGGGAGAAAGGGCTTTCAGCGGTGAGACTTTCATGAGACTGAAACCAGTGTAGACTTGCGCCCGCAAACCGCGAATGATACATGCGCGCCCGCGCGCCGCCTAGTGTAGCGCCCCAGCGTGGATTACGCGCCCGGCCCGCGGTGGCAGAATCGAAAGCACAACGGACAGACAGGCAATGAGCAAGAAAGGCTACCGTACCGAGCACGACAGCATGGGGGAATTGGAGGTTCCCGAGGACGCCCTTTGGGGCGCCCAGACGCAGCGAGCCGTCGACAACTTCCCGGTGAGCGGCCTGGTGATGGCGCGCCAGTTCATCTCGGCACTCGGACTGGTGAAATGGGCGGCGGCCGGGGCGAACGCGGAGCTGGGCCTGCTCAAGTCCGAGATCGCCATCGCCATTCAAAAGGCGTCGCTCGAGGTCTTCGAGGGGCAGCACGACGGGCATTTCCCGGTCGACGTCTTCCAGACGGGTTCCGGAACGAGTTCAAACATGAATGCCAACGAGGTCATCGCCAGCCTGGCGAGCGCTCGGCTGGGATACGCCGTGCATCCCAACGATCACGTGAACATGAGCCAAAGCAGCAACGACGTGATCCCGACCTGCGTGCACCTGAGTGCCGCAACAGCGATCGACAATCACCTGCTGCCGGCGCTGGCACACCTGTCCGAGGTGCTCGAGAACAAGGCGGATGAGCTGCGGAGTTGCGTGAAGACCGGTCGTACGCACCTGATGGACGCCATGCCCGTGACCTTCGGCCAGGAGCTCGACGGCTGGCGCGCGCAGGTCGAGCATGCCCGCGAGCGGCTGCAGGACACGCTGCGCCGACTGACCGCGCTGGCCCAGGGAGGGACCGCCGTGGGCACGGGCATCAACGCGCACCCGAAGTTCGGCAGCAAGGTGGCTGTGCTTTTGAGTGAGCGGACCGGTATCGAGTTTCGGCAGGCGGACTCGCTGTTCGAAGCGCTGGGTACGCAGGATACCGCTGTCGAGGTCTCGGGGCAGCTGCGAGTGCTGGCGATCAGCCTGATGAAGATCGCCAATGACCTGCGGTGGATGAATTCCGGGCCGCTGGCCGGCATCGGGGAGATCGCGCTGCCGGCGCTGCAGCCGGGGTCCAGCATCATGCCGGGCAAGGTGAACCCGGTTATCCCGGAGGCCGTTGCGATGGTTGCCGCGCAGGTCATCGGCAATGACGCCACGATCGCGGTGGCAGGGCAGTCCGGCAACTTTCAGCTGAACGTGATGCTGCCCGTCGTAGCGCACAACCTCCTGGAGAGTATCAAGATTCTCGCCAATTCGAGCCGCTTGCTGGCCGACAAGGCCATCGCCGGGTTCGAGGTCAACGAGGCCAACGTCAGCCGCACTCTGGGGCGCAACCCGATCCTGGTGACGGCGCTCAACCCCTTCATCGGCTACGAACTCGGGGCCGCAGTGGCCAAGAAGGCTTATGCAGAAGGCCGCCCCGTGAGAGACGTCGCGAAGGAGATGACGGACCTGAGCGACGAAGAGCTGGACCGGTTGCTCGATCCGGCGGCCCTTACCGAGGGCGGCATAAAGTTCTAGCGGATGATTACCGCCTCTAAGTTGCGCCAACGCCTTGCCGGCACCCGTGAGCCGGCGGATCCGCTCGACGTCGTCATGCCCCTGGGCAGCGACTCGTGGCCGGCCGGGATGCGCGAGCGCCTGACCGCGACGCTGACGCCGGCAGGTGTCCTGATTCCCCTGGTCGACCACGGCGCCGGGGATCTCACGATGCTGCTGACGGAACGGTCGGCGGAGCTCACTACCCACGCCGGGCAGATCAGCTTTCCCGGAGGCCGCATGGAGGCCGGCGATCCCGACATCACGGTCACGGCGCTGCGCGAGACCGAGGAGGAGGTCGGGCTCTCGCGCGACCTCGTTTCGGTCATCGGCTACCTGAGGCCGATGCCGACGATCACGGGCTACGCGGTGACGCCGGTCGTGGGGCTCGTCGAGAGCGGCTTCGAGCTCGATATCGACACGACCGAGGTCGCCAGTGCGTTCGAGGCGCCGCTGGCATTTTTCCTCGATGACCGTAACCACAAGCAGGTGGAGCGGGAGCTGCACGGCAGCAAGGTGACGATGGTCGAGTACCATTTCGACGGCCAGCGCATCTGGGGAGCCACGGCGTTTATTATCGAAAAGTTTTTAAAAGTTATTTCTAAACAATAAGATATGCAGTCTATCCAGAAGTTACTTGAAGTCATGGGGCGGCTGCGCGATCCTGATCAGGGCTGCCCCTGGGATCTCGAGCAGGATTTCGCTTCGATCGCGCCGTACACCATCGAAGAGGCCTACGAGGTCGCCGATGCGATCGCGCGTGAGGACTGGGTGGAGCTCAGGGACGAGCTCGGCGACCTCCTGTTCCAGGTCGTCTTCTATGCACGAATGGCGGCAGAGGCGGGGTATTTCGATTTCGAGGACGTCGCCGCGGCGATCAGCGAGAAAATGGTCCGCCGGCATCCCCACGTATTCGGCGACGCCGAGCAACGGGCTGCCGGGCCACAGCCCGGGAGCTGGGCCAGCATCAAGGCCGAGGAGCGCTCGTCGCACGGGGACCGGAGCGCGCTGGCTGGCGTGGCCCGGGCCCTGCCGGCCCTGAAACGGGCGGAGAAACTGGGCAAACGGGCGGGCCATGTCGGTTTCGACTGGCCTGACCGGCATGGGGTCGACACGAAGATCCGCGAGGAACTCGACGAACTCGAGGACGCCGTGGCGTCGGGAGACTTTGCCGAGACGGAGAGCGAGTTCGGCGACCTGCTGTTTTCGATCGTAAACCTGGCGCGCCACCTGGGCGTGGACCCCGAGCACGCGCTGAACGGGGCCAACGTCAAGTTCGAGCGGCGATTCCGGGATATGGAGGCAGCGCTCGAGGCGCAAGGCGCCTCCCTGCGGGCACTGTCGCTCGATGAACTCGAGGCGGCCTGGCAGTCTGCCAAGCGGCGCGTGGGCTGAGAGTCACCTGGCAGCATTAAGGCAGCATTCACCGCGTATTCAGGCAGGGTTCATTGCTGCGGACTTATGCTTTTCCCCAGGCTGGCAGAGGGCCGGTCGCAAAACGGCAAAGGATGAGGACAATGAACGGCAAACGCGCACTTGCAGGACTCGCAGCAGCGGCGATGCTGCTCGGATTCTCCAGCAACGCATCGGCTGACCACAGCGGCGGCCGGGCGGTCTACGATTATGCCCATGTCGTCAGCGCGCGACCCATCGTGCGTTACGTGACGGTCAGGATGCCGGTACAGCAGTGCTGGGAAGACACCGAGTACTACGCGACCCGGCATGCGGCCCCCGGCGTGGCGGGTGGCACCCTCGTCGGCGCGATCATCGGTGGCGTCGTCGGTCACCAGTTCGGTTCCGGCAGCGGCAACGATGCAGCGACGATTGCGGGCAGCCTGATCGGCGCCGCGATCGGTAACGACGCGGCGCGGCGGCGGACCGGTGACGCCTACACGACCGTGGAGCACGCGACGCCGGTCAGGCGCTGCGAGACGCGCTACCGCGCGCATCGCGAAGAGCGCATCGATGGCTACGAGGTCGTGTACCGCTACAGAGGGCAGACCTATGCGACCCGGATGCCGTACGACCCCGGCAAGCGGTTGAAAGTCCGCGTGGATATCCGGCCTGCGAGGTGAGAATCCGTTCGTTGCAGGGTCTATCCACGTGTGACAATGTCGGCTACGCTGCTTGTGCACTGCGACGATAAACGACGGGACAGGGACTATGCGACATCTCTCGATTCTGCTACTGGGCTTGCTGCTGGCACTCGGACCGGCGCTCGGGCATGCCTTCGACCTCGAAGACGCGCTCCGCGAGGTCCATGCCCGGGACCAGGACGGCCGCGACAGCGTGCCCGACCTGCGCACGACGCAGGGCAACGGCGGCAAAAGCCTGTCGGAGGCGATCAGCCAGGTTCGCCGCCAGACGGGTGGCCAGATCCTCAGTGCGGAGACCCGCATCAGCGGTAATCGCGAGGTGCATCACATCAAGGTCCTGACCAAGGACGGCAAGGTCAAGACCGTCCAGGTGCAGGGCCGACGCAGGGATCGATAGGCCGGGTCATGCGACTGCTACTGATCGAAGACGATACGACTTTACGCGAGTCGCTCGCGACGAGGCTCGAGGAGACCGGTTTCGCCGTCGAGCAGGCCGCGGATGGTCGCGAGGGCCAGTACTTCGCGCTGGAGTACCCTATCGACCTGGCGATCATCGATCTCGGACTGCCCGAGGTCTCGGGCCTCGACATCATCACGGAGGTGCGCCGGCAGGGCAAGTCGTATCCGATCCTGATCCTGACCGCGCGCGACCGCTGGGAAGACAAGGTGGATGGCCTCGATGCGGGCGCCGACGACTACGTGGTCAAGCCGTTTCACGTCGAGGAGGTGACGGCGCGGGTCAACGCGTTATTGAGGCGCAGCGGCGGCTGGGCATCGTCGGTCATGACGGCGGGCCCGGTTTCGCTGGATATGTCTCGCCAGGAGGTCAAGGTCAACGACAACGCCGTCGAGCTGACGAGCTTCGAGTACAAGATTATCGAGTACCTGATGATTCGTGCAGGCAAGGTCATCTCCAAGACCGAGCTCACCGAGCGCCTCTACGACCAGGATTTCGAACGCGACAGCAACGTGATCGAGGTGTTTATCGGCCGGCTGCGCAAGAAGCTCGATCCCGACAACGAGATCAAGCCCATAGAAACACTTCGCGGCCGCGGCTACCGCTTCGCACTGGAACGCGACCAAGACGGCTAGCCGTTTCCATGTCCTCCCTCAGCGCCCGACTACTCGTTTCTGTCAGCGTGCTATTGCTGTTCTTTTTTGGCGCAACCATCGTCGTTCTCGACAGCGCTTTCCGCGAGGCGGGCGAGCAGGCGCGTGAGGACATCCTCGATGGTCACCTGATGGCCATCTTGGCTGCCGCCGAGGCCACGGAGCAGGGTACGCTGGAGATGCCGCCGGACTTGCAGGAGCCGCGTTTCGGCGCCATCGGTTCCGGGCTCTATGCCGAGATCCGGGATGCGGCTGGCGGCACCGTGTGGCAGTCGCGCTCGGCACTGGGCCTCGACGTGCCTTTCGGCGAGATATCGCGGGACGGCAGCCGCCAGTTCCGGGAGGAGAGCCTCGCTGACGGGACGCCGCTACTGACGCTCAGTATCGCTGTCCAGTGGGAGTTGCCGGACGGCGAGTTGCGGCCGTTCACGTTCAAGGTGGCCGAGAGCCTCGATTCATTCAATGCGCAGCTCGCCCGCTTTCGACAGCAGCTCTTCGGCTGGTTCGCCGCGGTGGCCGCGATCATGCTCTTGGCGATCAGCGCGCTGATGCGCCGGCTGCTCAGGCCGTTGCGGGATATCGAGAGCCAGATCGGGGAGATCGAGGAAGGACGGCGGCAGTCCCTTGCGGGGCAGTTCCCGGCCGAGCTGACCGGCGTGGCGCGCAACATGAACCTGCTGATCGACAGCGAGCGCGGTCGGTCCGAGCGCTACAAGCAGACCCTGGACAACCTGGCGCATAGCCTGAAGACGCCGCTTGCCGCCATGCGGGCGCTCGTCAACCAGGGTCGCCACGGGCCGCTGGCTGACAAGTTTAACGAGCAGATCGACCGGATGGACGAGATCGTCCGCTACCAGCTGCGCAAGCCGGCCGCGAGTGCTGCCGGGGGACTGCTGGCGACGGCGGTCCCGGTCGGGCAGGAGGTCGACCGAATCGTCGACGGGCTGCGCAAGGTCTACCACGACAAGGACCCCGAGATCGATGCGGACGTCGCGGGCGGCCTGCTGTTTCGCGGCGACAAGGGCGACTTCCTGGAAGTAGTCGGCAACCTGCTCGACAACGCCTGCAAATGGTGTGAGCGCCGCGTACGAATCCGAATACAGAGGGCGCCGACGGCGGGGATGCTGGTCCGCATCGCCGACGACGGGCCCGGTATCCCGGAAAGCGCGGTCGAGGCGCTGCTGCAGCGCGGGACGCGGCTCGATGAATCGACCCCGGGCCACGGCATAGGGCTCGCCGTGGTCAAGGATATCGTCACCTCTTACGGCGGCGAACTCACGATCGCCGGTTCGGACCTCGGCGGGGCCGAGTTCACGGTGACGCTGCCGTCAGGCTGATCAGGCGTCCTGCCGGGGCTTGTTTTTCGCCGCCGAAGTCAGCCTGAGGATAGGCTCCACCAGTTCCAGCGGCATCGGGAACACGATCGTGTTCGTCTTCTCGTTGGCAATTTCCTTGAGGGTTTGCAGGTAGCGAACCTGCAGGCCCTGTTCCTCGCTGGCGAGTATGCGGGCCGCTTCCGCGATCATCGATGCGGCCTGCTTCTCACCTTCGGCGTTGATGACCTTGGCGCGCCGTGAGCGTTCCGCCTCGGCTTGCTGGGCGATGGCGCGGATCATGCTCTCGTCGAGATCGACGTGCTTGATCTCGACGTTGGCGACCTTGATGCCCCAGTTGTCGGTGCGCTGATCGAGGATCGCCTGGATGTCATGGCTGAGCTTCTCGCGCTCGGAGAGCATCTCGTCCAGTTCGTGCTGGCCGAGGACTGACCGAAGCGTCGTCTGGGACAGCTGGCTGGTAGCCTCGTAAGCGTTAGCGACGCGGATGATGGCTTTCTCCGGATCGACGATACGGAAGTAAATCACCGCGTTCACATGCACCGACACGTTGTCCTTGGAGATGACGTCCTGGGTGGGGACATCGAGCACCATGACCCGCAGGTCGACCTTGGTCATCTTCTGGATTCCGGGGATCAGTATGATCAGTCCCGGGCCCTTGACCGTCTGGAAGCGGCCGAGGAAGAAGACAACGCCGCGCTCGTACTCCTGCAGGATCTTGATCGTGTTGTAGAGGATGACGATGATGAGTGCCGCGATGATGGCTACATAGGTCAATTGCATTTCAGGGTCCTCGCGTCGTTCAATCGGTTAGGTCTGGAGCTGCGCGTCGCCGGCGCCCGTTTCCGGGGCAGGTTCGACCTCGAGCACGAGACCGTGCATGGCTGTCACTAAGACGGCCTGGTTCTTGCTGATCGGTGTATCGCTTCGTGCAACCCAGGCTTCCCCCTCGAGCCAGATCTTGCCGCTGCCGGTAAAGTCCTCCATTGCGGTGCCGACGCCGCCGATGATCGAGCCGCGGCCGGACACGGCGCCGCGCCGGCGCAGCCGAAGCAGGAAACCGACCAGCCAGATAATGAGCATCGCGGCAAGTAAGGCCAGCGCGATGACGAATGTTACCGAGATACCGAATCCCGGCACGCCACTATCGAACATCATGATGGCTCCGAAAACGAATGCGGCAATTCCGCCGAGCCCGAGCGCACCAAAGCTCGGGGCGAACGCCTCCGCTACCATCAATGCAATGCCGACGAGAATGAGCGCCAGACCGGCATAGTTGACCGGCAGCACCTGCAGCGCGTAAGCCGCCAGCAGCAGGCAGATGACGCCCACGACGCCGGGCACGACCGCGCCGGGATTCCAGCCCTCGTACATCAGGCCGTAGATCCCGATCAGGCCGAGCAACAGTACGATTTCCGGGTTGGCAATGACGGACAGGATCTTGATGCGCCAGTTGGGTTCGTATTGCTCTACCTCGACGGCGCTGGTGTCGAGCGTCACGGCACTGCCGTTGACTTCGACTTCGTGACCGTTGAGCTGCGCGAGCAGGTCGGCGCGATCGCTCGCGACGAAGTCGATCACGTTCATCGCGAGCGCATCGGCGGCCGTCAGCGTGGCCGCGTTGACGACGGCGTCCTCGGCCCAGTCGGCGTTTCGGCCGTGCCGCTCAGCCAGTCCGCGAATGTAGGCAATCGCGTCGTTCAGTACCTTGCGCTCCATGGAGGTGCCGGGCTGTGGCTCCGGTTCGGCGGCTTCGTCTTGCTCCTCGCCGGGCTCCGGCGATGCCGGCTCGGCAGGCTCGGGCGTCACCTGGTCGCCCGTTATCGAGACCGGCGTGGCCGCGCCAAGATGCGTGGTGGGCGCCATCGCCGCGATATGGCTGGCGAGCAGAATGTAGGTACCGGCGCTGTCCGCGCGCGCCCCGGCCGGTGTCACGTAGGTGGCGACGGGCACGCGAGAGGCGAGAATGGCCTGCACGATGTCACGCATCGGCGCCATCAGGCCGCCGGGCGTGTCCATGTTGATGATGACAAGCTCGGCGCCGATCTCTTCGGCGTGCTCGATGCCGGCGATGACATATTCGGCGGTGGCGACCCCTATACCGCCCTCGACCTCGAGTTCGAGAACCTTGCCCTGGGCCCGGGCGGCGCCGGCAGCAACCAGCGTCAACAGGCATGCGAGAATGGCACAATAGCGCATCATTTGATCATAGCAGGGCGTCTCACCCATGTTCATTCGGTTTATAACAACTGGCGGTACGATCGATAAAATCTACTTCGACGATCTCAGCCAGTACGAAATCGGCGAATCGCAGGTCCAGCACATCCTGCGCGAAGGCCTCGTGGAATTTGACTACGAAGTCGTCCCGTTGTTGCACAAGGACAGCCTCGACATCACGGACGAGGATCGGCAGACACTCTACGATTGTATTGCGGGCGCGGATGCAGAGCGATACGTAATCACCCACGGTACGGACACGATGGCGAAGACCGCGGAAGCCCTGATGACGCTGCACGGACGGACGATCGTGCTGACCGGGGCGCTGACGCCGGCGCGCTTCAAGGCCACGGACGCTGTTTTCAACGTGGGTATGGCCGTCGCAGCTGCCCAGGTGGCGCCGCACGGCGTCTACATCGCCATGAGCGGGCGGGTGTTCCCCGCCGGCCAAGTCCGCAAGAACCGGTCGGAGAACAGGTTCGAAAAGGCCTAGAGGTCGAAACTGATGCCCTGCGCGAGCGGCAGGTCCGAGCCCCAGTTGATCGTGTTGGTCTGCCGGCGCATGTAGGCTTTCCAGGCATCCGAGCCCGCCTCGCGGCCGCCGCCCGTCTCCTTTTCGCCGCCGAATGCGCCCCCGATCTCGGCACCGGAGGTGCCGATGTTGATATTGGCTATGCCGCAATCGGACCCCGCATGCGACAGGAACGTCTCGGCGTTCTGCAGGTTGTCGGTGAAGATCGCCGAGGAGAGTCCCTGGGCAACCCCGTTCTGCAAAGCGATCGCCTCGTCGAGGCTCTGGTACGGAATCAGGTAAAGCAGCGGGCCGAAGGTCTCGGTCTGCACGATGTCCCAGTCGTTCTCGGCGACCGCGATCGCCGGCGTGATGAAGTTGCCCGGCCCGTCGATGCGTTCGCCGCCGCAGAGGACTTCGCCGCCGGCCTCGCGGACGGCCGCACAGGCCGCTGCCACGCGCTGCACCGCAGCTTCGTCGATCAGCGGGCCCATCAGGGTGCCGGTGTCCAGCGGATCGCCGATGCGCACCTGCGCGTAAGCGTTGACGAGCGCCTCCTTCAATTCCTCGAACCGCGATTCATGGGCGATGACGCGCCGGGTCGTCGTACACCGCTGGCCTGCCGTGCCGACGGAGCCGAACACGATGGCGGGGACGGCGAGTTCGAGGTTGGCGTGCTCATCCACGATGATCGCATTATTGCCGCCGAGTTCGAGGAGGCACTTGCCCATCCGCGCGGCGACGCGCTCGCCGACCTTGCGTCCAACGGCACAGGAACCGGTGAACGAGATCAGGTTGACGCGCTCGTCATCGACGAATTGCTGTGCCAGGGAGTTGTCGCCGTCGTTGAACAGGAAGAACGCCGGCGGCAGGTCCTCGGTCGCGAGCGCCTCGTTGACGATCTTCTGCACGGCGACACCGCACAGGGGCGCTTTGGGCGACGGCTTCCAGATGTTGACGTTGCCGCAGACCGCTGCGATGCAGGCATTCCAAGACCAGACGGCAACCGGGAAATTGAAGGCCGTTATCGTGCCGACCAGCCCCAACGGGTGCCACTGCTCGTACATGCGATGCTGCGGGCGCTCGGAGTGCATGGTCTTGCCGTACATCATCCGCGACAGTCCCACTGCGAAGTCGGCGATATCGATCATCTCCTGGACCTCGCCGTCGCCCTCGGCCTTGATCTTACCCATTTCCAGGGTGACGAGGCTGCCGAGGGCATCCTTGTTGTCGCGCAACGCGTCCGCGATGCGGCGCACGGCGCCGCCGCGAACCGGCGCCGGTATCTTGCGCCACTCCAGGAAAGCTGCCTGGGCCCTCCCGATGAGGGCTTCGTATTCCGCCGCGGTCGTGCTCCGGACCGAGGCGATGAGTTCGTCACTGGCCGGGCTGAAAGACTCGATCAGCGACGCGCTGGCATCTTCGCTGCTTTCGCTGCCGTACCAGGTGCCGGCGTTGCTTGCCTCGAGACCGAGACTGTCCAGAATCTTCTTCATTGCTTGCCTCCACTATGGCGCTGATGCCCGGTTTCGCCACGCGCGACCATCTCGGACGAGGTGATGCTCGATCCGCCGTGCGCATAGTACTGCCCGAAACGGTTCCCGAGGATTTCGGGCAGGCTGAACTGCTCCTGTGCGACGAATCCTGAGTAGCGGCCGGGATTCGACAGCACGATATCTGCCACGCTGCAGATACCTGCCGCCGTCGTGATCTGGATGGCCGACCACAGGCGTCCGGATACTACCTGCGGATACACCTTGTTGACGTAGTTTTCCTCGCGCAGTTGACCATCCTTGTATCCCGTGACGGCCGCGTAGATGACGACGACATCTTGCAGGGTAGTGGGCACGGCGTTCTCGAGTATGCGCTTCAGGGTGTCCCGGTCGTGATTGAGCTTGAGGCCATTCATCAGCAGGCGGATCTGCTCGCAGTGGCCGGGATAACGAATGGTCTTGTAGTTCATCGACTTGACCTTGCCGGCATACGTCTCCCATAGCGAACCGAGACCGCCCGAGGTGTTGAAGGCCTCGTAGCGCGTCCCGTCGATCTCGACCTGCTCAAGGCCCTCCAGCGGCAAGACGTCGACTTCCCGGCCGTCGACGATGCTGCGGCACATGTTCCCGTACTCGTTGATGATGCCGTCGGTTGACCAGTTCAGCGAGTACTTGAGTACGTTGTTCGGGTGCTGGGGCAGGGCGCCGACGCGCATCTTGACCGATACCAGCGTATCGAAATGCTTGATGAGTTCGTTCGCCGCGATGCTGATGAAGCCCGGCGCGAGGCCGCACTGCGGCGCAAACGCCTGCTCGGCTCCCTCGGCGAGTTTCCGGACGGCCTGCGTTACCCCGACATCTTCGGTCAGGTCGAAGTAGTGCATCCCCGTCTCACGCGCCACCTCCGCGACCGCGACATTGCAGAAATAGGGCAGGCTGGAGATGACCGCCTGCGGCTTGTGCTGCTTGACGTGCTCGGTGAGCGCCGCCTTGTCGTCTGCGTCGATCACGAAGGGCGTGATATTGGCGCTGCCGTGCGCCTCCGCGACGCTGGCGGCGACGCCGGCCTTGGAATCGCCGAGCTGGACGCGGTAATCACCGGACTCGGCGAGGAGACCGGATATGAGGACGCCTATCTTGCCGGCGCCAAGCACGAGGATGTCTCGCATGCGGATTTCTCCAGAAAACAAAAAAACCGCCGGGCTTGCGGCGGATATATGGCGCATTGTGCCAATCTCAAACCATGCTTTCCATACGCGCCTAAGCGGCTGATTACCTGAGTAACTTTTGCAGCCCGCCGGTGCTCCGTGGCATAGTCCGCCGTTTACTCGCCGCGACGGCCTGTGCCGGCGCTGCAACACGGGCATCAAATTGAGCAGAAACATCTCGAAAACCGACTGGCACCCGGCCAGCTGGCAGTCGTTTCCCGCGGCTCAGCAGGCGAGGTATCCGGACGAGCAGGACCTCGGCCGGGCCGTGGCCGACCTGAGTCGGCTACCGCCGATCGTCAACTCCTGGGAAGTCGATTCGCTGAAGGCCCTGATCGCCAGGGCGCAGCAAGGGGAGGCCTTCGTTCTGCAGGGTGGCGACTGCGCCGAGACCTTCGACGAGTGCACGTCCGAAAACATCGTCGCAAAGCTCAAGATTCTGTTGCAGATGAGTCTCGTCATGCTGTACGGGCTCAAAAAGCCGGTCGTGCGTGTCGGCCGCATGGCGGGTCAGTACGCGAAACCGCGTTCCGCCGACGTCGAGACGCGGGACGGCAAGACCCTGCCCAGTTTTCGGGGCGACCTCGTCAACCGGGCATCCTTCACCGAGGAGGACAGGTCCCCGGACCCGCAAATGATCCTGCGCGGCTACGAACGAGCGGCGCTGACGCTCAACTTCGTTCGTTCGCTGATCGATGGCGGATTTGCCGATCTGCATCACCCGGAATACTGGGACCTCGACTGGGTCGGTCATTCACCCATGGCCGACGAGTACCACGAGATCGTCAAGTCGATCTCCAATTCCCTCGACTTCCTCGAGACCGTGTCCGGCGAAAAGGTGCACAAGACCCAGCGTGCTGATATCTACGCCGGACACGAGGGTCTGCACCTGCTCTACGAGCAGGCCCAGACCCGTTTTCTCGACCGCCGCGAGCGCTGGTACAACCTGACCACGCACTTCCCGTGGGTCGGGATGCGCACCGCGGCGCTGGACGGCGCCCATGTCGAGTATTTCCGCGGCATTGCCAACCCCATCGGCGTCAAGATCGGGCCGGGCATGACGCGGGAATGGCTGCAGCGTCTCATCGAGGTCCTCAACCCCAATAACGAACCGGGGCGACTGACACTGATCCATCGTTTCGGCGCCAAATCGATCGAGGACTGCCTGCCGGACCTGGTCACGGCCGTCCGGGAGACGGGTTCGCCGGTCCTCTGGGTCTGCGACCCCATGCACGGCAACACGGAGAGCACGGCCGACGGCACCAAGACACGGCGTTTCGACAATATCGTCAGCGAACTCGAATCGGCATTCCGGGTCCACGAAGCGATGGGCAGCTACCTCGGAGGCGTGCACCTCGAGCTGACCGGCGAGAACGTCACCGAATGCACCGGGGGTGCACGCGGCCTGACCGACGGTGATCTGGCACGGGCTTACAAATCGACCGTGGATCCGCGGCTCAACTACGAGCAGGCGATGGAGGTGGCCATGCGGATTGCCGGGCTACACAGCGGCAACGGGAAAGGCCGGGGCTAGCTGCGCCGGGCACGGTAGCGCCGCAGCTCCGACCAGGCCCGGACCGTGGGTATCGAGCGAGTCTCGCCCGGCGCCAGGCCGTCGACGGTCCACGGGCCAACCGAATAACGAATTAGCCGCAGCGTCGGCAAGCCCACGGCGGCTGTCATTCGTCGCACCTGGCGATTTCGGCCCTCCAGCAGGCCGATTTCCAGCCAGGTGTCGGGCACGCTGACCCGATGGCGTATGGGCGGATGCCGTGGCCAGAGTCCGTCCGGCTGCGCGATGCGGCGCGCGAACCTCGCCGCTGCGGGGCCGTCTTTCAGGGTGACGCCGGCAACAAGGGCCTCGAGTTGCCGTGGCGACGGGGTACCCTCAACCTGCGCCCAGTAGGTCTTCAGCGTGCCGGCCCCTGGCTGGCTGATGCGCGCCTGCAGGCGTCCATCGTCAGTCAGCAGTAACATTCCCTCACTGTCGAAGTCGAGCCGCCCGGCAGGGTAGACGGTCCTGTCCGCCACGAAGTCGCGAAGTGTCGGGCGGCCGGATTCGTTACGAAACTGGCTGAGGACGCGGTAGGGCTTGTTCAGCAAGACCAGCGGCACGGGAGACCTCGGGCGTTGGCAGCCCTTATCATGCGGTAAGCAGACACGCACAACAAGAAGTATTAACTTTAAGAAAAACTAATAACGACATGATTTATATGATATCTAGCGAAATCGGTCATGCGCTGCGGGAGGCGCGGCGGGCGGCCATTGCCGCGGGCCGCCTCCCGGGCATTCGGCCCGAAACGGCAGAATTACGCGCCGCCGAGTGGTCCGTAAAGGCGCCGGACACGAGCCGGGGCCGGCCCTGCTACCTGGCGGGCGTCCAGGCCGCCGGGGAGGCCGAGGCGTGGTTGAAGGGTCGGGAGCCGGGTGGTGTCCCGACCGTCCTGTGGGTCGATTCCGTCTGGGGCGCCCTCGAAGTCGAGGAAATCCTGTTTTGTCTGCAGGAAACGGTGTGCAGGGTGGAGTGCGATATCGACGGGTACCTGTTCAGCATCATCGAGACATTCCAGGATTTTCCGGCATTCGTTCTGCCCGACCGGGCCGACATTACGCCAGGTACGCATCTCGTCAGCTCGTTTACGCGGCTGGTCGCGGCCGTATGCCGTCGCCGCGGCGTCGCGATCGACGGAGGACTGACGGAAGGAGCTGCAGATGGCGACCGGGTCGAAGCGGCCGACCTGCTCCTGGTGCCGCGGGGGCGAATCACGGAACGGGGCATGCGGCAGAACGTCCGCATCGCGCTCGACTACCTGGCTGGCAGGCGTGACGAGACGCCGGCGGACGACGAGGCCGCGCTGCGGTCTGCGTCGGCTGCCAGGCTGGCCGCCGCGCAGCTGTGGCAGTGGGTGACACACGAGACCGGGGTGCTCGCGGAGGGGCGCATCGTGACCGGCAAACTCTTCGAGGAGTTGCTGAGCGACGAGGTGGAACGGCGCCCGCCGGGAGACGATTGCGGCGTGGCGGCGACAGTCCTTGGTGACACGGTGCTGAGCAAATCCTTTACAATGCACGCCCTTTGCGATCGGCAGATCGGCAACGAAGGCGAGTCATGAAATACGACCACATCGAAATTCCAGGGGACGGGGACGCGATCACCACGAATCCCGATCACTCGCTCAACGTCCCGGATTTCCCGATCATTCCGTACATCGAGGGCGACGGAATCGGGGTCGACGTCACGCCCGTCATGCTGGACGTGGCGAATGCGGCCGTTCGGCATGCATACGGAGACAGTCGCAAGCTGCGCTGGATGCAGGTATATGCCGGGCAGGCCGCGGCCGAGCTCTACGGCGACGACGCCTTCCTCCCGGAGGAGACCCTGCACTCGCTCTGGCATTACGTCGTGTCGATCAAAGGGCCTCTCGCGACGCCCGTCGGCGGTGGCATCCGCTCGCTGAACGTGGCCATTCGCCAGAAACTGGATCTGTACGCCTGTGTGCGGCCGATTCGCTACTTCCCGGGTGTGTCGACGCCGATGAAGCAGTCGGAACTCGTCAAGATGGTCGTCTTCCGCGAGAACACGGAGGACATCTATGCCGGTATCGAGTACCCGACCGGTTCCGAGGAAGTCCAGAAGCTGATCCGCTTCCTGCAACGCGAGCTGGGCGTGACGAACATCCGGTTTCCCGCCAGCTCGGGCATCGGCATCAAGCCGGTGTCGCGGGAGGGATCCGAGCGGCTGATCCGCAAGGCCATCCAGTACTGCATCGACCGCGACAAGCATTCCGTGACCCTGGTGCACAAGGGCAACATCATGAAGTTCACGGAGGGCGCCTTCTGCCAGTGGGGATACGACGTGGCGCGCACCGAATTCGGCGCCAGGGAGAAGGATGGCGGCCCCTGGCTGGCGTTCAACAACCCCGTGACCGGCCGCGAAATCATCATCAAGGATGTCATCGCCGACAATTTCCTGCAGCAGATACTGATGCGGCCGGAAGACTACGACGTGATTGCCACCCTCAACCTCAACGGCGATTACATCTCGGATGCATTGGCCGCGCAGGTCGGCGGTATCGGCATCGCGCCCGGCGCCAACATGGCGGATGCGGTTGCGGTCTTCGAAGCGACGCACGGCACGGCGCCGGGGTTCGCGGGCAAGGATCGCGTCAACCCGGGCTCGCTGATCCTGTCTGCCGAGATGATGCTGCGCTACATGGGCTGGACGGAAGCGGCGGACACCATCGAGAGCGGCGTCGCACGGACGATCGCGAACGGGCAGCTTACCTTCGACCTGGCGCGGCTGCGGGGAGCGATCCATCGGCCGATACGCAAAGACCGCCCGCACGGCAAGAAAGACATCGAGCAAGAGCTGGAGCAGCTGGTGCCGGGCGCAACCCTCGTCGGGACGCGTGGTTTCGGCGAGGCCGTCATCCGCAACATGGACGCAGCCTAGCGGCAGCCGAGTCGTGGCCAACGGGATCTTCAAAGCAAACTGCCGCGCGTGCCCGCGGCTTGCCGACTTCCTCGATGCGGTCAACGAGCGTTACCCGGATTACCACTGCGCGCCGGTTCCGCCTTTCGGGGCCAAAGCGGCCAGGTTCCTGGTCGTCGGCCTCGCACCGGGTATGCACGGGGCAAACCGCACGGGACGCCCGTTCACGGGCGACCACGCCGGCATCCTCCTGTACGCCACGCTGTACAAGTTCGGTTTTGCTACTCGAGCCGAGTCCGTTGCGCCCGACGACGGGCTGGGCCTCGTCGACTGCCGCATCACCAACGCCGTCAAATGCCTGCCGCCCGACAACAAGCCGGTTGGAGCCGAGATCAATACCTGCAACGCGTATCTCGGGGCCGAGCTCGGCCGGCTCGGCCCGGGCTCGGTGGTGTTGGCCCTTGGCGGCATCGCGCACCGTGCTGTGATCAAGGCCATCGGTGCGCGCCAGGCCGATTACCGGTTCGCGCACGCGGCCGTCCACGAGCCCGGGCCTTTCCGGTTGATCGACTCCTACCATTGCAGCCGTTACAACACGAATACAGGTCGCCTGACCACGGAGATGTTCGAGACCGTGTTTGCGAAAGCGCGAGAGTTGCTGGATAAATAGCCCGTGGGCAACGATCGCCAATTCGACGCCGGGTCTTTCCTGCGCAGCCTGACGCACAGGCCCGGCGTCTACCGCATGCTCGATGCCCGGCACAAGGTGCTCTACGTCGGCAAGGCCCGGGATCTTAAAAAACGCGTGACGACGTATTTTCAGCGGAGTCACGACTCGGCCAAGACGGCGGCGCTGATGGAACTGGTAGCGAATGTCGAGGTGACGGTAACAAACACCGAGGCCGAAGCGCTGATCCTCGAGTACAACCTGATCAAGCAGCACAAGCCGCGCTTCAACGTCATCCTGCGGGATGACAAGAGCTACCCGTATATCTACGTCTCGACCGAACACCCGTTTCCGCGCCTGCAATTCCACCGTGGCCCGCGCAAGGGCAAGGGCCGCTATTTCGGCCCGTACCCGAGTACGAGCGCGGTGCGCCAGACCCTCAGCGAACTGCAGAAGCTGTTTCTCGTGCGGCAGTGCCAGGACAGCTATTTCCGGAATCGCACGCGGCCCTGCCTGCAATACCAGATCCGGCGTTGCACGGCCCCGTGCGTCGAGCTGATCTCGGAGGAACAGTATGCCGAGGACGTCCAAGCGGCTGTTGATTTTCTCGATGGCAGGAACCGGAGCGTCATCGACAGCTTCGTCGCACGCATGGAAGATGCGTCGAGCAAACAGCACTACGAGCGGGCCGCGCTTTTACGTGACCAGATCGCCCGCCTCAAGGAGGTCGAAGCCCGGCAGCTGGTATCGCGAGTGGCTGGCAAGGACCTCGATGTGCTCGGCTTCGCCAGCAATGGCGCCATACACTGCGTGACGGTGCTGTTCATTCGCAACGGCGCCGTCGTCGGCAGCCGCGATCATTTTCCGAAGCTCGCCGGGGAAACCGATCGTGCCCGGCTGCTGAACGGTTTTGTCAGCCAGTATTACCTGGGCCGGGACGCGCCGGCCGAGATCATCCTCGACACGGACATCGAGGACCGCGAACTGCTCGAGGCCGAACTCACGGCGCGCATGGGACGCAAGGTGGTCATCAAGCCGCGTGTTCGCGGCGACCGTGCCAGGTGGCTGGACATGGCGAGAACCAACGCCGAGCAGGGTCTCAACCTGCAGGCGGCCAGCAACGCGACGATCAAGCGCCAGTTCGCGGCCCTGGCGGATGCACTGGAGCTCGACGAGGCGCCGGAGCGGCTGGAGTGCTTCGACGTCAGCCACACGTCCGGCGAAGCAACCGTGGCGTCCTGCGTCGTGTTCAATTCGGCGGGCCCGCTCAAGAGTGACTACCGCCGTTTCAACCTGAAGCCCGAGTCATCCGGCGATGACTATGCTGCGATGGCTGCTGCGCTGCGCCGCCGCTATGAACGCGTCAGGAAGGGTGAAGTGCCGATGCCGGACGTGCTGTTCGTCGACGGCGGCAAGGGTCAGCTCGCCGAGGCGATGAGGGTGCTTGGCGAACTCGAGCTGGACTGGCTGAATGTCGTTGCGGTAGCCAAGGGCAGGGCGCGGCGTCCCGGCGCGGAGCGGCTGTTCGTACCGGGCCGCGATACCGCACTCAAGCTTGCCGCGGATTCCTCCGCGCTGCTCCTCGTTCAGCAGATTCGTGACGAGGCGCACCGCTTCGCGATCACCGGGCACCGGCAGCAGCGCGCCAAGGCTCGCAGCACGTCCCGGCTCGAACAGATACCGGGTTTGGGGCCGAAGAAGCGGCGCGAGCTGCTGCGCCAGTTCGGCGGGCTGCAGGGCGTGATCGGCGCCGGCATCGACGACCTGACAAAAGTTCGCGGAATCAGTCGCGCGCTGGCCGAATCCATATACAATGACCTGCATCTCGACCGGCAGAACTAGAACAAGAGCGAGATCGTGAAACTGAACCTGGCCAACTGGCTGACGCTGTTCCGCATCGCGGCGATCCCGATTGTCGTGATCTGCTTCTACAGCCCGCTCGAACATGCGCGGCCGATTGCAGCGATTCTGTTCGGCCTGGCTGCGATCACTGACATGCTCGACGGCTGGGTTGCGCGGCGCTTCGGCCAGACATCGAAGTTCGGCGAATTTCTCGATCCGGTCGCCGACAAGCTAATGGTCGCGATCGTGCTCGTCATGCTCGTGCAGGCGGACCCCGACTGGTACGTGGATATCATCGCGATGGTCATCATCGGTCGGGAGATCACGATCTCGGCGCTGCGCGAATGGATGGCGACGATCGGCGAGCGCGCCAACGTCAAGGTTTCCTGGGCCGGCAAAGTAAAGACCGTGTTCCAGATGTTCGGTATCGGATTCATGGTCTTCGAGAACCGTCTGCTCGGATTCGACATCTATCACATCGGCTTCTTACTGCTGGTCATCGCGGCCGTGATGACCATCTACTCGATGGCGGTCTACCTGCGTGCCGCGTGGCCATTCATACTGGCCGGCGCCGACGGCGACTGACTTCCCATTGGTGGTAGAATTGCCTTGACAGGCAGTGCTCAAGGGCTAAAATCTGCCACCCTCCGCGGGAATAGCTCAGCTGGTAGAGCGCAACCTTGCCAAGGTTGAGGTCGCGAGTTCGAACCTCGTTTCCCGCTCCAGCTTACAAAAGGCCGCCCATCGGGGCGGCCTTTTTCGTTGTGCCGGTAGGCACTTGCCGCAAATTGATTCTGGTGGCGAGGAAGGTATACTGCGACGCCTGCTCACCAGTGTGGTAGCTTGATCTCGAGGCATCACGCCGGGCATACCGGGGGCTAGGTGGCAGAGTGGTTATGCAGCGGCCTGCAAAGCCGTGGACGCCGGTTCGATTCCGACCCTAGCCTCCATTTCTTCCCTCGCTCACGCCCGGGTGGCGGAATTGGTAGACGCTGCGGACTTAAAATCCGCTGAACGCAAGTTCGTGCCGGTTCGAGTCCGGCCCTGGGCACCAATCGAAGGCGCAGTTCTTGCAGGCGTCCGGCACAGGGCATCGGCCCGGTACTCTCGGGCAAATCCTTGTGCTGTTCGGCCGCGCCGGTGGCGCCCGCGCCCTGGCCGGGCGGCCGGCTCGCCGACAGTTGCTGCGTTGCTGCGCGTGCGGCTGAGATCAGGGTGCGAGGTTGTGATGCTGCATCTGGCCGGCGATCACCTCGACCGGATCCGAGAACAACTGAAAATCGAACTGGCCGTCAGGGTCGTTCGGATAATCATCGTCGCCCGACTCGTCCCACTCGCCTGAACAGGTAAATGCAACGCGGTAACTGCCTTCGGTCAGGTGCCCGAAATGATACAAATACTCGCCTGTCGCGTTATTCATATCTACCCGGTCGGTTACGATCGGTCCCGGTACTCCGTCGGTATCCGTGTCGGCGATGTCGTCCGGCGCGGCTGCGTCCCCAGGGAACAGATAGGCCCAATTGCCGCCGGGCGCCGGGTCGCAGTCGGGATGGTTGATGTCGATCAGTGCCGGGTCGATCGTCCCTGAAAGGGCGCCGACATTGTCCATGTTCATACAGCGCAGGGCATGGTGCATTTCGTACCGGTCTCCCATCCCACCCATGTGCTGGTGGTGCAAACCGAGCCGAATGTCGTAATCAAGCATGAACTGGTTGTGCATGCCTGCCATGATCTGGAACGGATCATTCGCCTGGAGCCATTCGCCGGAGTTCGAACGCATGTGAAGGCCGTGGCGGCCTCCTGTCTGCACATCGTCGATATAGCAATTGTTCAGGTCCAGACCGAGTCGCATCCACATGTATTGACCGGCAGGCACCTCCATACGGTTCATGAACTGGAATGACAACCCGTTCTGAAGCTGCATCAAGTCGATGTCCATCGGGCCGCCAGGGAAGTTGAGCCGGACGGTGTGGCCGTCAGCATGGCCCAATTCCACGTGCGTTAGACGCAGAACCATTGAACTGTTTTCGTGCCAGGGACCGTCGGTAATGGATAGGCTGAGCAGGCCGGTGGCGTCGGGCTGTTCGTTGGTATTGTTCGAGCCTCCGTCACAGCCCGCCGCAACTGCCGCAAGCACCACTGCAAGCAGCAGCTTTAATGTTGGAGTATGCATCTGATTGCCCTTAAATATGAGCGTTGGGAAAATATTATGTATAACGATTCCGAGGCCACTTCAATAAGGGATTGGCGCAGTCTTCGGTGCATACCCGAAGGCTGCATTATGTTATGTACCTGACCACGTGAGCCTTGTACCTGCGGCAACTACCTAAGGAAGATACGTAGCGACCCTAATGGTCGTACCTGTAGCCTTCCGCGACACTTCATTTCAAGAACGCAGGCAGCGCCAAAGAACGACGGCCGACTGCCTCGCCGACGAGAGGGGGCACATCTCCTGGTTCCTAAATTGTTCGCCGTGAAACCCGGCTGGGAGGAGTAAAAATGAAAAAAACATTTTTTGCATTTGCGCTGTTGGTTTCTGCATTGGCGCTGACGCTACCCGGCACGGCCGTGCTTGCGGATGACGACGATGACAACCTGGAAGCGGTCGGGCCGGGTGACCTGTGGCAGGCTCCGCCTTACGACTTCAAGTTTGCTAACCATATGGACACGCACATTCAGTTGAAGCTGAAGTCGAAGCATGGAGAGCCGCTGTCGCTGCAGGGCTTCCTGTACATTTATTTCACCGGAGACGTCGACGCTGCCAGTGGCTTGCCAATCGCACGCCACCCGAGAGGCGAGAAGCATGATGAAATTTGTGGTGTATCGCCGATAACCTGCGTGGCAGGCTGGAAAATCATTGGGCGGCCAGGCGCCGCGAAGTTCATATCCCACTCGGGCATAAACGGCATGGACCACCCGGTCTGGATGGTTAATCGCGCCGAGGAATCGACGGCGCCGGCCGCCGGCATGGTAATTCCGCAGCCTGGCTATTTCTCGCATTTTCACTGGCTCGCCGCGGGGAGCACTGATCCCAGGGCTGGGGATGTCCCTGCGTACTGCGACAAGACGAGTGCCGGCGGGCTGGAGACAGAGGGAGAAACGGCGGTCGACAAGATTTGCGAGGGATGGTTCCTGCAGCTGAAAGCGTTGCAAAGCTTTGCGTTCGAGCACGGCGGCGAAATAATCCCGATTCGGGAGGGAGCCGACACCCGCAGCCACCTGAATATCGTTACCAACTACCAGGCCGACACGGTCGTCCCGATTACGCCGACGCGAGACTAACCAGAAGCCTTCGAGAGGGCCCTTAACAGGGCCCTTTTTTTGTGGGACAACCTGTCGCAGCGCGTTGTGGAATGTATAGTATCGGCTCGATTGTCTCGGCCTGCATGTGGAGGATGGTGTGCCAAGAATTCTGCTCGCGCTGGCGCTGTCTTCCCTAGTTCTCACGCTGGCCCGGGCGCAGGAGCAGCCGGACCTGCTCGGCAAATGGAAGTTCGCGGTCGAGGAGCCGGATGATCCGCGCTGCGGTCCGAGCACCATGGTGGGGGAAATGGATGTCCGCAAGAAGATCACGGCCCGGGCCTACCGGGGTGCGACGACCGTGCGGTCCATCACCGAGCGTTGCGGCCAGACATCCGAGAGCGACAGCGGCTTCACGCTGCGCGTCAAGGACAACAAGGTCTCGATCGAATATGACGAGGAGTCCTGGACGTCCGATTCCTTGGTATTCGACGGCGAGCGGCTGAGCGGCTTCGACTCGGCCGGGACGCCGATGGAATTCGTCAGGCAGGTCGTCGCGGTGAGAGAGCCGGAGCCGGAAGAGCTCGCAGCGCTGGAGGCTTTTCTCCAGGAACTCAAGCCGGAGCTGAGCCGGGAGATCCGTGCCGAATTCGGCCAGGACATGCTGCAGAACCTCCGCCGTACCGGCCTGACGCGCGACGAATCCGTACAGGTCGCGACGCAGACCGTAGAGCGGATGGCAGACTGTGTTCTCGACATGGCACGCACGGAGATCCTGGAGAAGAACCTGCCGATCGACGACGTCATTAACGGCAGAAACAGCACCGTGCTGCTCCAGCCGGAGAACCTCGATTATCGGGAGATGCAGTGCATCTACGAGGCAGCACAGAACGCAGGCGTAGTGATCCGCTAGCAGCGACTGCGTCCCACGGTGACTGTTAACTGCCTCACAGTTTCCTTTAAAACTCGGTGAGTTATTAGACTTTAGTAGTGCGATCTGGGACAAGAAAACCGGTCCCACGGAGATGCACTATGGCTAGCGCTCACGAAACCGACAACGTTGACTATCGCCTGTTAGGGCTCATGTCCGACCTCGTCATCTGCAGCTCCTGCCTGCGGCAGGGCCGGGTCACGCCGGTGCCGCA
>JBFFSI010000018.1:0-42203 GCA_041572475.1 Woeseiaceae bacterium
ATCGTTTTCGCGATCGTCGGCGTGAGCGTGTTTTTCCTCCGGCAGAAGTTTGTACCGGAGACCTTTGGCGACCTCGGGCACTACAGGGCGGCGGCCGTGGCCGCAAATGCCGAACTGGAACACCGTTACGCGGGTTGGCAGCAGTGTGTCGTCTGCCATCCGGACAAGGTGGAGACGAAGAACAGTTCCTACCATAGAACCGTGAGCTGCGAATCGTGCCACGGGCCGTCGAGCGAGCACGTCAACAGGCCGATGAGACTCAAGCCGGAGCTGCCTGCAGGACGGGAGCCCTGTCTCGCTTGCCACAGCTACCTCGTGTCTCGGCCGACGGGCTTCCCGCAGATCATCGAGGAGCGCCACAACCCGGTACGGGCATGCACGGGTTGCCACGATGCACACGACCCGACGCCGCCGGAGACAATCCAGGAGTGCTCCGCGTGTCACAACAGCATCGCCCGGAGCAAGGCCGTTTCCCCGCACGCGCCGCTGGCTTGCGAGGTTTGCCACGAGGCGCCCCCGGAACACAAGATTCAGCCACGTGCGCATTTGCCGAAGAAGCCCTTCGAGCGGGAGTTCTGCGGTACCTGCCACGCACCGGGCGCCGAAGTCCCGAGCGTAAGTTACGGAGTGGATCTCAGCGTGTACGAGATTCCGCGTGTGGATATCACCACGCACGGTGGGACCTTCGTCTGCTGGGACTGCCATTACCAACATTCACCCGAGGTCAAATAGATGCCGAAGACCTACGAGAGAAGACAATTCCTGGCGGAGATGCTGCAGTTTCCTCCTGCCACCCTGCTGCTCGGTGTGATCGGCCCTGTGAAGCTGCTCGCGCAAGACAGTGGCGACGAGGACGGCTACGAGCCGACGGAGCACTACTACGCGATGGGTATCCGGGTCGAAGAGTGCATCGGTTGTGGCAAGTGCGTACGCGCGTGCAAACTGGAAAACGACGTACCCGAGGAACCTTTCTACTTCAGGACCTGGGTTGAGCGGTACATCGTCTATACGGATGGTGACGTGCAGGTTGACAGCCCGAATGGCGGCATGGACGGGTTCCCTCCGGTCGCAGAAGAGGTTTTCCCGCCGGTGGCCCGGGGCAAGGAGGTTCTGAGAACATTCTTTGTGCCCAAGCTATGCAACCACTGTGACAATCCGCCCTGTGTCCAGGTCTGCCCGGTGGGCGCGACTTTCAAGAGCCAGGACGGAGTCGTGCTGGTGGATAGTGACTACTGCATCGGCTGTCGCTATTGCATCCAGGCGTGTCCGTATGGAGCCCGCTACCTCGACCCGCGCACGCACACGGCGGACAAGTGTACGTTCTGCTATCACCGCATCACCAAGGGATTGCTACCCGCCTGTGTCGAGGTGTGCCCGACCCAGGCACGTGTCTTCGGAGAAATCGGCGACAGGAGTACGCCCCTGAATCGAATGATGCGTATGAGTCACCTCGAGGTTCTGAAGCCGCATATGAACACGGACCCCAAGGTCTACTACACCGCCCTGGACGGGGAGGTACGCTAAATGGATCCCGAACATGTAGCGCGACTCGAATCCGCTTTCGGCCAGGTCACGGGCTTTATCTACCCGAACGAGGTCGAGCTCCACTGGAGCATCCTGATCGTAATCTATCCATACTTGACGGGCCTCGTGGCAGGGGCGTTCATCCTCGCCTCTCTGGAGAGGGTGTTTAATGTCAAGGAGATTCAGCCCACGTATCGGCTCGCACTGCTTACGGCACTTGCCTTCCTGATCGTGGCGCCAATGCCGCTCCAGGCGCACCTGGGACATCCCGAGCGTGCCTTTGAGATTTTTCTCACGCCGAACTCGGCGTCGGCCATGGCGATGTTCGGCTTTGTGTATGCCTGGTACCTGATGGTCGTGCTGCTCCTCGAGATCTGGTTCGACTACCGGGCGGATCTCGTCAGGTGGAGGCAGAGCGACAAGGGCATTATGAAAGCCGTTCGCTGGGTCATCTCGCTGGGGTCCAGGGACATATCGCCGGCTGCAGTGGCCTTCGACAAGAAGGCTGTGCAGTTCATCACGATCATCGGAATACCGTCGGCGTTCCTGTTGCACGGCTACGTCGGATTCATCTTTGGCTCGGTGAAAGCCAACCCGTGGTGGAGCAGTGTGCTCATGCCCATCGTGTTCCTGTTCTCGGCCATCGTCTCCGGCATTTCGATGGTGCTGCTGATCTACTACGTCACGACCCTGATGAGACGCAAAGAGCTGGACATGGCCTGCTTGAATAAACTGGCATCCTTCCTGTTCTACGCACTGCTCATCGACATTTCTCTCGAGGCCCTGGACTTCGTCCACCGGCTCTACGAGTCGGAAGAATCGATTCATATTCTGGAGGAACTCATCTTCGGCAAGCTCTTCCTCAGCCTGACGATCGTACAGATCCTGCTCGGCACCATCGTACCCATCGTATTCCTCGCGGCAGCCCGGTTTTCGGAGCTTCCCAACGAGATGAAACGAATGATCTACTTTATTGCCGCGCTGCTCGTGCAAGTGGGCATTTTCAGCACGCGCTGGAATGTTGTGATCGGCGGACAACTCTTCTCCAAGAGCCTGCGCGGTCTGACAGCCTACAAGCTGGAGTTCGGAGGGCAGGAAGGGTTGCTGGTTGCGCTCGTGTTACTGGTGCTGCCCTTCCTGATTCTGGCGGTGCTTCTGAAGATCCTGCCGCCGTGGCAAGACGCGGAAACCCACGCGGAAACCCACGCGGAAACCCACGAGGAAACCGGCCTCGAGCCCGGCGAAACGCCGGCCAGCGCATGATGAACAGTGCTTCAGGTGTTCGGTACTAGCGGGTCGAGCGCCTGGTTAAACGCCAGATCATGAAGAATCCTCCGGCGAGCAGGAGGAAGGTGACTGGCAGATGATGCGTGCCCCAGAGTTCATGCTGCAGCTGCGTCAAGAGTCCTTCTTCGCTCGCAAGGGTGTGTGCGCTCGCGATCCCCGCAGTTGTCGTCAGCAAGAGTCCCGTCAATGACCGTTTCATCGTATGCCTCCTATCGGACCTTTATCTCGACGAGTTCCTCGCCATCGGGGTCGGTCACGTGCACTGCACAGGCAATACACGGGTCGAAACTGTGGATCGTTCGCAGAATCTCGATCGGTTGCTCCGGGTCGTGCAGGGCGTGCCCGGCCAGTGCCGCCTCGTAGGCACCGGGTTGGCCTTCGGAATCGCGCGGCCCGGCGTTCCAGGTGCTCGGGACTACTGCCTGGTAGTTGGCGATCTTCTTGTTTTCGATGACGATCCAGTGGGCGAGGCCGCCGCGCGGCGCTTCCATGAATCCGACGCCCTGGCATGTCTTCGGCCAGGATGACGGTTCCCACAGGGTCTCGTTGAATGTGCGCGTGTCGCCGGTCCGGATGTTGCCGATCAGGTTGTCGTACCAGGTCTGCATGTTGTCGGCGACTACCTTGGTCTCGAGCGTGCGCGCCGCGGTCCGGCCGAGTGTCGAGAACAGGGCTTCGACGGGCACGTCGAGCGTCCGCAGCGTGTAATCGACGAGTTCGCGCGTCTGCGCGTGACCGCTGGCATAAAGCATCAATACGCGGGCGAGCGGGCCGACTTCCATCGCGTTGCCCTTCCAGCGCGGCGATTTGAGCCACGAGTAGCTCTTCTCGACATCGAGGTGCTGGTAAGGCGGCTCGGGCCCGTCATAGTTGAACGTGGTCTCGCCGGCGTAGGGATGTAGCCCTGCCGTCTTGCCGCTCTCGTAGTCGTACCACGAGTGGGCGACGAATTCCTGGATCTCGTCGGGCGAGTCGAGGTCGACCGGCTGAATGTTGGAGAGATCGCGGCCGAGGATAGCGCCGCGCGGGAACAGGAAGTTCGACGGGTCATTGATGCCGTTCCCGGGCAGGTCGCCGTAGCACAGGAAATTGCCGAGGCCCTCGCCCTGTGCGCCCCAGTCCTTGTAGAAGCTCGCGATGGCCAGCGTGTCGGGGACGTAAACCTGGTCCACGAACTCGCGCATCTGGACGATGATGCTCTGCACGGTGGCGAGTCTCGCCGAATTGATCGCCGAGTCCGAGTCGACGTCGATTGGCGAAGGTACGCCGCCGACGAGGAAATGCGGGTGCGGGTTCTTGCCACCGAAAATCGCCAGTATCTTGGCGACGTCGCGTTGCCAGCTGAGTGCTTCGAGATAGTGCGATACGGCCATCAGGTTAGCCTCGGGAGGCAGCTTGTAGGCCGGGTGACCCCAGTAGGCTTTGGCGAAAATGCCCAGCTGACCCGCTTCGACGAAGTCTCGGACCTTTTTCTGCATGTCGGCGAAATAGCCGGGGGAGCTCTTCGAATAGTTGCTGATGCTCTGCGCCAGCGTCGAGGTTGCCGCCGGATCGGCCGACAGAGCCGACACGACATCGACCCAGTCGAGCGCATGCAGGTGGTAGAAGTGCATCACGTGATCGTGCACGTACTGGGCGCCGATCATCAGGTTACGAATGAGGTTCGCGTTTGCGGGGACCTCGTAATCGAGAGCGTTCTCGACGGCGCGCACGGAGGCGATGCCGTGCACGAGCGTGCAGACGCCGCAAATACGCTGCGTAAATGCCCAGGCGTCGCGAGGATCGCGGCCGCGCAGGATGATCTCGATTCCCCGAACCATCGTGCCGGATGAATAGGCCTCCGCGATCTGGTCCCCGTCCATTTGTGCCTCGATCCGCAAATGACCCTCGATTCTTGTAATCGGGTCTACAACGATTCGTTCATTCATATTCTTTCCGCCTTAAAGAATCCCTGCCCGAGAATTGTCTCGGCCTGTTGACTATTCAATCCGCCAGATTTTCCGCGACCAGTTCCACCAGGCTCTCGACGTTCTTCTTCCAGTTGGCCTTTGCGCCGCCGTTCAGGAAGTTGTAGCGACAGCTGTCGCAGGAGGTCACGACCGAGTCCGCACCGGTCTCTATCACTTCTTTCATTTTTATCTGGAACGCTTTCCCGCGCAGGGGTTTTGCCCGGTCGATGACGTTGCCTCCCTCGCCACCGCCACAGCAGATTGCCGTGCGACCGCGTGACTCGACTTCCCTCAAATCCAGGCCCAGTGCCCGCAGCGCGATGCGAGGTTCCTTTAGCAGCCCGCCGTGCCGAACCAGCCGGCATGAATCGTGAAAGGTAACCGACTTGCCGTTGCCGACCGGCTTGACTCGGAGCCTGCCGGCGTCGATCTCCCGACCAATGAACTCGGAGATCGCCAGTGTCCGGAAGGGCAGCGCCCCGCCGAGGATGTTCGCCCCCTGCCAGCGCAATGCCATATACGCATGGCCGCATTCGGGGGTAATAACCGTGCTGGCACTGCAGGCCCTCGCCGCATCTATGATGCGCAGGGTCTCCATCTTCTCAGCCGGGTAATGCCCGGACAGGTAGCCGTAGTTGCTGGCGTCAAAGCAGCGGCTGTTCATCGTCCAGTCGACGCCCAGTTTATTCATGATTTTTGCCGTGCTGCGGACGGTCTCTTTGAATAACCTCAGGTTGAGAGCGCTGCTCAGCACGAGGATGTCGGCCTCGGCCTTATCCACGGGTATGTCCACACCCTCGGCGGCAAGTTCCTGCACAAGACCGTTGAAGTAGTCCCGGTCGACACCGAACACGGTACCCCGCTGCCACTGTTCCTGGTCCAGGGCTCGAAGTTCGGCAGGTATCATACCGGCGGCCGCAAGGCCTTCTCGCATGAGGCGAACCGATTCGGAGATGCCGACGCCCATCGGGCAGATCATGTCGCAACGGCCACAGGCCGTGCAGGCGTCGTAGACGAGCGGCTGCCATTCCTCGAGATCTTTGATACCCAGGTCTTTTACGAAGAGCTTGTTCGCCCACCGCAGCGGAGTGAGTTCGCGACGATAAAATCGCCGCAGCGGCTCGATCTTTCTGACCGGGGCATAAACCGGGTCTCTTGTCGCCATAAAGAAGTGGCAGGCTTCAGCGCACATGCCGCAGTCGATACAGCTCTCGAGGTTCATCGCCAGCCCCATGCTCATACGTTTCATGAACACGTGCTTGGCGCGCGCGACACGCTCCGAGTCCGGCATTTCAGTCGGCACGGCTTTGGCGGCCAGTGCGCCGACGTCTTCGTGCAAGCTATCGATCGCTGTCGAGGTCTGATTCATGCCTTAACCCCCTTGCGCTCGAAATAGGTGCCTATCCGATACCGTGAGAGCAGCCAGAAGAACATATGCGCCAGCTTGCTGAAGGGAATCCAGACGAACAGGAGCTCCACGCTGAGCAGATGCAACGCAAGCATCGTTTCGTACCGCGGCCCCAAATGGGCGTAGGCCATGAGCCCGGTAACCAGCGCCGAGATGATGATGAACAGGCTGAGATAATCGTCAGGCTTCGTGATCAGTCTCATCACCGGATGAATCATTCGGCGGAGTGTCAGCATTACGAGCACGGCAAGGGTGATCGCGGCCGGGAACACTGCCAGGTGGCTCGGTAGCCCGGGCCAGCCGAACCCCAGGATCGACTTGAAGAAGGCAATATGTGGCTCGTAAAGAAACACCGTCATGAAGAAGCCGATGTGCCAGATGTAGCCGGTGATGTGCTGGAAACGAATGTTCTTTTCCAGCTCGCGAGCGGGCGCCGAACGCGTGATAATCGCGCGCAGCCCGCCTTGGACCAGCGCTTCGCTGCGGGGCCGCGAGAGATCCCTGCGCCAGCGGCCGAGAAAAACGCCAACGATGCGCCAGACCAGGCCGACGATCAGGATCAACAATGACCACTGCAGGGCTGGTCCGCGGGCAAAATCCAGTAAGGTCATATCTCTGTCTCTTGTGCTTTTTTCTGCCGTCGCCGGGCCGCGATCGCGGAGCCGACGCCGAGTGCCGCGCCCGCAGCGGCAGCGCCGAGCAGCTGCTCACGCGTTCCCCAGATACCTGCGGAGAGCGGGTCGTAGAAGCCGCCCTTGTCCCAGAAACCCGGTTCCGAGCAGCCGATGCAACCGTGGCCGGCCTGGATCGGGAAGCTGGCACCTTCATTCCATTTGAGCGTTGCGCAGGCGTTGTACGTCGTCGGGCCCTTGCAGCCGAGCTTGTACAGGCACCATCCCTTGCGGGCGCCTTCGTCGTCGAAGGTTTCGGCGAACTGGCCGCGCTCGTAGAAGGGCCGGCGATAGCAGCGGTCGTGTATGTTCTGGCCGAAGAAAGCCGTGGGACGACGGAAATCGTCCACGTCGATGCTGTCGAGGCCGAAGGTCAGGAACTGCGCCAGCACGCCGGTGATCACCACGGGAATCGGCGGGCAGCCCGACACGTTGATAATGGGCTTGTCGGTGATGATCTCGGCAACCGATTGAGCGCCGGTCGGGTTGGGATCCGCGGCAGGGATGCCGCCGAAGGCCGCGCAGGTGCCGACGGCGACGATCGCGGCGGCGTCTTTTGCCGTCTCCTTCAGCATGTCAAGGTTGCTGATGCCCGCGATCGTCGAATACGCCTGGTTCTTCGTCGGAATCGACCCGTCCACGACCAGGATGTACTTGCCCTTGTTCTCTTCCATCGCCGCCATGCGGGCCTCTTCCGCGGCGTGACCCGAGGCTGCCTGCAGCGTGTGGTGGTAGTCGAGCGAGATCGCATCGAAAATCAGCGACTCGACGGTCGGGGCGTGCGACCGCGTCAATGACTCGGTGCACCCGGTGCACTCCTGGAAGGACAGCCAGATGACAGACGGCCGCTTTGCCGCCGCGAGTGCCTCGGCTACTTGTGATATCGCGGATGGCGGCAGCGCCATCAGCGATGCCGTGGCGGTACAGAACTTCAGGAAGCCCCTTCGGGATACGCCCTGCGCCTGCAGGTATTCACCCAGGGTCTGATCTTTACGCATCGTACTGCCTCCTATGCCTGCAGTTTGCGTTCGAGTTGGCTGATGCCGCGTTCGATATCTTGTTGTTGTGACATCAGGATGTCGGGCATGCGCGTCACCTCGATGAACTTCGCGACGATGGCGTCATCGACGTTGCGATGGGTGACGAGCCAGGCGCCCGGGTAAGCTGTTTCCTGGACGACGGTCTTGCCGAGCACGTCCAGTTCGGCGCGGACTTCTCCCCGGCCGAGAATGGCGTCGATGCGCTCTTCTTCGCCCGGCGCGAGCGGCAGGCTGCGCAGGTCAATGACGGTTCCAGGCTCGCCCCTGGCGAGTCGTTCCAGTGCGTGGCGAATCTCGTGCAGCAGCGGTGGGACGTTTCCCGTCGCTGCCTCGATATTGACGGCTATGGCATCCAGTGAGCTCATGCTTTCGCTGCCTCGTCTGTTGTTGCCCATTTTTCGATCAGCGCTGCCGCGTGTTCGGCGGCCCGGGGGATTGCTCGTGTGACGGCCGCGCCGGGCGCCTCGCCCCAGCCGAGCTGTTCGGGCTGGATCCCGATCAGGGCGTAGTGCTTCGGCAGAGTGCCCTCGAGACGCGCAATATCCATCAGGTCTGCAAAGCCGACCTCGTGCACGCTGCGGCGCCCGGATTTCAGAAACTCGTCGACTTCATGGTCTTCGAAGACCCGCACGGCGCCGGGCTCGGCCTCGAGCTGCGCCGCGTCGAAAACGATGAGGTTGTCTGCTTCGGCAATGTCGGCCGCCAGCGTAAAACTCAGGGTGCCGCCGTCGAGGTACCGGGTGTCGGAGAAGTCATGGGTGTCCTCGAGATAGTGCATGGCATGCACGCCCGCCCCCTCGTCGGCGAGGAGGATGTTGCCAACACCCAGAACCAGTGTGCCGGTCATTACCGACCGCGATCGGATGCAATGAGCATGCGGTCCCCTTGCTTTTCCTGCGGCTTGTATTCGTACTGCCGCAGCCTCTTTCCCCGATTCAAAGACTAGGTGAGTGCTCCCGGTACCTGAATAGGCAGTATTACGTACGGCACTTTGCGGCGCAGAAAGTCTATGCTTATTGAGAACTTATGCGGCGAGACATCGCCGGAAACAAAACCGGAGGGGGAACGATGTGCCTTGCCGTCCCGATGCAAATCACTGCGATTGATGGATTCCAGTGTACCTGCGAGGCCCGGGGGATCGAGCGTGAGGTAAGTCTTTTCATGCTGCAGGGTGAGGATCTAGCGCCCGGGGATCACGTGCTCGTCCACGTTGGCTATGCCATCCAGAAAGTCAGTGAGGAACAGGCCGCCGAGTCGTGGGTCTTGTTCGACGAGATCCTGGAAGCCGATGCATGAGCTCTCGATATGCGAGGCGCTGATTCGCCAGGTCGAGGCCGTGGCGCGAGTCGAACGAGCGGCCGCCGTCTCTGATATTTTCGTCAGCGTCGGCCCCCTGTCCGGCGTCGAGCCGCCGCTTATGCACAACGCGTTTCCACTCGCCGCGGCGGGAACGGTCGCCAGCGAGGCGGAGCTGCATCTCGAGACGATGCCGGTGCGTGTGCGCTGCAGCGAGTGCGGGCAGGAGTCCGAGGTGCCGGTCAACCGGCTGGTGTGCGGCCACTGCGGCGAATGGCGGACGCAGCTGGTCAGCGGGGACGAGTTACTGCTACAGCGCGTGGTGCTGGACACCACGACACCGAGAGAACGAGCCCATGTGTGATACCTGTGGATGCAACGTGACGCCGGGCAACGAGCATCTCGTCGCCAGGGGCGGCCACCTCTCGCATACCTCGCACGGCAATGAATCGATCGAGGTCCTGCAAGGGCTGTTGCATGCCAACGATCACCAGGCGGCGCACAACCGGGAACACTTCGAGCGCCAGGGCGTGTTCGCTGTCAACCTCATGTCGTCGCCGGGCGCCGGCAAAACGACCCTGCTGGAGGCAACGATCGAGGCGCTGGGCAACGACCTCGGTATCGCCGTGATCGAAGGCGATCTCGAGACCGAAAACGACGCGGATCGTATCCGCAGGAAGGGCGTGCCGGCCATCCAGATCAGCACCGGGAGCGCCTGCCACCTCGATGCACACATGGTGCACACGGCGCTGCACGACCTCGAGCTCGACGAGGTGGACGTGTTGTTCATCGAAAACGTCGGCAACCTGGTATGCCCGGCCAGCTTCGATCTCGGGCAGCACTGCAACGTCACGCTGCTGTCGGCGCCCGAGGGGCACGACAAGCCCGCCAAGTACCCCGTCATGTTCCGCGGCGCCGACCTGGTCGTCGTGACAAAGTCCGACCTGCTCGAGATCCTCGGCGATTTCGACCCGCGGGAGGCCGAGAAACACGTCCGCCAGCTGGCGAATCCCGCCCCGCTGATCGAGGTGTCCGCCCGCAGCGGCAGCGGCATGCAGGCCTGGCTGGATTGGATCCGGGGCGAGCGGGGCGAGGTCGAATGAGCCGCCCGGCCGAACAATGGCTGGCAGAGCTGCGCGCCCTGGAGTTCGAGACGCCGGTCAGGATCATGAACGTCTGCGGCGGTCACGAGCGGGCGATCTCCATTGCCGGCTTGCGGACGGCAATCCCCGGCAATATCGAACTGGTGCCGGGACCGGGTTGCCCCGTGTGCATCTGCCCCGAGGAGGACGTCTTCGAGGCCATCCAGCTAGCCCTCAACGAGGACATCATCCTCGTCGCGTTCGGCGATATGCTGCGGGTGCCCGTCAACGTGCCGAAACGCGAACCGCGCTCGCTCGAGCAGGCGCGCGCGGCCGGCGGCGACATCCGGCCGATCGCGTCGCCTCTCGATGCCGTGCGCATCGCCAATGACAACCCGGACCGCAAGGTGGTGTTTTTCGCCGCGGGTTTCGAGACCACGACGGCGCCGGTCGCCGCGATGCTCGCGCAGGGCGCGCCCGATAATCTTCTCGTGCTGCTCTCGGGCAGGCTCACCTGGCCGGCGGTGGCCATGTTGCTGGATTCGGAGGCGCCGGGTTTCGACGCGCTGATCGCGCCCGGCCATGTGTCGACGGTGATGGGCCCCGAGGAATGGGAGTTCGTCGCCGACAAGCATGGCATCCCTGCCGCGGTCGCGGGTTTCCGTCCGGACACGCTGTTGCGTGCGATGATGTCGGTGCTGAAGCAACTCGAGACCGGCACGCGTTTCCTCGACAACTGCTACCCCGAAGTCGTGCGGCCCGGCGGCAACCGCGAGGCGCGCCGCCAGCTCGACGAAGTGATGGAGGTCGTCGATGCGAACTGGCGCGGCGTCGGCGTCATACCGGCCTCGGGCTACGCGCTGCGCGACAGCTACGCTGCCCATGACGCGCGCCTGCAGCTCACGTCGTATGCCGACGATTCCCGCAAGCGGGTTGGCGAGATGCCGCCGGGTTGCGACTGCGCGCGCGTCGTACTCGGCAAGATCTACCCGAACCAGTGCCGGCTCTACGGCGCGGCCTGCACGCCGCGCAAGCCTATCGGGCCGTGCATGGTCTCCGACGAAGGCGCGTGCCGCATCTGGTGGTCCTCCGGTTACCGCGACAACGAGTGGGAGGGCCGGAGGAAATCGGTTGGCTAAGGCGGCCATGCGCGTGATACCGGAGTCGCTCGCGGGTCGGCGGATCGTCCTGACAGGGCACGTCCAGGGCGTCGGTTTCCGGCCATTCGTCTACCGGCTCGCAAGGGAGCACGGCCTGGTGGGCAGTGTACGCAACCAGCTGGGGCAGGTGGAGGTGAGGGTGACCGGCCCGGGCCACCTGCTGCGCCAGTTCGAACGCGAGCTGATCGAGCGGGCGCCGCCGCTGTCCAGGCCGCGTATCGACCACAGCCAGGGCATCGAGCCGTTCGAGGCGGGCGGCTTCCGGATCGCGGCCAGCTCCGCGGATGCCGATGCCCGTGTCTTCGTGCCGCCCGACTACTTCATGTGTGATGACTGCCGGCGTGAACTCGGCGACCCGGCGGATCGCCGCTTCCGTTATCCGTTCATCAATTGCACCCAGTGCGGGCCCCGCTACACGCTCATCGAGGCCTTGCCCTACGATCGTCCCAACACCAGCATGGCGGACTTCCCGCTGTGCCCGGAATGCCATGCCGAGTACGCCGACCCCAACGATCGCCGCTTCCACGCCGAGCCCGTGGCGTGCCCGGCCTGCGGGCCACAGCTCTGCTTCGTGGATGCGCGCCAGGATACCGTCGTGGACGGCAACGCGGCCACGAGCGCGGCGGTTGCCCACCTGCGCGAGGGCCAGGTCGTGGCCGTCAAGGGTATCGGCGGTTACCACCTGATGTGCGACGCGCGCAGCGTCGCGGCCGTAACGGCACTCCGGCAGCGCAAGTTCCGGCCGGACAAGCCGCTGGCCGTGATGTTTCCGCTGGCGGGCAGCGACGGCCTCGATGAGTTGCGCCGCTATGCGGATCTCGATCCGGCCGAAGCCGAGTTGCTGGCCAGCCCTGGTCGCCCGATCGTGCTGACGACGAGGTCGGCCGACTGCGATCTCGCGCCGAACATTGCCGGCGGCCTCAACGAGATCGGCGCTTTCCTGCCTTACAGCCCACTGCACCAGCTCCTTCTCGAGGGCTTTGGCGGCCCGTTGGTAGCAACGTCGGCCAACATCAGCGGCGAGCCCGTGCTAACGGACAACGACGCGGTGGAGGCGCGCCTGGGGGCCGTCGCCGATGCCTACCTGCACCACGATCGACCCATCGTCAGGCCCGCCGATGACCCGGTGTTCCGGCGCATCGGGGGCACGACCCGGCCGCTGCGCATCGGCCGCGGCTGCGCGCCGCTGGAAATGGCGCTGCCGTGGGCGCAACGCGAACCGCTGCTGGCGGTCGGCGGCCACATGAAGGGCACCGTCGCGCTGGCGTGGGACGACCGCGTCGTCGTCTCGCCGCATATCGGCGAGATGGACAGCCCGCACAGCCTCGACGTGTTCGAGCAGCTTGCCCGGGACCTGCAGTCGCTTTACGGCGTGTCGGCACAGCGCATCGTCTGCGACGCGCACCCCGGCTACACGACGCATCGCTGGGCGCGGGAGCAGGACCTGCCCGTCGAGGAGGTCTGGCACCACCGGGCGCACGCGAGCGCGGTCGCGGCCGAGGCCGGCTGGCCGGGTTCGTGGCTGATGTTCGCCTGGGACGGTGTCGGCCTCGGCGAGGACGGGACGCTCTGGGGCGGTGAAGTTCTGCACGGCCGCGCCGGCGACTGGCGGCGCGTCGGGAGCTTCCGGCCGTTCCGGCTGCCCGGTGGCGACAAGGCCGGGCGCGAGCCGTGGCGCAGCGCGGCGGCACTGCACTGGACCTGCAACCGCAACTGGGACCACTGCCCGGACAGCGACGGGCTGGCGCGGGCAGGCTGGCAGCGGCGGCTGAACAGCCCCGAGACCACGGCGGCCGGCCGGCTGTTCGATGCGGCCGCGGCGCTGATTGGCGAGTTTCACTTCGCGAGCTTCGAGGCGCAGGGGCCGATGTACCTCGAGGCGCTCGCACACAATCCGGGCGAGGCCATTTCGCTGCCGCTGGCCCGCGACGGCGACGGCATCTGGCGCTGTGACTGGGAACCGTTGCTCGACCTTGTCAGCGATCGGGGGCGCAGCCAGCGGGCCCGGTCCGAGGCGTTCCATACCAGCCTGGCGCAGGCGCTTGTCGACCATGCGCTCGCGATACGCGAGGAGGCCGGGGTCGAGCAGGTCGGCCTCTGTGGCGGCGTCTTCCAGAACCGTATCCTGACCGAGCAGGCCGTCATGCTGCTGGAGAGCGCCGGTTTTCGAGCCTTTGTTCCCGCCGCGTTGCCAGTCAACGACGCGGCGCTGAGTTTCGGCCAGGCCGCCGAGGTGGCCGCCCGGCACGGCGGGAGGGAGTGAGCAGGATGGATGACGACCGGATTTCCCTGGCGCACGGCAACGGCGGCCGCTTCATGCGCGAACTGATCGAGGAGATCTTCGCTCGGCACATCGGCCATGAAGACCTCGATATCCAGGCGGATGCGGCCCCGATCGCGCTCGACGGCGGCGAGGTCATGATCACGACCGACGGCTTCACCGTGCAGCCACTCGAGTTTCCCGGCGGCGACATCGGCTCGCTCGCCATTCACGGGACGACGAACGACCTCGCTGTCGCCGGCGCGCGGCCGCTGTACCTGACGCTGAACGCGTTCATCGAGGAGGGCCTCGAGATCGAGGTGCTCGACCGCATCGTCGGCAGCCTCGCCGCGGCGGCGCGGGAAGCCGGCGTGAAAATCAGTGCGGGCGACACGAAGGTGCTGCGCCGCGGCGAGGGCGGCGGTCTGTACCTCGCGACGACGGGCGTGGGTGTGCGCCTGCCAGGGGTTCGGCCGGCGCTGCAGAATATCCGCGACGGCGATATCGCGATCGTCAGCGGCCCGATCGGCGACCACGGCACGGCGGTCATGCTGGCACGCGAGGACTTCGGGCTCAAAGGCGACCTCGTGTCCGACGCCGGACCGGTCATGGAACTGACCGAGGCGCTGCTGCAGTTCGACGGGCTGCGCTTCATGCGCGATCCGACCCGCGGCGGCATCGCCTCGATTGCCCACGAAATCGTCCGGGCGACGGGCCTCGGCGTGCGCCTCGAGCCTACCGTGCCCGTCCGCGACCAGGTCGCGTCGGTCTGCGACATGCTGGGCTACGATCCTTATTACCTGGCTTGCGAGGGACGGGTGCTCGCCGTTATTGCGCCGGAGGAATCCGAGGCGGCGCTCGAGGCCTGGCGTGCGTTGCCGCGCGGCAAGGAGGCCGCTCGCATCGGGCGCATCACCGCTGCCGACAAGCGGGTCATCCTGGAAACGGCGCTCGGCGGCGAACGCTTCCTCGAGGAACTCGAAGACGATCCGCTGCCGAGAATCTGCTAGTCGAGATCAGGCAGGCTTTCGAGCACGAGCAGGTAGTAGCTGACGATACCGACGACCTCCTCGTTGTCGATGACCGGCGCGTGGCTGATACGAAAACGCGAAAACAGTCTTGCGCAATAGCGGATGTCCATATCCGGGTGCACGGAGATGACCGGCTTGGTCATGATCTCGAACACGTTCACGCGTTCCGGCGCCCGATTCGCGGCGATCACTTTCTTGGCGATATCCTTGAACGTCAGCATGCCGTACTCGTCTTTCTCGTGGCGTTTATTGACGATCAGGCAGGTCGCGCTGACTTTCTTCATGGTCCGCATCGCGTCGAGAATCGTCGTCTTGCCGTCGACGAAATGCACGTCGGTGCGCATGACCTTACGGACGGCAATCCATTCATGTTTGCTCATAGCTGATCCTCCACGATCTCTACAATATGTTCGGCCTGGCTGAGGACACCGACCGCGTCCTCGACGTCGATCTGTATGGCAATGCCGGTACCGGGTTCGTCGTCGAATTGTCCGACCTCGCCGATGTGTTCGAGTATTTCGCGGCTGAGGTGTTTTTCGACGAGCAGCAGGACAACGTCGCGCTGGCTGGCGAGCGTCAGGCCGAAGAAGCTCTTCGGCGCCTCGTAGCCCTCGCCACGTGCATGGTTGACGACGGTGCAGCCGGTCGCACCGGCATCGCGCGCCGCCTGGATGACGGCTTCCGTCTTGGAATCGTCGACAAAAGCGATCAATAGTTTGAAATGCATCAGTTTTCCTCCGTGGAGCGTGTGCCGGACGACAACGCACTCAACTGGGCGTAGGCCAGCACCGAAATGATGGGAAACAGGGCCGTGAACGCGACCAGCCCGAAGCCGTCGAGCAACGGGCTGCGGCCGGGTATTGCCTCGGCAAGACCGAGCCCGAGAGCAGCAATCAGCGGCACGGTCACGGTCGACGTCGTCACGCCGCCCGAGTCGTAGGCCAGCGGGACGATGAGCTTTGGCGACCAGATCGTCTGCAGGACGACAACGACGTAGCCGGCCATGATGAAAAGGTGCAGCGGCAGCCCCGAGACGATGCGGTAGCAGCCGAGGCAGACGCCGATCGCAGCACCGATCGCAACCGCGACGCGCAGCCCCCAGACGCTGATGGCGCCACCGGAGACCTCGTTGGCCTTCATCGCCACGGCGAGCAGCGCCGGCTCGGCGATCGTCGTTGCGAAACCGATCGCCAGCGCGAACACATAGACCCAGACGTAGGCATGCCAGTCGACGGTGCCCGTTGCCGGGTCGGTGCCGAGAAGCTCCGGCGATGTGAGTTGCTGCGCCATCAGGCGGCCGACCGGGAACAGCGCTTGCTCGAGGCCGATAAGGAACAGGCCGAGCCCGACGATGACCAGGGCGAAGCCCGCGAGCATGCGTTTTACGTTCGGCAACGCCCGGCGAATGACCAGGGCCTGGAAGGCGAGCAGGAACAGGGCGATCGGCAGCACGTCGAGGACGGTCGAGCCGATGGTCTTGAATGCGGAGATCATCAAATCCACTGGATGATGCCTCCGTAGGCCATGACGAAGATCATGGGCGTCAGCGATGCAAACGCGATCAGCCCGAAACCGTCGGTCATCGGGTTGCGGTCGCGCAGCGAGGATGCAAGGCCGACGCCGAGCGCGGCGACAAGAGGCACGGTCACCGTGGACGTCGTGACGCCACCGGAGTCATAGGCAATGCCGACGATCTCGGGCGGGGCCACGGACGTCATCAGCACGACCAGCACGTAGCCGCCGATGATCATGACAGGCAGCGACCAGCCGAAGATGATGCGCAGCACGCCGAGGACGAGGGCGGAGCCGACGGAGACGGCGACGGTCAGCCGCAGTCCCACGACGTAGTTGCTGCGCGCCCCTTCCGTGTCGGGAATTGCCCCGGCCGCCGCGGCGACGAGCGAGGCTTCGTTGGCGACCGCCGTCAGTGCCGGCTCTGCGACCGTCGTGCCGAAGCCCAGCGTAAACGCGAAGACAATCAGCCAGAACACGCTGGCCTTTTGCGCGAGCGCCGTGGCGAGCGCCTCGCCGATCGGGAACAGCCCGAGCTCGAGCCCGTAAACGAACAGCGTGAGGCCGATGACGACGATCACGCCGCCCACGGCGAGGCCGAGCAGGCCGTCGAGCGGCTGGCCGAGCACGAGAAACTGGAATCCCGCGATCACAAGCACGATCGGAAGGAGATCCCTGATACTGCGCTTGGCGTGTGCCCAGAAAACGGCCAGTGCTTGGGTCATGCGCCGAGTCTAAATGCTTTTGATCAGGTCCGTATAGATCGATGCGACATTCGTATGCTGCATGCCGGTCTCAGGTAGAATGCGCTGATGATGGCAATGCGATCCGGGTTCGGCGAACCAGCCAGGAGTGTTTTCTACCGTCTCGCGGTTTCCGGTGTGTTGCCCGTGTCCTGGTTCCGCGATGTCGATCCCGCATCCATTGACAAAGCGAAGAAGACCGGCAAGCTCAGACTGGAGATCGTGAGCCATTGCTGGCGATACGGTCATTTTCTGACCTACCAGCTTTCGTCGCTCGTCAATCACCGCACGGACAAGCTCGACATCACGATGACCGTATTTCATGCTCCGGACGACGAGTTGGTGACGGACGTGCTCGACTATTTTGGGCCCATGGAGGTGCCCGGGATCACCTGGAACTGGCGGCCGCTGCCCACAGAGAAGTTATTCCGCCGATCGATCGGCAGAAACACGGCAGCCAAGGCGACCGCGGCGGACTGGATCTGGTTCGTCGATGCCGACATCGTGTTTCACGAAGCCTGCCTCGATACGCTGGCCGACGAACTGCAGGGCCGGGACGACGGCCTCGTGTATCCGCGCACGACCCTTTGCACGCCCTTGCTGCCCGAGGATGACGAGATCCTGGAAAAGGGGCGACGGGGTCCGAACGTGCTCGATATTCCGATCGATCGCTTCGAACCTTGCGGCGACGCGCCGGAGAAAGCGAAAGGGGCGTACCAGATCACTCACGGCGACATCGCACGGGCCTGTGGCTATTGCGATTCGATCAAGTACTATCAGACACCGGCCGAGCGCTGGATGAAGACTTACGAAGACAGGGCGTTTCGCTGGCTGATTGGTACCCAGGGCGTGGCCGTCGACATTCCCAACGTCTGCCAGATACGCCACATCGTCAAGGGACGTTATAAAAAAGACTCTGCCGTGACAGAGATTCGCAAATTCATACGCAAGAGCCAGGATCCATAATGGCCGCCGACACATTACGCCTCGTATTCAACCGCCTGTTCGGCAGGCAAACCATTTTGACTGCGGATTTGCTGGGCCAGCCGGTGAAACTGGACATCACCGCCCGCAGGGAACTGCGCCGGGCCAGGAAGATCTCGCACGAGACGGATCTCGTGATGCGCATGCGGGAATGCCTGCAGGACGGCGACACGATTTACGATATCGGAGCCAACATCGGCCTCATAAGTCTGCTGATGGCACTGCACCCGTCCGGATCCAATTCCAAAGTCCACAGCTTCGAGCCGGAGCCGCGAAACTTCGGGCAACTGAAGAAGAACATCGAGCTGAACGGCTTGACGGGACGTGTCATCCCGCAGTGTCTCGCGCTGGGCGTGTCGGAAGGCGAGGTACAGCTCTTCATCCGCGGTACGGCCGGTGAAGGCCGCCACTCGATCGCCGAGGAAAAAGGCTCCACCGACAGCATCAGCGTGCCGCTGAAAACGGCGACCGGCTTTGCGAAGGAGACCGGCGATCTGCCGACGATCGTAAAGATCGACGTCGAGGGGGCCGAGGGACAGGTAATCGGCGGCTTCGAGGAGTTGATCGGCGAACATCCACCGCGCGACTTCTTCATGGAGATTCACTCGAAAGGCGACGGTGACAGGATGCCCGATGGCGAGAACATCGACACGTGGCTCAAGGATCGCGGCTACGAACTGGCCTGGAGTGTCGGCCGGCGCTCAGGCGAACATCGTCACTACAGGCTCAGGGGCGGTCCCTCGCTCTAGGACTACCACTCGTCGCAGACGTACACGCTGCGGTGAATGTAGCGAATGCTGCCGCGCTCTGCGGTCTCGTGCGTGAAAGCGATAAAGTCATCGGCGGTCATGCTGCCGTCGACGAGAGGTGCCAGCGGCATCCTCAGGCGGATCACAGAGCAGGGCGGCGTGTGCCAGGTAGCGCCGCTGGGCAGCATGCGCCCTTCCCGCACGCAGCGCACGATGTCTTCGCGCGTGACCTCGGGAAAATCGTGGCGCTCGCCGCGGCCCGTAACAAACTCGCTTGCACGCTGGACCGTGCCGTCGGGCTCGATGTAGTGCACATTGGGCTGGAGATCGATCTGGCGATAATCGAAAAGCAGGCAGGGCACGTTCTTGACCCCCAACCTGCGCAAGGCCTCGAGCCGGTTCGCGCCGTCGACCACGATGCGCAGGGAATGACCTTCATCGTTCGTTGCAGCGACGGTGATCGGATTGAAAAACACACCATCCTCGGTGATCTTGGCCTGGAGATTCTGCACCTTGGCCTCGTCGAATTCCTCGTAGAGCGAGAGAGCATCCAGCGGCAGGAGCTGAAGGTTTTTCAACACTTTGTCGTCGCGCCTGGCGGTATCGGATATTCGGCGCTTGATTTCCGTGCTGGAAATATGTTCCGTGCGGGGCAAGAGAATCAGGCGAGTCCGGGTTTCCTTGAAAAAAGCGAGAGTCTCGGTGCGATCGGCACTGTAAAGCCAGTCGTCTCCCTGCACGACGATGGTCGGCTTATATTCGCGGCAAATGGCGATAGCGTCCCGGCCTTCCCCCGTGGAGTAATCGGTGACCGAGTCGACAAAGGGTAAGGCCCGGACCTGTTCCATGCGCTCGGCAAGCGTCAGGATCGGCGGCTGGCCCTTGTGCGCCTCTACACCGGCATCATCCTGCACGGCGACGATGAGCTTCTCGCCGAGGGCGTGAGCGCTGGTCAGGATGTTCAGGTGCCCGACGTGCAAGACGTCGAAGACACCGAAACTGAGAACGGTCCTCATTGTCATTCGCCTCAGGTCCAGGGGCCTTCAATTCCGATGCGGTCAATGATCGACGGACACGAAGAAGCGTCCGCGGCGCTCCTTGTACTCCGTGCTTCGAATGTAATTCTGCTTGGGCACGCGCCAGTCATTGCCGTACATGTACACAAGATGCTCCTCGAGCTTCACGGGTACATTGGCCATGAAGTCGTAGAATGGCACCTGTTGCAGAGGATAGACCAGATCATAGTCGATGACGAACAGTTCGGGCCTGCTCTGCCCGTAGTACAGCCGGCCGTCTTTTCCCCGCGTGAAACAGTGCAGCTCGACTTTTGCGGCGACGTTCGCCCCTTTGCGGACGACAATCTTGCTGATCCGGCCCATGGCGTCGGGGATATAGTCGCGATACCCGTCTTGATCGTAGTGATGAATCCGATCGATGGTGAAGCCGCGCGCGCGAAAACGATCGAGCAGCTCATCGGTAACCAGCTCGCTCGGATAACCGAGATCGATGTCCCTGTCCCACGGAATGATCCGGCCTTCGCGCACGCAGCCGAGCAAAGTGCCGGCGTACAGCCAGGCGTCAGGCGCAACGCTCAGTACCTCGCGCAGCGTCCCGGGCGCCTGATCCTGGAACGCCCGATGCTTGTAGACATCGATGTCGAAGATCTGCTTGCTGAGAAATCGCCAGAACCGGAAAGGCAAGAACGGCGGTGCGGGTTTGAGCTGCTCTTTTCCCTGCGCATCCACGGTGTAAAAGCGCCCGGCGAACCACCGCCACAACGAATCGGGCACAATCCCGGGCGCCGGTTTCAGGAAAACCGTGACGGGCAAATGTGCACCCGATGCCTCTTGTAATTCACCCTCGTTCACTGTTTTCCCATCGCCGCTGCGGGGCCCGGTCGCAACCTATCGTTGCGCGGTGAAATACCACTGCTTGGTGCCGAACTTGCTCTCGATCTCATCCGGATAGACGCGATCCGACGTAACGTCACGGTAGTGCTCGCGCAGTAAAGTTTCCATCTGCTCGACTCTGCGGTAGCGGCTCTTGTACCTTGCATTCAGCGCCTCGGAAAATGTGTCTACGCGTTCGTCATCCCCGCATGGAACGCGTACGAACAGCAGCGGTGAGCCGATCTGCTGTATCAGTGCATGAACCTCGCTATCTTCGAACAGGTACGGAATCACGGCTCCGCTCACAGTGATATCGGTCTCCGGCAGAGGGCCTGGTTTGCGGCAATCGTATTCGAAGGTCGAAATCCGCGGATTTACGCCCCTCATCAGCTTCACCGAAAAATCGCACGCATGGAGCTCGAGATCGGTCAAGTGGTACAGGCAGTTGACCAGCGCACCATCACCGCACCCGATATCCAGCAGGCTGTTTCCCCTGCCCTCGAGACGTGGTACCAGCCAGTTCAGCTCGTGCAGTCTGCGCGTCTTTATATGCGGGAACGACGGGTAGTCCTCTCTGTCAAAGAAATGCTTGACAACATCCATATGCAACTGTCTCGTTATTAGCTTGATTCATGCTCTGTTACCGAATCATAGGAGATTTGTCGCGACCTTCGCAATGGACAGGATTCTCGCTCATTACCAGGAAGTCGCGTCGGGCCATGCAGGGTATGAATACGTCCATCGCCGGCCTCCTCTGCCCGCACTGCCGGGTCTGCCCATGCCCCCAGCCGGTGTTCTGCGTATATTCACCGGCGTGGGACAACAACGGGGCGCCATCCGCGCAGCGAAATTTCCGGACCTCACCGACGCCGATGTGGCGATCGCCGCAAGCCAGGTGCGCCTTTATCGAGCATCACGGATCCAAGGCAGGCACGGCCAATCAAAGACGAAACGCTGACCGTTCTCCCATAATTCGGCCTCAAAACCGTACTGCAGCTGTTCCCATCGTGACTGCGAAATAGCCTCGGCTTCAGTCGAAACCATGTGCGTAAAATACCGGCCCCACGTCATCCACTGTTGTTCCGACAAGGGGTCGCGCTCATATCGGCTGTGAGCTAACGCCCAGATGTCCAGCATATTCAGCACGTATTTTTCCTGCCGGGTAACTTCTGCCTCGGTCAGATCAGCGCCGCCATTTCAAAGAGAATGTTTTCGCTGGATGCCAGCAGGCAGGGAGCGGGCAGGAAGACGGCAGTCCTCGGTCTGTCTCTCCGGTGGTATCATCGCAGCGCCCCGGGATGTGCCAACCGGGTGTGGTTAGTGCCTATCGCAGGGGGCACCGCTGAGACGCTACTCTAGAGGCCCGCAAAAGGAGTCGATTCAATGTCTACCCGGCTTGACCTGTCCAAACTCAGTTTGATGGACGCCCTGGACCTCGCAAAGCTCATCGAGATGGAAGCATGTCATCGCTACCAGATGTTCGCGGCCCAACTCGGCCGCACTGGTGGCTACGATGTCGGGGCTTTCTTCAAATCGATGGCCGAGAACGAGGCCAAGCACGGGCAGGAGCTGGAGGCCAGGCGCAAGGAATTATTTGCTGACAAGCCGGCCCGGTTGACGCTGGACGACCTGTTCGACGTCGAGGCTCCCGAAATGGGCGCACCGCACCGCGGCATGTCGGTGATGCAGGCGTTCGAGATCGGCCTCGCTGCCGAGCAAAAAGCTTACGACTTCTACGACCTGGCACTGCCCGGCATCAACGATCCCGACGTTCGGGAGCTGTTCCTGGAACTCCGGGACGAAGAGACCGAGCACGTGGAGATGCTGCAGAAGGCGATGGCCGAATTGCCTGCGAGCGCCAGCGAGGAAGCCGAGTTCGACGTCGATGAGACGCCGTATCTATGAGCACTGGTTCGCGGGCTGAACCCTCCGCTCAATAGCCGTATACAGGATCGATCTTGTCGCCGACCGGCGGTTGAAATCCCGAATGGCGCAGCACTATAACGTGTGCTCTGATCATCGGCAGAGGGCAATACGGTTCGCCGTGGCGGAAGTCAGGCCATCGTTTTCAGCAACGGCGTCTCGGAACCTTGTGATGCAGGAGCAGGCCCGTGAAAGACATCGTTTGGGGAAAGGTATTAAGCGTCGAGGTTGAGGAGATTGATGACGACCATCGGAAGTTGATCGATATATTCAATATTCTCAAGCATGCGGTAACGGAAGGTGAGTCCCCGGAATACCTGGCGGCGGTGCTGGAGGAACTGGTCAACTGCACTGCCTGGCACTTCAGCCACGAGGAGCGCCTGATGCTCAAGCACGGTTACGAGGGGCTGGCACAGCACAAGGCCGTCCACGGGGAGCTGATCAAAAGCGTCAAGGAATTGCAGCAGAGGATTCTCCAGCCCGATGAGACGCTGTCAGATAAAGAAATCGACTTCCTGGAGCGCTGGCTCACGGAGCATATCCTCACAGAGGACATGCGGATGGCCGCCTATCTGTCCCAGGTGATGTAGGCGTCGCTACCGGGCGGCGTTGAAATTGACCCCGCCGAGTTCAGCCCCGGGGGTTCGTGAACCAATTCTTGATCGTTCGCGTCAGGCCGGATTCAGGGTGGCCGGAGTGCCCGCCGGCTATTACCCCAGGAACCTGTCGTACGCGACCGTAAGCCAGACGAGGGCTACGAGGCACAGCACGACGAAGACGGCGGCGGAACCCAGATCCTTGGCGGCTCCCGACAGCTCGTGCCGCTCTTCGCCAAGCCGGTCTATTGCTGCTTCGATAGCCGAGTTGAGCAGCTCGACGATCAGCATGATGAGGCAGACGCCGATCAGGAGAGCGATTTCCAGCGGCGTTCGCCCCAGCCAGAAAGCAGCGGGCACAAGGACCGCCGTGAGCGCGACCTCCTGCCGGAACGCGGCTTCGTTCTTGAATGCATACGCCAGCCCTTGCGCCGAAAAGACGGTGGCGCGCAGGATTCGGCGAATGCCGGTGTTGCCAGGCTTGCCCACGCCCTTACCCTGCAACCTGCGCGTAGCGACCCGCGTAGAAGAGCAATGGTGCACCATCCACGGACCGGAACTTCTCCACCTCGCCGATCATGATGTGGTGATCACCGCAGTCGTGGATCTCGTGAGTGCGGCATTCGAAGCAGGCCAGCGTCGAATGCAGCAAGGGCACACCGCGGCCCGAAAGTTCGTAGTCCAGGCCATCGAAGCCCGGCCGATCCGTCTGTGCGAAATGCACCGACAGCGCCTCCTGGTCGGCAGAGAGCACATTGATCGCGAAATGGGGGGCCGCTATGAACGTCGTCAATGCCTGGGACACCTTGGCGATGTTCCACAGGACGAGCGGCGGATCCAGCGACACGGAGCAGAAGCTGTTGGCCGTGATGCCAAACAAGCCTGCCGGGCCGGCGCAGGTCACGACCGTGACGCCGGTGGCGAACTTTCCGAGCCCATCACGTAACTCTCTGTGATTGTGGTGATCCAAGTCAGCAAGCCTGTCGCCGTGCCGGCCGCACATCATATAGGCAAGGCGACACCGAGGCCACCACGGCGGCTGGCAGGGCTCAGCTGGCCAGATCGGTGATCCTGATGCCGAGCTTGTCTTCCAGGAAACAGCGAAACTCCGGGATCGTGCGGCGGTCGATGACATTCAGCGCGTGCAGGCCCGTGAGCTTTCTGACCAGCTCGACTGCCGCCGAGGTCTGTGCCGCGCGCCCGGCGACGAGATCCGGTACGAGATTGAAGGCATCGCGCACGCCAACGACAGCGTAGGGGTCCGACGCGCACAGGATCGTACAACGGATGTTGTCGCCCAGTTCGTCCATTGCGGCGGCCACGTTATAAGGCTCCAGCGGCGAGGCGCCGGCCTCGGTGACCAGGAAGTCCGGTCTGCGGCTCTCGATGTGGCTCAGCAGGTGGCGTAGGGCGGCCCGGAATTCGGCTTCCGGCCCGACTGTCGACGGCAGCCCCACATCCACGAAGTCGTAGATTTCGCGGGCGCCGCACTTGCGAAAACTGGCGATATCACGAAATCGGCCTGCGCCCGTCAGCTTGCTGCCGATGACCCTGAAGCCGCTGGCGGAGAGGATTTCGCAGACTCGCCTGCCGGCGACCGTCTTGCCGGCCGACATCGAAGTGCCGACCATCAGGATCGTTGGTACGGTGAACGGCCGCGCCTCGGCGCGGAGCGCAAAGTCGCCCATCGTCACTTTGCGGCCGTCTCTGACGATATGTCCCCGGTAGAGCACCGATATCGGGCGTGGCAGCATGATCGAGAATGACGTGAAGCGGCCAATGAGGCCTGCGGCGGTGAGCATGTGCATGCGATTGCTCGTCACCGCTTTGTAACTGCCGACGCCTTCCAGCGTGGCTTCCCTGGCACCGAGCGCCCCGATGATGGTGTCGCCGGGACTGACGGGTAACATCTCTCCGGAAGACGCCTCGACCTGGTACAGCTCCGATGCCGGCTCCGCGGCCTCGGTCAGGACGTAGTCGCCGTTCTCCCATTTCGAACGCTCGAATGCCCGCACGTCGAACGGGTTCTTGTCGAGGTCCGAAATACGCGTCAACGAGGCGAGGAAGGTTTGGCTCATGCCGTCGCCTCCATGCGCCGGTCCTCGTCAGCCGGCAACAGCAGGAGCATGGCGAGCAGCGCCGCCCGGTCCAGCGTCTTGTCGATGTACAGGAATTCGTGCGTCGCATGCGCACCATGGCCCACCGGGCCGAGCCCGTCCAGCGTAGCCGTGTACTGGCTGGTCGTGTTGCCGTCGGAGCCGCCGCCGACCCTGGCGCTGGTCAGGTCCAGCCCGAGTCGTGCGCCGGTCTCTCGCGCCAGCTCCCAGAGCGCCTGGTTTCTCGGCGTGGACTCCATCGAGGGTCGCCCGATGGCGCCCTCGATGCGCAGCCGCACACCCCGCACCTCCGGCTCGATGCCATGGATCCGTTTCTCGATCCTGTCTCCGTCGCCGAGCGTCGGTACCCTCACGTCGATGACCGCCGTCGCGTGCGGCGCGACCACGTTCGGCTGGACGCCGCCGTCTACCGTGCCGACGTTGATCGTCACGCCTTTGTCAGGGTCATTAAGTGCGAACAGCTTCTGAATAACATGCGACAGCTCGAGGATTGCGCTGGCGCCGGCCTCCGGGTCGAGCCCGGCGTGCGCGGCCTTGCCGTAAGCCGTCACCGTGAAGCGGCCTATGCCCTTACGTTCGGTCTTGATGCTGCCCTCGTCGCCGAGCGCGGGCTCGAGGACGAAGGCGCGGACTGCGTGCTGGGCCAGCAGACGGATGAACCGGGTTGACGACCGGCTGCCGATCTCCTCGTCGGCGTTGACGAAGATCACGGGCAAGACCGTCGGCCCCAGGCCCAGCTCCCGCAGCGTCCGGAGGGCGATGACGAGCTGCACGAGGCCGCCTTTCATGTCGAAGACGCCGGGCCCCCTGATCACGTTGCCGTCAAGCTCGAAAGGCCGTTCAGAGACCGTGCCGACAGGCCACACCGTGTCGTAGTGGCCGAGTACGAGCTGCGAGGGCGTGAAGCGTTCCCGCGTCGAAGGCCGCGCGTACACGTGCCGTGGGCTATCCGGCGTGCCGGTCTCGACGACGTGATAGTCGAGTTCGCTGAGGGCCGCCATGAAAATGTGCCGTGCCTGACGGTGCACGGCAGGATGCCGCGAGGGGGATTCGGCCTCGACGAGTTCCCGCAGCAGGTCGACGAGCAGCGCCTGCTGTTCCCTCACATGGGCGAGTACCCTGTTGGCAACTGCGTCGGCCATCCGCAGCTCACTTCTTCATGTGCGCCGGAAACGGGAACGCGTTGGAACGATCGATCTGTGCGAAGCGGCCAGGCGCGAGATAGGCGAACAGTGGCGATTCGTGAATGAGTTCCTGGTCGTCGATCTCGCTGGAGCGCAGGAAGTCCGGCTCGGCACGGGCGGCGACGATTTCGCCGGTGATCAGGCAATTAGGCCCGAAGCCGTCGACGGTCTTGAAGTGGCGGCACTCGAAGTACAGGTAGGCCTCGTCAATGAACCGGCCCTCCACCTCCGTGGCGGCAAAGGTCTTGAAGTAGTCGAGGATCGGCTTGTCGCCGGCATCCGCGCGCGGCGTCGCAGCCAGGCTCGAAAACAGGACCTGGGACGGCTTCGGGAAACTGACGGTGAACTCGCCGGTGCGCTGGATGTTGCGGCAGGTCGAGTGAGTCGGCGCACAGACAAACCCGAAATAATTCTGCCAGCCCATCGGCGTGACCATGTGCTTGGGGGCAAGGTCCGGCGCGCCGTCGGGGTCGATCGTGCCGATCAGCACGAGCGGCGCAACCGTGAAAAACCGATCCCACACGGGTTCGTTCGTGCCCAGCTCGACAAGGGGCCGTCTCTCATTGGCGTTTGTCATGCTGGCACCTCTTTTTAACGGGTGTCTTCAAAACCTACGCCGTCGAAATTAGACTGAGAATAGGTACATGCCACTGAACCCCGCCATGCCCGAAGAGAGCCGCGACATTTCGACCCTGATCCGGGACCACAAGCCGGGTTTTGCACTCGCGCAGCGTTTCTATACGGACCCGGCGGTCTACGAACTCGAGCTCGAGCGGGTCATCGCGCGTAACTGGATCGTGGCCGGCCACCAGTCGGAGCTGCCTGCGGCAGGCGACTTCAAGGTCTTCAAGCTTGCGAACGAGTCCGCGATCATCGTGCGCGGCAAGGACGGGCAACTGCGCGCCTTCGCCAACGTGTGCCGGCACCGCGGGTCTCTCGTCTGCCTCGAACCCAGCGGCAACACGGATCGGTTCATGTGCCCCTACCACGGCTGGGTCTACGGCACGGACGGCAAGCTCACGGCCGCCCGCAGCATGCCGGATGATTTCGACCTCGAGGCCTGGAGCCTGAATCCGGTCTCTCTCGAACTCCTCGGCGGGTTCATGCTCGTCTGCTTCTCGGACCAGCCCCCCGGTCTCGAGAGCGCGAAAGCCGAGCTGGCCGGGCCGATGGCGCTGTTCGATTTCGACAATCTGGGGCTTGCCGCCCACAAGGCCTATGACATCCCGGCCAACTGGAAGCTTGCCGTCGAGAATTACCAGGAGTGTTACCACTGCGCGACGGCGCACCGGGAATACTCGCAGCGGCACACACTGAGGGTGGACTGGCGCCGGCGGGCCCACCTCCAGGAGGCCATGCTCGCCGAGATGGAGGCCTGTGGCCTGCGCCGGCTGTATGTCAATCGCCTCGACAGCAAGGCGCCGGAAGGCGAGATGGGCTACGGCTACAACCGGACCGCGATGTTCGAGGGCTACGTAACCGGCAGCCGGGACGGCAAGCCGCTGGCGCCGTTGCTCGGCGAGCTGACGGGCTATGACGGAGGCGCCTCGGACTTCAGCTTCGGCGGCTTCTCGTTCCTGCTGGCCTATTCCGATCACGTGGTCTGCTACGTGTTTACGCCCGTCGATGCCCGCAATTGCCGCTGCGATATCTACTGGCTCGTGCGAGGCGGCGCCGTCGAAGGCAAGGACTACGATGTCGATGAGCTGACCTGGTTGTGGGACGTCACGACCCAGGCTGACAAGACGATCATCGTCAACAACTGGAAGGGCGTACAATCACGTTATTACAGCCCCGGGCCATTCTCGGAAATGGAGAGCGCCGAGCGCGTCTGGACCGAGTGGCTGCTGCAGGAGCTGCAAAGGGACTGACTGCCGCGAATGAGAACCTATGACGCCATCGTCGTCGGCGCGGGCCATAACGGGCTCACGACGGCCGCTTTTCTTGCCAAGGCGGGTCTCGACGTCGTGTGCCTGGAGCGTAACGAGTACATCGGCGGCGCCACGGTCAGCCGCAATCTTTACAAGGACTGGATGTACTCGAACTGTTCGTACGTGTGCAGCCTGCTCCGGCCCGAGATCTACCGCGCGCTGGAGCTGCACCGGCACGGCTTGCAGGTGACGCCTTACGGCGGTTCGCTGACCTTCATGGAAAACGGCGATTACTTCGGCTCCTATCATGACCCGGAGGTGGCCTACCGCGAGCGGGCACGGTTTTCGCAGCACGATGCGGACGCCTACGAGCGCTATGCGGCCGACACGATGCGCCAGTGCCGCTTCATTCGTGACTTCCTGCTGCGCACGCCGCCCGATCCCACGTCGTTCAGGCCGCGCGATCTTCGCGAGCTCTTCGCCATAGGCAGCAAGTTTCTCGAGATGGGCGAACAGCGGATGTACGAGACGATCCGTTTCTGGACGATGAGTGTTGCCGAGTACCTCGACGAATATTTCGAGACCGATGTCATCAAGGCGGCGATGTCGGGCAGCGGCATCATCGGCACGGCCCTCGGCATCCATTCGCCGGGCACGGCCTACGTGCTGCTGCATCACAAGATGGGCGACGTCGACGGCAACGTCGGCTCCTGGGGGTTCGCCCGGGGTGGCATGGGCGGCGTGGCCAAAGCCATCGCCGGTGCGTTCCAGGCCTATGGGGGCGAACTGCGCACCGATGCCGGCGTCGAGCGGATCCTCGTGGACAAGGGCAAGGCCACGGGCGTCGCGCTCGAGAGCGGTGAGGAGATATCGGCACGCATGGTCGTCTCGGCCATGGACGTGAAGCGGACCTTTCTCTCCTGCATGGATGCCGCGGACCTGCCCGAGGCGTTCTACAAGCGGGTGCAGAACTTCAAGATTCGCGGCTCGTCCGGCAAGCTCAACATCGCGCTCGACGGGATGCCGACGTTCCCGGCATTGCCCGAGGACAGCACGCTCTATTTCAGTGACATGCATTTCACCGATTCGATGGAGCGCATGGAGCGGGCCTACGACGACTGGAAGGCCGGCACCTGGTCGAAAGACCCGTACATCGACATGGTCATCCCGACGATGGTCGACCCGACCATGGCCCCGCCCGGCAAGCATTTCATGAGCTGTTTCATCCAGTACTGCCCGCACCAGGTCGAGGGCCGGGACTGGACGGACGAAGAGCGGGAAGCGTTCGCCCGCACCGTGATCGACAAGATTGCCGACTACAGCCCCGACTTCAGGCAGCTGATCCTGCATTACGAGGTGCGCACGCCGGCGGTCATCGAGGACGAGATCGGCATCACCGAGGGCAACATCTTCCACGGCGAGCTCACGATGGACCAGTTGCTTTTCAACCGGCCCGTTCCCGGCTACGCCCAGTACCGCTCGCCGGTCCCGGGGCTGTACATGTGCGGCTCGAGCACGCACCCGGGCGGCGGCGTCATGGCGGCCCCGGGAGCGAATGCGGCCCGCGAGATCCTGCATGACCTGAAGCGGCCCAGCACGGTACCGGAGAACTTCGGCGATGATTGACCGCTTCGATGTCATTGTCGTCGGCGCCGGGCACAACGGCCTGGTCTGCGCGACGTTGCTGGCGCGAGCGGGCAAGCAGGTGCTCGTGCTGGAGGCCAACGACCAGGTCGGTGGCGCCGCCGTGACCCGGGACTTCGCCGACGGTTTCTCGGTGTCGGCCTGTGCGCACCTGCTGTACCAGCTGCAGCCGTCGGTCCGCAAGGCGCTGAAGCTGAAACCGCAGCTGGCGTCCGACGACATGCCGACGATCGCGCTCGCCGATGATGGCGAGCACCTGCGGATCAAGGGCGCGCAGGTGGAAGGTGTCAGCGAGTCCGACGCGGAGAGTTTTCGCACTTTCTTCCGGCGCATGAGCCGTTTTGCCGACCTGCTGCGGACCTACCTCAACAAACCGCCGCCGCGGCTCGGTACGAGGGATGTCGGGGACCTGCGCACGCTGGCCCGGCTCGGCTTCGATATCCGCCGGCTCGGCCGCCGCGAGATGCAGGCCTTCCTGCGGCTCATCGGGATGAACATCCACGACGAGGTCACGGAGCACTTCGACAGCCCGCTGCTGCGCGGCGCCGTGTGCCTCGACGCGGTGCTGGGCACCCATCTCGGCCCGCGCTCGCCGAACACGATCATGACTTACCTGTACCGGCTGGCCGCCGGCCATGGCCGCATCGCCTCGCCCGAGGGTGGCATGGGCAGCATCAGCGATACGCTGGCGCAGGCGGCGAGGGAAGCCGGCGCGACCGTGCGAACGAGCACGCCGGTGCGCCGCATCATCGTCGAGAACGGCCGGGTGACGGGCGTGGAGACGGCCGGCGGCGAGCGGGTCGACACCTACACCGTCGTGTCCAACGCCGACCCGAAGCGCACCTTGCTGGACCTGGTCGGCGCGCGCCACATGGAGACCGGCGTCGCCCGCCAGCTGCATCACTTCCGTGCGCGCGGCAACGCGGCAAAGCTGCACCTGGCCCTCGACGAGTTGCCGGAGTTCACGGGTCTCAAGCGCAAGGACTACGGTGGGCGGCTCGTGATCGCGCCGGACGAGCATTACGTCGAGCGCGCCTTCAACCCGGCGAAATACGGCGAGAGTTCACCGGAGCCGGTGCTCGAGATTACCTTCCCGAGCTACCAGGACCCGCGACTCGCCCCGACCGGCAAGCACGTCATGTCGGCCGTTGTGCAGTACGCACCCTACGCGCTCAAGGAGGGCTGGAACGACGCGTCGAAGGCTGCATTCGAGGCCGCGGCCATTCGCGCGATCGAACGTTACGCGCCCGACATCACGGGCTGCATATCCGCCAGTGAGCTGCTGACACCGGCCGATATCGAGCGGGAATTCCACATCACCGGCGGCCACTGGCATCACGGCGAGCTTACGCTCGACCAGTTCCTGTTCGTGCGCCCGGTGGGCGGCTTCGCGCAGTACCGCATGCCCGTCGATGGCCTGTACCTCTGCGGCGCGGGCGCACACCCCGGCGGGGGCGTGACCGGGGCGCCGGGGCGTAACGCGGCCAACGTGCTGCTGGCGCGGGAGAATTCACGGTGAGCGTGTTCGAAGTTCCACAGGGCCGCCTGCGCACACCGTTCTATTCGCGCATGCGTGCGCTGGACAGCGTCAACCGCTGGCACACCTGGAGCGGTTACACGGTTCCCGATGAACTCTACTGCGCCGAGACCGAGTATTTCGCCATTCGTAACTCGGCGGGCGTGTTCGACCTGACGCCGATGAGCAAGTACCGCGTCACCGGCCCCGATGCGCTGGCTTACGTCGATCGCCTCGTGACGCGGGATATGAGCAAGATTCGCCCGGGGCGCGTCGCTTACGCCGTCTGGTGTGATGACCGCGGCCAGGTGATCGACGATGGCACCATCTTCCACCTGCGGGAAGGCGAGTACCGGATCTGCTCGCAGGAGCGACATTTCGCCTGGTTCCAGGACGCGGCGCTCGGCCTGGATGTGTCTGTCGTCGAGGAGACGGCGGAGGTGGCGGCACTCGCCGTGCAGGGACCGACGACTTACGCGATTCTCAGCAACATGGGCGTGCCCGGGCTTGCCGAATTGAAACCGTTCGGGCTGATGCACGTCGATTTCGAGGGTGCCGAACTCATGGTGTCGCGGACCGGTTTCACGGGCGATCTGGGTTACGAGCTATGGATCACGCCGGACAAGGCGGAGGCGCTCTGGGATGCCCTGTTCGAAGCCGGGCGGCATTACAACATGCGCGCGATCGGCACCGACGCGCTCGAGCAGGCGCGTATCGAAGCCGGTTTCCTGATGGCGTACTCCGACTTCATTCCGGCGACGGCCGCCGTTCGTCCCGGCCGCACCCGTTCACCCTTCGAACTGGGCCTGAGCTGGCTGGTCGATTTCAAGAAGCCCGTCTTCAATGGCCGCCGCGCGCTGGCAGAGGAACTTCGCGGCGGCTCGACCTGGCGGCTGGTGAAGCTGGATATCGAGGGCAACAAGCCCGCGCATCATTCCTATATTTTCGCGAAACCGAAAGCCAACAAGCAGGAAATCGGCTTCGTCACGTCGGCCACGTGGTCGCCCGTCTGCAAGCAGAATATCGCGATCGGCACTGTACGGACGCCGCACGGTGAGGTTGGAAGCACGCTGTGGGTCGACATCTACTACCAGCGCGAGATGCACTGGTCGCGGGTGATGGCGAAAGCAACCGTCGTCGACAAACCGTTCTGGTTCCCGCCGCGCCGCGGCGCGACGCCGCCCGAGAAGTTCTAGGGAGACTACATGCGCCTGGTCGTTACGCTGCTATTCGTTTGCCTGGGTGCCGGCTGCGCCGCGCCGGGTCCCGCGAATGGTGCCGACACCGTGACGATTTCGGTCGTGGGCACCAACGACGTACACGGCGAGCTGATGCCCCATGACGATCGTGGCGGACTGGTGACTTTCTCCGGCTATGTCGAGGCGTTACGAGCCTCGCGCGAGGACGATGGGGCCGTGCTGCTCGTGGACGCTGGCGACATGTGGCAGGGCACGCTGGAGTCCAATCTGAGCGAAGGCAAGATCACGGTCGCGGCCTACAATGCCCTGGGATACGCGGCGGCCGCGATCGGCAATCACGAGTTCGACTTCGGCCCGGCGGGCCCGAAGCCGATTCCCGAGTCCGCCGCCGACGACCCGCAGGAAGCCCTCAAGCAGCGAGCGAAGGAAGCTGCATTCCCGCTGTTGGCCGCGAACCTGATCGACACGACGACGAACGCGATGGTGGACTGGGACAATGTCGAGGCGTCGAGAGTCCTTACCGTAAAGGGCATCCGGATCGGCCTCATCGGCGTCACGACGGAACACGCGCTGCAGACGACCATCGCGGCGAACACCACCGGCCTCAGGATCGCGCCGCTCGCCCCGATCATAACGGCCGAGGCGCAAAAGCTGCGTGCCGCGGGCGCGCAGCTGGTCATCGTACTGGCACACGCCGGCAGCCGCTGCGAGGAATTCGATGATCCCGTGGACCTGTCGTCGTGCCGGCTGAACGGCGAGATCATGCGGGTGGCCAACGCGATACCGTCGGGCCTGGTCGATCATATCGTGGCAGGGCACGTGCACCATGGCATCGCGCATGTCGTCAACGGCATCGCTGTCACGGCGAGCTATTCCTACACGCGGGCATTCAGTCGCGTCGATTTCGTGCTCGATCGCGCGACCGGCAGAGTGGTCGATCGGCAGATATTCCCGCCGCAGCCTGTACGCGCGGCGGAGCGGTATGCGGGAGTGCCGCTGGCGCCACTCGGGACTGTTGTGGCCATCGGCGAGAGGGCGGCTGAACTCGCCGCGCAGCGCAAGGCTGAGAAAATCGGGGTGTACCTCGAAACCCCGATGACCTTGCGCCACGGACCGGAGTCCGAACTCGGCAACCTGATGACCGATGCCGTGCTCGCCATGTCGGGCGCCGACGTGGCGATACACAATGTCCGCGGCGGGATCCGCGCCGAGCTGCCGGCCGGTGAGTTGACTTTCGGCAACGTATACCGAATGTTCCCGTTCGACAATCGCCTGGCGGTCGTGCCATTGAGCGGCGCGGAGCTACGTCGGGTCATCGCGAAGCAGGCTCATAACGCGGGCCGGCGGGCCGGCTTCTCGGGCATGCGCGTTTTCGTTGACTGCGGCAACGACGGCATGGGTATCCGGATGCTGAGACCCGGCGGCCAGGAGATCCTCGACGAGGACGTCGTCGAGGTTGCCGTGAATGATTTTCTCTTGCTCGGCGGCGACGACATCCTGACGCCGGTCATACCGGAGAACGGTTACGCGGTCCCGACGGACACGCCAATGATTCGCGACCTGCTGCTCGAGTGGTTCGAGGAACAGGACGGACCGCTTCGCGACACGATGTTCCTCGACGCGTTGAACGCGCGCTGGAACCTGCCTGCCGAGCTGCCGCCGAGCTGTACTTACTCCCAGTTGTAGCGGAAGCGTATGCCGGCGGTTCTCGGCCGCTTGTGGCCGAAGAAGTGCGACGGCAGGATGCCACCGTTGTTGTTCAGGCCGTCGTACGTGAACTCGTCCGTCAGGTTCTCGATGTACGCGCCGGCAGACCAGGCGCCGCCCGACTCGTAATCCACACGCAGGGTGACATCCATGTAGGAGTCGATCATGGTCTCGGGGAAGCCGCCCCAGCCGCCGCCGCGTTCGGACTCCCAGAACGCCTCGAGGCTCGTGTGGAGCTGGCCGCTGCCCATCGGGAACCGGCCGTTCAGCACGGCCGCGCCCGCGAAGTCGGGCGCCCAGAACAGGCTGCTGCCTTCGCAGGCGTCCACGTCATCCCCGTCGCAGACCTGCTGCACGCCCTTGGCTTCGGTGTCGAGCCAGCTTAGACCGAGGTAGAGGTCCCAGTTGTCGTTGAAGCGGGTGGTGAGCGCAGCCTCTAGCCCCATGCCGTCCACCTGGCCCACGTTCTCCACGGTGTTCGCGCCGGAGTCCGTGTCGAAGAAGCTGATCTGCAGGTCCGTGTAGTCGTAGAAGAAACCGTTGATCGCGAGGTCGGTGGTGCCGCCGAAGACCGTGCCCTTGTAGCCGATCTCGTAGGAGTCGACGCTCTCCGGCTCGAACTGCCTCGACCGGAATCCGTCGGCCTGGCTGGCGTCATACTCACCCGTCACGCGTTCGCCGTCGGCATCGACCAGCGAGAAGCTGCCGAAACCGCCCGACTTGTAGCCCTCGGTGTAGCTCGCATAGACCATGCCCGAATCACTGACGTGCCAGCGGCCGACGAGCCGCACCGTCGTGTCGGACCAGTCGTTCGAGGACCTGATATCGCCGTCGGTCGTGAATATGTATGCCCAGTAGCCGCCCAGCCAGCTATCCGGTTCCGGCACATTGATCGTGAAGTCCTTGTCGTCCTTGGTGTGGCGGACGCCGAGGCTGACGTCGAAGCTGTCGCTGAACGCGTAGGTCAGGTCGACGTAGGCGGCCCAGCCCGTGTATTCGCCGATCACCCGGCCCGGCTCCGTCAACAAGCCGTCGTCAGTATAGGGATACGGATCCGCCGCGGGTACCCCCTCGTTCTCGTAATAATAAACCTGGTAATAGGATTCGCAATCGGTGATGTAAATGGTCTCGCCGTCAACTTCGTTGCCGCCAGGGTAGTAGTAGTTGCCATAGTAATTGCAGAAAGCGTCTTCGGTGCCGGAGTTGGTGAAGACCGTATCGATGTTCTCCTTGTAATACGAGACACCGGCGTACCAGGACAGCGGCCCGTCGGTGTTCGATACCAGCCGGAATTCCTGCTGGAAGTAGTCGCCTTCCTGGTCCTGCTGGTAGTTGTTGATATTGAGCGGCGTGCCGTCGTAGTCCTCGGTATAGAAGAAGTCGTGATCCTTGAAGCCGGTGATCGACGTGAACGTGAACGAATCGAAGTCGTAGTCGAGCCGGGCGCCGAGGGTGAGGATGTCCGCGTTGTCATTGTCACCCAGCGACTGGTCGGAGTCGGCGTCGCGCTCGTCGCCCTGCAATATGAGGTCGTCGCCGAAAAGGTCGAGCAGCGTTTCCCAGTACTCGCCCTCCTGGACGGCCCGGTAGACGGAGCCCGACTGCTCGCGCGTTTCGTATTCGACCTGGGTATCGAACGACAGCTTGTCGGTCTCGTAAGTGGTGGACCAGCGGAAGCCCTGCTTGTCGTGCTCGATCAGGTCGGAGTTCGTGGCGAAATTGCGTACGAAGCCGTCTTCCTGCGAGTGGTAGCCGGCGAGCCGCATCGCGAAATTGTCCGAGACCGGGATATTGACGGCCCCTTCGAACACGAAGTGACCGTTCTCGGCGACGTCGAGGTCGATGTAGCCCGAATTGCCACCGTTGATGTCGGCCTTTCTCGTGTGCACGCTGATCGCGCCGCCGATCGAGTTGCGGCCGAACAGGAAGCCCTGCGGGCCGCGCAATACTTCCGAGCGTTCGACATCGTACAGGCTGGTAACGGCCGAGCCGTTGCGCCCCTCGTACAGGTCGTTCTTGAAGATGGCCGCGGAGGGATCGCCGCCCACGCCGAAGTCCTGGGTGCGCACGCCGCGGATGCTGACTGCGTCGATAAAGCTGTCCTGGCTGTTGCCCGTGATGCCGGGCGTGAAGGAGATAAGATCCTTGACGTCGTTGAGGTTCACCGACTCGACGAAGGTGCCGGTCAGCGCCGTGATTGCCAGCGGCACGTCCTGCACGGATTCCTCGCGCTTGGTCGCGGTGACGATGACCTCTTCAATCTGTTGAGACCACGCCGGCGACGAGATCGCGGTGGCCATGATAGCCGTCGAGACGGCTGCGGAGACTGCCGAGTGCTTCGGCAGCACGGGCGTTTGCTTAATGGACTTGCGTTTCATGGATCCCCCTTGGCTCTCGCTTTACCTCCCCTTAAAGGCAGCGAGCAGCATTTCTTGACTACTTTATACCATGTTTCTCGAGCACCGCTAGCATGGGGCCAAGCTGTTTTTCGTACCTGCGCCAGCGGCCCACCGACCGTGTGTGGACGGGCTCCCGTACCTGTACCGCGCTGGCCGTCGACACCGCTTTTCTTTGCTCGTGGAAGCGCAGGCACGCATCCTCCCACGGCAGCTCGAGGTGCTCGATCAAAGCCCTGGCATTCGGTTCCAGGTCGGACACCGTCTCCTCGTAGGAGATGTCGAAGAAGCGGCCGGGGAAGCGCTCGCGCCAGACGTCCATCAGGTGGCGATAACGGCAATGATGCCGCGCCATCTCCTCCAGGTCGTAGGAGTGCAGGTAAGCGTCGGCAAAAAGCTGCTTGTAGCTGGCAAAACAGGCATCCATCGCGTTTCGGGTCAGGTGCACGATCTTCGCATTCGGCAGCGCCTTGAGAATCAGTGGCACGTTCAGGTAGTTCTGCGGCAGCTTGTCGACGAAGTGCGGCGCATCGCCGCGGACTCGCTGCGTCGAGTCGATGTACAGGGCGCCGACCTTGCGGAAGTCGAGGTCAAGAGCGGACTCGAACAGTTCGCGAGAGAAGCGCCGCGGATCCTTGTGGTCCGACAGCCGGCGGATCGCCAGCCCGAACTGCTGCAGTTCGCCGGCCGAATGGACCTGCGAGTGACTCGTGATGATGCGCTCGATCAGCGTCGTGCCCGTGCGCGGCTGGCCGAGCACGAATATGGGCGCCGGCGAATCGATTCCCGGCGGGCCCTCATCCAGCCATGCCTGCGTATATTTTTCCTCGAGGTACTCGAAGAAATCGATCTCGGCCGCCTCGTCGAATTCGACGGTCTGCCGGCGGGCCTTGGCGCCGCGGCTGAAAGCGTCGAATGCATTATCCCACTGCTCGAGGTCCTCGAACTCCTTGCCGATCGCGTAGTAATAGAAGGCCTGAGCGCGCGGATTGTGCCTGCGGGTGCCGAGCAGCCTCTGCATCTGCCCTATGTGCCGGGCGTCGCTGGCCTTACGGGCCCCGGCGAGGGCCCAGTGCGCCTGCGCCGAGTCCTCCTGGAGGCTGATGATCTTGTGCATCAGGGCTTCCGCCTCCGCGGTCTTGCCGTGATAGATCATGTTGTTGGCCAGGTTCAGCATGTACGGTGGATGGTCGGGTTGCGCCTGGTTCGCCTTTTCGAACCAGTGCATGGCCAGTCCGTGCTCGCCAATGCGCGAATAGATCGTGCCGAGAATGTCGTGGACCATGGGGTCCCGTGGGTCGCCTTCCGATGCCTGCTCCAACGCCTTGTCGGCCCGGTTGATCTGCCCCTCGGAGATAAAGAGCTTGGCCAGCTGTGCCCACGCGGCCGAGTGATCCGGCTGCAGCTTGGTGACGGAGCCGAAGGCCTGGAAGGCCGTTTTGCGGTCCTTGGCTTCGAGGGCGACGAGGCCGACGAGGAAATGGCCTTCCACGAGGTCGGGCTTTGCCTGCAGCACCTGGCGGCAGCACTCGCCGGCCTCCTCGACCCGGCCCCGGTTCAGGGCCGCGAAGCCGCGGTGCAACAGGGCCTGCAGGCGCTCGGGATTGGCCATTTCAGATTTCGTCACCATGCGCAGCGCATGATAGCCTTTCCCGATGAACGAAGTGCACCATCACAGGAAAGTCCTCGGCGTCAGGGACATGGTGCTCTTCAGCGTGTCCGCGATACTGCTGCTCGACACGCTCGCGGCAGGCGCGTCCATCGGCGTGCAGAGCGTCTTCTGGTGGCTGTTCCTCGGGCTCGTGTTCTTCGTCCCCTACGCCTTGATCTGCTCGGAGATGGGCACGGCCTACCCGGAGCAGGGTGGCATCTATGCCTGGGTTCGTGATGCCTTCGGCGGCCGCTGGGCGTCGCGGGTCACCTGGGCCTACTGGGTAAACACGGCGGTCTGGCTGCCGGCCATCTACATACTCTTTGCCGGCGTGTTCGCGCAGCTGTTTTTCCCGGGCCTTTCGCTCGGCATGCAGATCGCGATCGCCATCGGGCTGTCGTGGCTCAGCGTCGCGATCAACGTCATCTCGCTGAACGTCGGCAAGCTGGTTCCCAACCTGGGGGCGACGATCAAGACGATCGTATTCGTCGCGATCATCGGCGGCGCGTTCCACTATTCGCGGACGCACGGTCTCGCCAATGACTTTAGCATCGGTAACCTGGTTCCCGAGTGGGGCGAGAGCCTCAAGTACATCTCGGTGATCATCTACGGCATGCTGGGTTTCGAACTCGTCAGCGCGGGCAGCGAGGAGATGAACAACCCGAAGCGGGACGTGCCGAGGGCGATCCTGGTGTCGGGGCTGATCATTATCGTGCTGTACACGCTGGCAACCGTCGCGCTCTTGACCGCGTTTCCCGCCAACGAGATCGACGTCGTCGAAGGCCTCGTCGATTCGCTGCGCGTGTTCTTCGGCGCGACGGGCCCAGGCGCCGTGTTTGCCATGTGCCTCGGCGTCGGCGCGCTCTACACGTTTTTCGCCAACGGCGTGACCTGGGCGCTCGGCTGCAACCGCGCCGCGGCGGAAGCCGCGATCGAGGGCGAGCTGCCCAAGGTATTCGGCAAGGAACACCCTGTGAACGAGACGCCGGTGGGCGCCGCCGTGCTGATGGGCATCGTCAGCACGGTCATCCTCGCCAGCTACGGCATCCTGGCCACGACCAACGCGGACCTGTTCTGGTCGCTGTTCGCGTTCAGCGCCGTCATTTTCCTCCTGCCGTACATCGGCCTCGTGCTCGCGTTCCGGGAGATGCGCCGCCGCGACCCGGACCGCGAGCGGCCGTTCCGGGTGCCGGGCGGCCCGTTCATTGCCAACCTGTTGAGCCTCGTCTGTGCGGTGATACTCGCGATAGCCCTCTTCTTCTTCGTCTACGCGCCCGGCGACGGCGTGCAGTGGCCCGTGCTGATCGGCGCGCTTGTCGTGCTGTTGCTCGGCGAAGGCGTGATTCGCTACGCCGAGGCGCAGCGACGTCACGGTTGAACATTCACCCGGCGTGTTGATCGGATGGCCGTAAACCCCAGCCTGGTGTCATCGACGTGGTCCGGCACGCCCTCGGTGCCGGCGGCGCTGCCCGAATCGGCCGACGCCGTCATCATCGGCGGCGGCATCGTCGGTGTCTGCACGGCCTGGTTCCTGGCCCGGCAGGGCATCAGCGTGTTGCTCTGCGAGAAGGGCCACATCGCCGGGGAGCAGTCCGGCCGCAACTGGGGCTGGGTCCGGCAGCAGGGACGAGACGAGCGCGAGATGCCGATGATCGTCGAGTCGCTGCGTATCTGGCGCGGGCTGAGCGACGAGATCGGTGAGGACGTCGGCTACGAGCAGACCGGCTGCCTGTTTCTTGGCGCTGACGACAAGGAGCTCGAGCAATTCGGCGCCTGGTTGCCCACGGCAGATGAGTACGGGCTCGACACGCGGCTGATCGACGCGCAGGAGCTGGCCCGGCACGTAAGGGGTGCCACCGTGAAATGGAAAGGCGCTTTGTTCACGCCGAGCGACGGCAGGGCAGAGCCGCAGAAGGCGGCGCCTGCGATTGCCCGGGCCGCGGAACGGGCCGGTGCGACGGTGCTGACGGCCTGTGCCGTGCGCGGCATCGAGACCCTGGGCGGCGCCGTGTCCGCTGTCGTGACCGAGCTCGGTCCTGTCCGGACTTCCGTCGTGCTGTGCGCGGCCGGCGCGTGGACGTCCATGTTTTGCCGGTCGCTCGGTGTCATCGTGCCGCAGCTCAAGGTACGCGGCACGGTCGTTCGTACCGCGCCGGCCGAGGCCGTTCTCGAGGGCAACGCCTTCGACGCGCATCTCGGCATCCGCCGCCGCCAGGACGGCGGCTACACCGTCGCCCACGGCTCGATCCTCGATCACCCGATTACGCCGTCGACCTTACGCTTTGCTGTCAAGTTCCTGCCGGCGCTCAAGCAAGAGTTCAAGGTGCTGAGGCTGTCGATCGGCAAGGCTTTCGTGGACGAATGGCGCACGCCGAAGCGCTGGCCCCTGGATGTCGAATCGCCCTTCGAGCGGGTGCGCGTCCTCGACCCGCCGGCCAACCCGCGGACGGTCAAAGGGATCCGCGAGAATCTCGACAAGGTTTTTCCGGCCCTGGCCGGCACCGAGATCGTGGAGGCCTGGGCGGGCATGGTCGAGACCTCGCCGGATGTCGTACCGATTATCGACGCGGCGCCGGGCATTCCCGGCTTCTACATCGCGACCGGCTTCAGCGGCCACGGCTTCGGCATCGGCCCCGGCGCCGGCAAGGCGATCGCCGCCATGCTGACGGGCCGGGACAGCGGGATCGACCTGGTGCCGTTCAGGCTGAGCCGGTTCTTCGACGGCTCGCCGATCCGCCCGATGCGAAGCGTCTGATTTCAGGCGGGGTCGGCAAGTGCAATATCGAAGCGGTGCTCCGGGAAACCCGTGGCAGCGTCGGTAGCCGCTTCAGTCAGCAGCAAGTGGCGCAACTCTTCCGGGGCCGCGTTGTAGAGCATGTCCTGCTCGAGCAGCGGGTCGCCGGCGAAGTACATCTGCGTCGTCAGCTCGCGGCCGCTGTCGTGGGATACCTTGAAATGAATATGACGGGGCCGCCAGCCTGCCTCGTTCATCGCCGATAGCGGGTAAGCACCCGGCTTGATCGTCTTGAATCCATAGCGACCGTCGGCGTCGGTGTGCGCCACGCCAATGCCCTGGAAATTCGGATCGAGCGGCGCGGTATTCCCGTCATCCGGGTGGGCATACCGCCCCCAGTGATTGGCCTGCCAGATATCAACCCGAGCGTTGGCGAGCGGATGACCATTCGTGTCGGTCACGCGGCCCCGCACGAGCATGACGTCGCCGGCGGCCCGCTCGGTGTGCCCTTCGAGCACCGTCAGGTCAACGTCGGTCTCCGGGTGCGGTTCCGGTGGATAAAAAGGCCCCTCCGCCTGTTTCGGCGTTGCAGTCAACGCATACGCCAGGCCCGATCCCAGCAGCGATGCGCCCCCCGCAAGCACGCCGAGTTGCCTGGCGATCATTCGCCGCGAAATCTTCTTGCTCATGTCTTGCCCCCCACAGGCTGCGGTTGTTGTTTCTACGGTCCTTTTCACTATAGCATCTCGCTGCAAACTTACTTGGCGGCTCACCATGACTCAGCAAGGCCATCCCGATTCCTATTACGTTGCGACGGCGGTCGGCATGCAGCCGCAGCCCGTTCTGGAAGGCACGGAACGGGCGGACGTCTGTGTCATCGGCGGCGGGTTTACCGGCCTCTCCGCTGCCCTGAACCTGGCAGAGCGCGGTCTCGACGTCGTGCTGCTCGAGGCCGAGCAGATCGGCTTCGGCGCATCGGGCCGCAACGGCGGCCTCATTGGCAGCGGTCAGCGCAAGGACGCGGTCGAGATGGAAGAGCAATTCGGCCATGAGCTTTCACGGCAATTCTGGGAGTTCGCC
>JBFFSI010000019.1:0-42097 GCA_041572475.1 Woeseiaceae bacterium
ATGTCGCCTACCCCGGGCACGGCAAGGCGCCGGTCTTCTCTTACCGTGCCAAGGAAACCCTCCACCGCGTCCGGGTCGAGCGTTTCCGGCTCGAAACCCGCCAGCCCGAGTACGATTGCCGAATCCGTGCCGTGCCCCTTGCCGGTATAGGCCAGCGAACCATGCAGGACCACCTCGATCGTTGCGACATCACCGCCTCGGGGCGCGAGCGACTTGACGAACGCGAGCGCGGCCTTCATCGGCCCGACCGTGTGCGAGCTGGAGGGGCCGATGCCGATCTTGAAGATGTCGAATACGCTGATTGCCGCCACGTGTCAGTCCGAGCTGAGAGATAACAGGCTCGCATTGCCGCCGACGGCGGCAATGTTGTTGCTGACCGTGTACTCGGTCCCGAAACGAACGAGGTAGTGCGGACCGCCCGCCTTCGGGCCAGTGCCCGACAGTCCGCGGCCGCCGAACGGCTGCACGCCGACAACGGCGCCGATGATGTTGCGATTGACGTACAGGTTGCCGGCCCCGCAGCGCCGCGTCAGCGCCCGCGCCCGAGAATCGATACGGCTGTGCAGGCCCATGGTCAGGCCGAAGCCGGTCCCGTTGACAGCGTCGATTGTCTTGTCGAGGTGTCTCGCCTTGAAGCGGTAAACGTGCAACACGGGGCCGAAGATTTCTTCCGTGAGCGCGTCGATCGAATCGATCTCCACGAGCGTCGGCGCAAAGAACGTGCCGGCTTCATGCTCTGCCGACAGGGGCATGCGATGCAGGATCGTCTGCTCCTTCTGCATACGCTCGACATGAGCCGCCAGCGTCGCTCGCGCCGGTTCGTCGATGATCGGACCGACATCCGTTGCGAACCGCGCCGGGTCACCGATGGTCATCTCGTCCATGTGCCCGATGAGCTGCTCGATCACCTTGTCAGCGATGTCTTCCTGGATGCAGAGTATGCGCAGGGCCGAGCAGCGCTGCCCCGCGCTGTCGAATGCCGAGTACAGTGCATCCAGCACCACCTGGTGCGGGAGCGCCGTACTGTCCACGAACATCGCGTTCTGACCGCCCGTTTCCGCGATCAGCACGCCAATCGGCCCGTTGCGAGCCGCGAGCGTCTGGTTGATCGTCATCGCGGTCTCCGTGGAACCGGTCAAGGCGACCCCCGCGAGCCGCGGGTCTGCTACCACTCGCGCCCCGATGGTGCTGCCCTTGCCGGGCAGGAAATGCAGCACGTCCACCGGCACGCCCGCCTCGTGCAACAGCTGCACGGCCCGGAAGCCGATGACCGGCGTCGGGGCCGCCGGCTTGGCGAGCACCGAGTTGCCGGCCGCCAGCGCCGCCGAGACCTGGCCGGTAAAAATAGCCAGTGGGAAGTTCCAGGGGCTGATGCAAACAAAGACGCCCCGCCCGCGCAGCCCGTGGAGGTTGCGCTCCCCGGTCGGCCCCGGCATCACCGTCGGCTCGCCGAAGAGTTCGTTGCAGCGCGCCGCGTAGTAGCGCAGGAAGTCCACTGCCTCGCGCAGCTCGGACATCGCATCCGGGATGATGCGGCCGCCTTCACGCACGATCAGGCCCATCAGTTCGGCGCCGTTCTCCTCGAACAGGTCGGCCGCACGATTGAGTATGGCGGCACGCTCGGCCGCCGGCGTGTTGTCCCAACGCGCATGAGCGGCCAGGGCTTTTTCAAGCGCGAGGTCGACGTGCTCCGGCTCGGCTTGCTGGCAATGGCCGATCATGCGGGACGTATCGGCGGGGTTGACCGACGGTATGTCGTCCCCTCCCATGGCCTTGCCGCCGATGATCGGGTGCACCCGGTAGTCCGTGTCGTCGACGCGGCTCATCGCTGCAAGCAGGCCTGCCGCGGCGTTGTGATCGGAGAGGTTGATGCCCCTGGAATTCGGCCTCTCGGGCAGGAAGATGTCGCCAGGCGCAGCAATACCGCCGTGCGGCCGACAGTCGTGCTCGAGCGCCGTCTCGATCGGATCCCGGATGATGTCCTCGACCGGGATCGACTCGTCGAGAATGCGGTTGACGAACGACGTGTTCGAGCCGTTCTCGAGCAAGCGCCTGACGAGGTACGGCAGCAGGTCCTCGTGGCTGCCGACCGGTGCATAAACGCGACAGGGTCGGTTGAAGCGCTCCGGGTCGATGACCTCGGCATAGAGTTCCTCTCCCATGCCGTGCAGCCGCTGGAACTCGAAGTCGCGCCGCGAGCCGGCAAAGTGGATCACGCTGGCCAGCGTGTGCGCGTTGTGCGTTGCGAACTGGCAGTAAAGTGCCTCCCCTGCGGCAAGCGCCTGCCGGGCGCAGGCGAGGTACGAAATGTCGCTGTGCGCCTTGCGCGTGAATACCGGGTAACTGTCGAGGCCCTGCTCCTGCGCCCGCTTGATCTCGGCATCCCAGTAGGCGCCCTTCACGAGGCGGACCGGTATGCGCCGGCCGACTTCGTTCGCGAGCTCGATCAGGTAGCGGAACACGTCACGCGCGCGTCGCTGGTAAGTGGGCACCGCGAGACCGAAGCCCTCGTAGTCCTTGAGTTTGTCGCTGCGGTAAACGCGATCGAACAGCTCGAGCGTGATCTCGAGGCGGTCCGCCTCCTCAGCGTCGACCGTGAGGCCGATGCCGCAATCCTTCGCATGGACCGCGAGTTCGGTCAGCCTGGGAACCAGGTAATCGAGCACGACTTCCTCATGTGTGAAGGACAGCCGCGGGTGCAGCGCGGACAGTTTTACCGAGACGCCGGGCGCCGCGAAGATGTCTTCGGCCTGCCGCTGCGGCCCGGCGCCGATCTTGGCGATGCCATCGTGGTAAGCCGCGAAATAGCGCTCGGCATCGGCAATCGTCAGCGCACCCTCGCCCAGCATGTCGAACGAGTACCGGTAGCCGAGTCTGTCCTTTTTCACTGACCGCTGCAGGGCTTCCTCGATCGTGCGCCCCATGACGAACTGGTGGCCCATGATGCGCATGGCCTGCCGCATGGCGGTCCGGACGACCGGTTCGCCGGCCCGGTTGGCGAGCTTGCCGAGGAGGTGCATCGGGTTGTTACGGGTCGTCTCGTCGAGCCTGAGCAGGTGGCCGGTCAGCATCAGGCCCCAGGTCGACGCGTTCACGAACAGCGACTCACTGGTGCCCAGGTGGTCCTGCCAGCGTGCCGACGTCAGTTTGTCGGCAATGAGCTGGTCCGCGGTATCCGCGTCGGGAATGCGCAGCAAGGCTTCGGCGATGCACATGAGCAGCACACCCTCTTCCGAGGAGAGATCGTATTTCTGCAGGAAGGCGTCCAGGCCGCCTTCGTTGGCCTTGGCCTTGCGAACGGCCTGCACGAGCTGCGCGGCTGTCGCCTGGATTTTCTCGCGCAGCGAAGTTCCGGCATCGGCAGCCGCGACGAGTTCGCGGACCAGGACCTGTTCATCGGCGAGATAGAGATCGTTGAGATACGGAATCCTGCCCGGTTTCGCAGCAGGTTGGTCGGTGAAACGCATAGGTCAAGTCCACGATGGCACCGGATATCCGGGGATGGCATCTTGCTATATATTCGAGCCTTTGAACATAGGGGCAACACACAGTGGCAGCCGAATTTCTGCAGTCGCTCGCAGAGCAGACAGACGCCCTCAGATCCCAGGGACTGTTCAAGACCGAGCGCGTCATTGCCGGCCCGCAGCAGGCGGCGATCGACGTCAGGGAAGATGGCGGCGTCCGGCACGTGCTGAACCTCTGCGCCAACAACTACCTCGGCCTCGCAAACCACCCGGACGTGGTTGCGGCAGCGCACAAAGCGCTGGACGAGTTCGGCTACGGCGTCGCGTCCGTGCGCTTCATCTGCGGCACGCAAACCTTGCACAAGGCGCTGGAGGAGCGCATCACGGGCTTCCTCGAGACGGAGGACACGATCCTGTACCCGTCCTGTTTCGATGCCAACGGCGGCCTGTTCGAAACCATCCTCGGCCCCGAGGACGCGGTTATCTCGGATGCGCTCAACCATGCGAGCATCATCGATGGCGTTCGCCTCTGCAAGGCGCAACGCTACCGTTACAGGCACAACGACATGGCCGATCTCGAGGCCCAGCTGCAGGCCGCGAAAGATGCCCGGGCCCGGCTGATCGTGACTGACGGCGTTTTCTCGATGGACGGCACGATCGCCGACCTCGAGGCGATTTGCGATCTCGCCGGGAAGTACGATGCGCTGACCATGATCGACGACTGTCACGCGACCGGCTTTTTGGGCGAACGCGGCCGTGGCACCCACGAATACCGCGGCGTCATGGGCCGTATCGATATCATCACCGGCACCCTTGGCAAGGCCCTCGGCGGCGCCTCCGGCGGCTTTACGTCCGGGCGCAAGGAGATCGTCGGCTGGCTGCGCCAGCGCTCTCGCCCCTATCTCTTCTCGAACTCGGTCGCCCCGGTCATCGCGGCTGCGTCGATCGCCGTTTTCGATCTCTTGGAGCGCGACGACACGCTGCGGACCCGGCTGCGGGACAACGCGGCTTACTTCCGGGGCCTGATGACGGAACGCGGCTTCGACCTGAAGCCCGGCGAGCACCCGATCATCCCGGTCATGCTCGGCGACGCGAGGCTCGCCACGCAGATGGCCGACAAACTGCTCGAGCGCGGCATCTACGTCATCGGCTTTGCCTACCCTGTCGTTCCCAAGGGCGAGGCACGTATTCGGACGCAGATGACGGCCGGCCTCACGCGGGAACAACTCGACCAAGCCGTCGCGGCATTTACTGAGGTCGGACTTGAATTAGGTGTTATAAGTCAATGAAAGCACTGGTAAAAGCAAAGCGAGAACGTGGCATCTGGATGGAAGACATCCCGATGCCGGAGGTCGGCCCCAACGACGTCCTGATCAAGGTACGGCGCACGGCGATCTGCGGCACGGATATCCACATCTTCCAGTGGGACGAGTGGGCACAGCACACGATCCCGGTGCCGATGAACGTCGGCCACGAATTCTGCGGCGAAATCGTCGAGTGTGGCAGCGAAGTACGCGGCTTCGAGATCGGTGACCGGGTGTCGGCCGAGGGGCACATCACCTGCGGCGTCTGCCGCAACTGCCGCGCCGGGCGGCGTCACCTGTGCATGAACACCGTGGGAGTCGGCGTCAACCGGCCAGGCGCGTTCGCCGAGTACATCTCCGTGCCGGCCTTCAACGTATTCAAGCTGCCCATCACGATCAGCGACGACATGGCATCGATCCTGGACCCGCTGGGTAATGCCACGCACACGGCCCTGTCCTTCGATCTTGTCGGCGAGGACGTTCTGATTACTGGCGCGGGGCCGATCGGCATCATGGCAGTTGCGATCGCCAAGTACGCCGGCGCGCGGCACGTGGTCATCACCGACGTCAACGACTACCGCCTGGGGCTGGCCATGGAAATGGGCGCCACGCGTGCGCTCAACGCCTCGCACGAGTCGATCGACAATGCCATGAATGAACTCGGCATGGAGGAAGGCTTCGACGTCGGCATGGAAATGTCGGGAAACCCCAGCGCTTTCCAGGACCTGTTGCGCACCATGCACCACGGCGGCAAGGTCGCCATCCTCGGCATCCCGCCCGATGACATGGCCATTGACTGGAACCACGTGATCTTCAAGGGCCTGGTGCTAAAGGGCATTTATGGCCGCGAGATGTTCGAAACCTGGTACAAGATGTCGAGCATGCTGCAGAGCGGCCTCAACATCGGACCGATCATCACCCACCACTTCGAGGTCGACGACTACCTGCCCGCATTCGAACTCATGGAGTCCGGGCAGTCGGGCAAGATCATCCTCAATTGGACATGAAGTCGCAGAAGCAGTGTGAATAGATCCCTTTCGGGTCGTTGAAGCGCAGCATGGACTCCGCCTGCTCGGCCAGGCCGCCCGCGATTCGCTCGATGGCGGACGGCTGCGGCAGAAGGCCACGGAGGTCTACACCGAACCAATGCGCCGAGCCAACCAGGTCGATGATGAACTGCTGGGTCGGGGTCAGTTCCTGTTCGATATATTTGAGCCCGTAGTCATCCAGGCCGGCGAGTTCCGCGGCGGCGGCGACGGCGTCCTCGAGCTCGCCGAGTTCATCGACGAGGCCGTTTTCGAGCGCGTCCAGGCCGGTCCAGACCTGCCCCTGACCGATACGATCGACGTCCGCCTTGTCCATTTCGCGGCTTGCCGCCACGTCGCTGATGAAGTCGTCGTAGGTGTCCTCGACGCCCAGCTGCACCAGCGCCTTGGCCTCTTCGGACATCGCCCGGTCGGGCCGCAGCTGGCCGGCCCACGGCGTCGTGCCGACGCCATCGGTCGCGATGCCGAGCGCAGCGATCGAGCGCTGGAAGGTCGGCAGCATGGCAAACACACCGATCGAGCCGGTGATGCTCGCGGGGCTTGCGAAAATCCTGTCCGCATCCATCGATATCACGTACCCGCCCGATGCGGCGACGCTGCTCATCGAGGCGACGACGGGCTTGCCGTCTGCCTGCAGCGCCTTGATTTCGTCGGAGATCAGCTCGGCCGCGAAAGCACTGCCTCCGGGGCTGTCTACCCGCAGCACCACGGCTCTGACGGATTCGTCATTGCGCGCAGCGCGCAACAGCTCCGACGTGGAATCACCGCCAACAAGGCCGGGCGGCTGCGAACCGAAGAGAATCTCTCCGGACGCGACGATGATCGCCACGTTTTCCTCGCCCACAGTGCCTCCGGCCAGCAGGCGCATCTGTGCAAGGTATTCCTGCATGCCCGCCGCGCTGTAGGTATCCGGCCGATCCCTGTCTTCGCCGACGAGTTCGATCAACCGGCCGCGGAGCTCGGCGTGGTTCAGCAGGCCGTCAACGAGACCGTTCTCGAGAGCGGTGCTCGCGAAGTCACCGTCGGCGGCGCGAATATTCTCCAGCAGGTTGTCCGCATACGCCTGCACGGCACCCTCATCGAGTCCCCGAGCCGCGACGACGCCTTCGCGGTACAGGGCCCAGAGCTGCTCGAGCAGGCGAGCCCGGGTTTCGCGGTCCTCGTCCGACATGTCCATGCGGGTGAATGGCTCAACGAATGACTTGTGTGTTCCCACCCGGAATACGTTCCAGTCGATACGCAGCTTGTCGATGGCGTCCTTGTAATAATTGCGATAACTGCCGAAGCCCTGCAGGAACAGCAGACCGTCCGGGTGCAGATACACCTCATCCGCATGCGCGGCCAGGTAGTAGGTCTGCTGGCCGAGGAAGTCCGCGCTCGCGATGACCGGCTTGCCGCTAACCCTGAAGTCCTCGATCGCCGCGGCGATACGCCGCAGTTTCGCGAGGCCGCCGCCCGACATGCCGCCCAGATCCAGGTGCACGGCTTCGATCCTGTCATCGTCCCTGGCATATTCGAGCGCATCGACAATATCCTTCACGACCGTCTGCGGCCGGCCGTCGCCCATCGCTTCCGAAATTGCCCGGTCGACGGGATCGCCTTCCATCTGTTCGACCAGCGCGCCGGCGGGACTGATGACGAGCGCCGCCTTGGACGGCAGCGGGCGCGGCGCCCCACCGGATAGCGCGCCAATGAACACGAAAAAAATCAGCAGCAGCAACGCCAGGTGCAAGACCTTGCGCACCGCGTCTGCCCCGCCCCAGACAGCGGAGAAAAACCGGACGATCAGATTCCTGTCACTCACTTCCCTAGTCGCCTTCGTAGCTAATCCTGAACAACTTGCCACCGAGATCGTCGCTGACCAGCATGGACCCGTCCGACATCACGAGGAGATCCACGGGCCGCCCGCTGACCTCGTCCTTCCTGAGCCACCCGTCCGCAAACACATCGTAGACGACCGGTGCGCCCTCCTCCAGCGTCACCGCCATCACGCGGTAGCCAATTTTCTTTGACCGATTCCACGAGCCGTGTTCCGCGATAAATAGCTGCCCCCTGTACCCCTCGGGAAACATATCGCCGGTATAAAACCTGGCGCCCAGCGCAGCGACATGCGGGCCCAGCTTCTGGACTGGCGGCACGAAGTCATTGCAATCCTGGCCCTTCCCGAACTCCGGATCCGGGATATCGCCGCCGTGGCAATACGGGTAGCCGAAATGCATCCCGGGCCGCGACGCCACGTTGAGTTCGTCGGGCGGCAGGTCATCGCCCAGCATGTCGCGCCCGTTGTCCGTGAACCAGAGATCCCCGGTTTGCGGGTGCCAGGTGAAACCCACCGTGTTGCGGATGCCCTGCGCGAAGCTCTCCTTGCCGGAGCCGTCGGGGTTCATGCGCCAGATCTGGGCAAACCCTTCCGCGTCCCGGTCACAGACGTTGCACGGCGCACCAACGCTGACATAGAGCTTGCCGTCAGGGCCGAACCCGATGTACCGCCAGCCGTGGTGGCGTTCCTGGGGAAGCTCGACATCCAGTGTCTCGGGGGCGGAGACCCCGGACAGGTGACTCATCACGTCGCGGTACCGGAGGATGTGGCTGAGCTCCGCGACGTACAGGTCACCGTTGTAATACGCAATGCCGTTCGGCATCTCGAGATCTGTGACCAGCTCGATCACGTCCGGCCTGGCATCGCCACTCGGCACCACGGCGTATACCGAGGTCGCACGCCGATTGCCGACGAAAACCACGCCATCGTCGCCCAGCGCCAGCGACCGCGCGTTGGGCACCGATGCGTATTCCTCGATGACGAAGCCTTGCGGCAGGTCGATGTCGTCGAGGTCGAGCTCGGCTGCCGGGGAAACGTGCACGCCGAGGAGGCCCGCGACCAAGGCGATGCCGGTTACTGTCCTCATGGTGTCCTCCGTCCGGAATCAGGGGTCGGGTACCAGCCAGAGCGACAGCTCCGGCCAGAACGCGATCACGATGACCGACAATAGCAGAATCATCAGGAACGGGAAGGTCGCCGAGTAAACGTGCAGGATCGGTTTCTCGAAGCGATAGCTCGAAATAAACAGGTTCAGGCCTACCGGCGGCGTCAGGTAGCCCAGCTCCATCGCGGCCAGGAAGACGATGCCGAGGTGGATCGGGTGCACGTCGAAGCCCGCGGCTATCGGAATGATCAGCGGCACGACGAGCACGATGGCCGAGAAAATATCGAGAATCGCGCCGAGCACCAGCAGGAAGCCGAGCAACAGGAACAGGAACGAGGTCTGGCTCGTGACCATGCCCGATACCCACTCGAGCAGCCGCTGCGGAATCTCCGCGCTGATCATGTACTCGGTGGATGCAAGCGATACCGTCAGGATGATCAGTATGCCGCCGACCAGCACCATCGACGAGCGAATGACACGCGGCAGGTCGCGGATACTGATTTCGCGCAGGATGCCAACCTCGACAATGAGAACATAAGCGGCCGTGATCGCCGCGGCTTCGGAGACGGCGAAATAACCGGAATAGATCCCGCCGAGCACGACGAACGGCAACGGCAGCTCCCAGATGGCCTCGCGCAGGGCCGCCCACAGCTCCGACCAGGAGAACGGCTTGATCATCTTCTCGTTGTGGCGGTTGACCCACCAGCTCCAGCCCGAGAGCATGATGATCATCAGGATGCCGGGCAGGATGCCCGCCAGGAACAGGTGATCGATCGACACTTCGGCGATCACGCCATAAAGAATCAGCGGCAGTGACGGCGCAAACAACAACCCGAGGCTGCCCGCCGCCGTCACGAGGCCGAGGTTGAAGCGCTCCGGATAGCCGTCTTCCAGCAACGCCGGGAACAGCAGGGCCCCGAGCGCGATGATCGTCACGCCGGAGGCACCGGTAAACGCGGTAAACAGTGCACAGGTTGCGAGGGCGACGACAGCGAGTCCCGCCGGCATCCAGCCGATCACCGCACCGGTCAGCCTGACCAGGCGATGCGGCGCCTGGCTCTCGCTGAGTATGAAGCCGGCGAATGTGAACAGCGGAATCGCCGCCAAAAACTGCAGGTCGGCGATGCCGAGCACCTCGACGGCCACCGCAATCAGATCGGTGCCGTCGCGGCTGAAACCGAACATCGCGCTCGCGGCAATCACGGCAAAGAGTGGCGCACCCAGTATTGCCAGGAGAACCAGGAGGACGCTGGTGAGGATCACAGCGCGATTCCTTCTTCTTCGTCCCGCTCGATGCCGGCCGCACGCCGAATTGCGTTAACGACGAACCGGTACCCGGTCAGCACGAACGCGATCGGCATGATGCCGTGGACGATCCACGCCGGAACGTCGACGAGCACCGTGTCCTCGAGTTCGATTTCCAGCTTGACGTATTCATAGACGTGCCAGGCAATGACTGCACAGACGATCGCCGCAAACACGTCGACAATGACTCTGGAGACTCGCACCCAGCCCTTCGGCATGACGCGAGACAACGCGTCGATTCGAATGTGGCGGTCATCACGCGCAGCGGCAATCGCCGCGAACATCGCCAGCCACAGCACCATCAGGTTCTGCAGCTCGTTCGCCCAGATAAAACCGTAACTGAAAAACTCCCGCAGAACGATCTGCCCGACGGCAACTACGATCAGGCCGCCCAGAATCAGGACAAGCAGCGTCGTCTCGATAGCCCGACCGATTCGGTCGAGACTGCGAAGCGCTTCGGACAGCCGGTTCGACACGATCAGTCGGTCGCGACAGCCGCGGCCGACTCTTCCACGGCGCCGTCGTCGTGCTCGCGCCGGTATTCCGCAATGTAGCCGAGCATCTCGTCGTAGAGCTCTTCGGAGAACTGCCCTTCCTCAGCCAGCCGCCGGTTGTTCGCGGCCAGCACGTTGCGCAGTTCCTGGTAATCCTGGTCGTTGGGCACCACCAGTTCGACGCCAGTCTTGACGATCGCTTGCTTGGCTTCCTGGTCATCCTTGATGCCACGCTGGTCGAAGTCCTTGTGTACTCGCTCCATGACCTCGCGGACAATCGCCCGGTCGGCAGGATCCTCGATCCTCGCGAACGCTTTCTTATCCAGGACCAGGAACCCAAACGTGTACACCAGCGGCAAGTCGGTCAGGAAATCCACTTTCGTATGCCACTGCATGACGATTGCGCCACTCGGAGAAACGGCGATCATGTCGTACAGGTTCGTCTGCAGCCCCACGAGCACGTCGCCCAGTGGATGGGGCTGCGGATTGATTTCGAGCGCCCGCATCGCGCTGTAACTGATCGGATCCCCTTCCGGCACCCATACCTGCTTGTTCTTTACGTCGGCGAGACCTTTAACCGGCTTGTTCGACATCAGCACGGCGAAGCCCGTCGCGGAGAACCCGAATCCGACGTAGCCTGCCTCATCGAGGCCCGCCAGCAGCTTGCCGTCCATCCGTGACCGAACATAGGCAGCTTCTTCGGCCGAATCGAACACCATCGGCAGGCTGTACAGGTTGATGTCTGCATACCGGTCCATCAGGGCCGAGGGCGTGAACATGCCGCCCTGGTAGAGCGTCGCCCTCATCTTCTTCAGCGTCGAATCGGCATTTTTCTCGGAGAACCGGAACTTGAAATTGACCCGACCATCCGTCCTCTCACGAATCTCTTTTGCCGCATCGGTCATTCCCTGCGCCCAGGCCGCCGTCTGCGGGACGATCGTGCCGATCGTCAGTGTCACCTTCTCGGCAGCGTTCGCCTGTCCGGCGAAGACAAGCAGCACTGCCAGCATGATGAATTTTTTCATGACCACTTCACCCCACTCAGAAATAGTATTCGGCTTCGGCCTGCAGCCGCAGCGCCTCTTCCTGTGCCATGACATTGGTCAGCGTCAGGCCGTCGGCGTAAGGGCTCGCGGCGAGTACCTCGCTCACGAGCCGATCGTGCAATTCCTGGTCGTACAGCAGCATGGCATAGCCTTTGGCAAACTCGACCTTCACGCTGAGGTCACGACCACCCGTCAGTTCAATAGCACGCTCGAAGTAGGTGCGCGCCTCTTCCGGCTTGCCGCCGAGCGACTCGGGCCGGAGCGTCAGCATGATGCCGAGGTAGGTGTATGCCGACGTGTTCACGGCGACGCCGGCAATCTCGAGGTAGCGCCGTAATACGGCCTCGGCCTGCGGCAGTTCCGCCAGTGCATTCCAGTCCGAGCTGTGCGCCCGCAGGTAGGCCAGCGTTGCAAAGCTGTAGTTGTAGACAGCGTCAGCATGCTCGGCGCCCAGGCCATCCAGGGTGGCCACGAAACTGTCGTAATCGAGTTCGCGCCAGTCACAGGACGCCGCGTACGACAGGCACATGGCCTGCAATGCATAGTCGCGCGCGCGGCGCGTCAGCCGCGACGACCGGACCGCGTCGTCGGCGAACACGGCGCCGTAGGACGCGTAAAGATTGGCTGCTGCGCCAAGCGTGGCGGGGTTGTCGGGGCTGCCCTGGACGAAGCTGTCCATCAACAGCATGTAGGACGGCATGCCGGCCCGGACGATTTCCGGGTCATCCTGGCTCAGGATGGCAGCCGACAGGTTATTGCCGAAATTATTCGCGGCCTTGGAGACCAGCGCCGCACAACCGCTCAGCATCAGGCTCGCCGCAATCACGACGATTAAACCGGGTCTAATCATAATCACCTTGTCTCCCGCTCAGACCGTGCAAATCTAGCGACGCCCGGCGCCGTTGTAATGATCTTTTGCTGAAGATTGCCTGATGATGTTCGACTCAGGCATCCGTTCGCAGGTGAGACCCTGGATGGAGCTTGGGTTCGAAAACAACCAGGCCCGAGCCCCATATTATGTGGGCTCGGGCCTGAATTTGGAAATGCATGTGCGCGGGAGGCGCTCAGTGCTGCTGGATCTTTTCCTTGATCCGGGCGGCCTTGCCGGTGCGCCCACGCAGGTAGTAGAGCTTGGCCCGGCGCACATCGCCGCGGCGCTTGACCTCGATCGAATCAACCGTCGGGCTGTAGGTCTGGAAGACACGCTCCACGCCTTCGCCATGGCTGATCTTGCGGACCGTGAACGACGAGTTGAGGCCGCGGTTACGCTTGCCGATCACGATACCCTCGAAGGCCTGCAGGCGCTCGCGGTTGCCTTCCGTCACCTTCACCTGGACAACGACGGTATCCCCGGGCGAAAACTCCGGAATCTGCTTGTCCATCTGCTCTTTCTCGAACGCTTCGATAATCTTGCTCATGTCTCTTTACCCGGGTGGCGATGAGGCGCACCCTGCTCCTTCAAAAATTCTTCGAGCAACTTGCGCTGCTCCTTGTTCAGCTCCATTTTCTTTACCAGGTCCGGGCGCCGCAAGTACGTGCGGCCCAGGGCCTGTTTGTCGCGCCAGCGTGCAATGCGCGCATGGTCGCCCGACAGCAGCACCGCCGGCACACGTTGGCCATCGATGCTCTCCGGCCGCGTGTAGTGCGGATGGTCCAGCAGACCGTCCTCGAACGAGTCCTGTATTGCCGACTCGTCGTCACCCAGCACGCCCGGCAGCAACCGGGCAACGGCGTCGACCACGGCCATCGCCGCGATCTCGCCGCCGGACAAGACGAAGTCGCCCAGCGACAGCTCCTCGTCCACCTCGTTCTCTATCAGCCGCTCGTCGATGCCTTCGTAACGGCCCGCGAGCAGGATCAGCCCCTGCAACCCCGCGTAGCGCCGCGCGGTCGCCTGGTCGAAAACCCGGCCCTGTGGCGACAGGCAGACCACGGGGCTGCCCTCCGGCAAGCGCTCGCGCGCTGCCCTGATCGCCTTCGCGGCGGGCTCGTACTTGAGCACCATGCCGGGCCCGCCGCCGTAGGGACGGTCATCGACAGTGCGATGCGCGTCCTCCGTATGGTCGCGGGGGTTGTCGCAGCTCAGCGTTAGCAACCCGCGCTCCTGCGCGCGCCCGACGACGCCGTACTCGGCGACCTGTCCCACCATGTCCGGGAAGATGCTGACCACGGCTATCTGCATGCCGTCAATCCCACTCCCAGTCGACGGTGATGACGCCCTTGTCGACATCAACGTCGAGAATCACCTCGTCGGCGACGAACGGAATCAAACGCTCCGTGTCGCCGTCGATCACCAGCACGTCGTTGGCGCCGGTCTCTATCAAGTATGCGACGCTACCCAGTACCGTGCCATCGCGATGCACTACCTGCAGCCCTTCGAGGTCTGCCCAGTAGTACGAGCCTTCCTCGGCCTCCGGCAGGTCCTGCCGCGCGACAGCAATCTCGCTTTCGATCAACTGCGCCGCCGCATCCCGGTCATCGATACCCTCGAGGTGCGCGACGATCGACTTGCCGTGACGGCTGGCTTCCCTGACGGCCATGGGCTGCCACTGCCCGTGCCGCCCGACGAACCAGCGTCGGTACTCAAGAATCGCTTCGTGCGGCCGGGTATAGGAAAACACCTTGACCCAGCCCCTGACACCAAACAGGCCGGAAACCCGACCCAGTATGACAGGCTGTTCGAGTTCCTCTATCAGTTGGTCGCCCGGGCCTTGCGGTGCTGCTTCAGCAACGATGCGACCCGATCTGAAGGCTGGGCACCCTGCCCGATCCAGTAATCCACGCGCTCGAAATCGATGCGCAGGTTTTCCTCGTGGTCTCTGCCCACGGGATTGAAGTAGCCGACTCGCTCGATGTACCGGCCGTCCCGACGATTGCGGCTATCGGTAACCACCAGGTGATAGAAGGGCCGTTTCTTGGCGCCAGCGCGCGAGAGACGAATGCTAACCATTGTTCTTCCGTTAAAAACACAAAAAAGGCAGATATGCCGAAGGAGTGGGCACCACTCCAGGCTCTGCCCGAATCAGGAAGCGCATTGTACCGGTTTCAGTTCAAATGTGAAGCGTTTTCGCCACGAATATTTTTAGGTATTTCCGTGGCTTAGCGCATTCCCGGCGGCATCTTCCCGGCGGGCAGCCCGCGGAGCATGTTTTTCATCCCTCCCCGGGACACCTTGCGCATCATACGCTCCATCTGCGTGAACTGCTTGAGCAGCCGGTTGACGTCCTGGATCTGCAGCCCGCAGCCGGCCGCGATACGCCTCTTGCGGGAGCCGTTGATCGTCTTCGGGAAGCGTCGCTCGGACGGTGTCATCGAGTTGATGATCGCAACCTGCCGCCGCAGCTGCTTCTCGTTGGCGCCGTCCTTCAGCGCCGAGGGGTCGATGTTGCCGGGCATCGGCAGCTTCTCCAGCATGGCCGCCATACCGCCCATGTTCATCATCTGCTCGAGCTGGTCCTTCAGGTCCGACAAGTCGAAGCCGCGGCCTTTCCTGAGCTTTTTCGCGAGCTTTTGCGCCTTGTCCTTCTCGACTTTCTCCTCGATTTCCTCGACCAGCGTCAGGACATCGCCCATGCCGAGAATGCGTGAGGCCATGCGCTCCGGGTGAAACGCTTCGAGCGCCTCGACTTTCTCGCCGACGCCGAGGAAGCGGATGGGCTGCCCGGTGACCTCGCGTACCGAGAGGGCAACGCCGCCCTTCGCATCGCCATCCGCCTTCGTGAGGATCACGCCCGTCAGCGGCAGGCTGTCCCTGAACGCGGTCGCCGCGTTGACGGCATCCTGGCCCGCCATGCTGTCCACGATGAACAGCGTCTCGGCCGCCGCGGAGCGCGCGTGCACCTCGGCCACCTCGGTCATCATCTGCTGATCCACGTGCAGGCGGCCGGCCGTATCGACGATCAGCACGTCGGCATGCGAGCGGCGCGCGTCTTCCAGGGCACGGTCGACGATCGCCACCGGCTTGTCGCTCTCGCTGCTCGGGCAGTGCAGTGCCCCGACTTCTTCGGCGAGCCGCTCGAGCTGCAGTATCGCCGCCGGACGGTACACGTCGGTGCTGACGAGCATGACGCGTTTCTTGTCCTTTTCGATCAGCCGCCTGGCGAGTTTTGCAGCCGTCGTCGTCTTGCCCGCGCCCTGCAGGCCGGCCATCAGGATGACGACCGGCGGCCGGGCCTTCAGGTTGAGCGGCGTAAATTCGTCACCGAGGATATGCACGAGCTCGGTGTGAATGATTTTTACGAGCGCCTGCCCCGGCGTCAGGCTCTTGCTCACCTCTTCGCCGACCGCCTGGTCGCGTATGCGGTCAATAAAGGATTTGACGACCGGCAGGGCGACGTCGGCTTCGAGCAGCGCCAGCCGCACCTGCCGCAAGGTGTCCTTGATATTGGCTTCGGTAAGCCGGCCTTTACCGCTGAGCGCGCGTGCCGCCTCGCTGAGCCTGCCTGTCAGGTTGTCGAACATGGCGCGGATTCTAGCACCCGCATTGGAACTTGCGTGAACGTCGTCCTAGACAGTCAGGACCGTGCCCCGCGAGAGCATCCGGATGTTCTTGTCGGGTGCCAGGGCCACGACCTGCTCGAGAATTCGCTCTTCCTCGCCGGGCTTCATGCCGGTCAGCCAGATCTCGGGCGAGTGCTGGAGTCGTTCGAGGTCACGCGTCAATGTACTCGGGCAGTAATGCCCGGCCTGCGCGGCCAGGTCTTCCATCTCGTCGGGGAACGAGACTTCGATAACGAGGACTCTCAGGTCATCGCAGGCATTCAGCACCGGCCACAGGGTTTCATTCGTCTTGGTATCACCACTGACGGCAAATGCGCCGCCCGAATTCTGCACCGTGTATCCGAGAGTAGGCACCGTGTGCATCACGTCGACCGCGTAGAAATCGCGATGCCTGATGGTGACGGTGTCCCCGGGACTGCACACGCGAAACCGCAGCATCGGATTTTCCGGCGACGGCAAGCGCGAAAAGTCCGGCCAGATGATCCCGTTGAACAGGTGATCCTGTACCGCGCGAAGGGTCTCTTCGCGGGCGTAGACGGTAAGAGGCTCGGCAAAGTCTTCCGCGAAGACCCGGTCCGCCAGCATCGGCAGGCCGGCAACATGATCCAGGTGCGCATGCGTCAGGAACACGTGCCGAATGGAGTCGAGATCATCGAGCTCCAGGTCCCCGATGCCGGTGCCGGCATCGATCAGCACATCGTCGTCAATGAGCATGGCCGACGTCCGCGAACCCGCGCCGATGCCGCCACTGCAACCGAGGATACGTATACGCATAGCTACGGGGTTCTAAAGACCTTCGCCGTGTGGGATCATTCGTTTGGCTCAACCTAAGGTAATCGTTGGCGGGTTTCTGTGTCTGAAATCACAATTCTTTTGCTGTACCTGTTGGCAGCTCTGGGGTTCGCGGCTTCCCGACTGCCCCGTTTCGATGCTTACTCCAACCCGGCGCTGATCGCTGCTTTTGCCTTCGCCGTCGGCGGCCTGCTGGTTCATGGCCAGTTCCTGAATGCCGAGATCATCACCTCGAGCGGACTCATCCTGTCCATAGAGAGCACGCTGTCGCTCGTCGGGCTGCAGCTGGCATTGATCGGTCTGCTGGGCGCCACGGAACCGATTCTCCGTGGCATGACGGCCGGCCTGCTGGGTCTCGCCGCACTGGCCACGCTGCCGCTGGGTTTGCAGCCACCGATCGACGTATCGACCGAACTGACCTGGCAGATCCAGGCGCACATTCTTACGTCCATCTTTGCCTACGGCCTGCTCGCCGCGGGCGCGATCGTGGCCATCTATGCGCTGATCCAGGACCGCCGCCTGCGCACCGGGCACCTGTCGTCGGTCAACCAGCTGTTCGCCCCCCTCGAGACGACGGAGAGGCTCCTCTTTGGCGTCGCGACAGCAGGTTTCGTTGGCTTGCTGTTGTCCATCGTGTCGGGCTTCACGTTCGTCGAGGACCTGTTTGCCCAGCACCTGGTGCACAAGACCGCGCTGTCGATACTTGCGGTCGTGTTATTCGGGATCGTCGTTGGCGGCCGAATTTTTGCCGGCTGGCGCGGCAGGCTGGCAGTGTACCTTTACCTCGGTGGCTTCGCCGTGCTCTGTCTCGCCTATTTCGGTGCTCGCTTCGTCCTGGAGAATATCCTGGGTCGTACCTGGACCTGATGATCGGGGGCGTAAGCGCCTGACATCGATCCAATTTCCTTGACAGCCCCCGGGCGTCCTGCTGAACTGGCCCGGTCGCTGTTTCATCGGAGGTGCCCAACTTTTGGGCGACGACGGATCTCTGGCCAACCTAGTCGGCCTGCTTGTTGCCTTGCTGCTGCTTTCCGCCTTTTTCTCGGGCTCGGAAACAGCACTCATGAGCCTCAACCGTTACCAGCTGCGCCACAAGGCCCGCGAGGGGCACCGCGGTGCCCAGCTGGCGGAGCGCCTGTTGCAAAGACCCGACCGGGTCATCGGCCTGATTCTGCTCGGCAATAACCTCGTCAACATCTTCGCCGCGTCCCTCGTTGCCGTGGTCGCCCTCGATCTCGGCGGGCAGCCGGCGGTCGCGCTGGGCTCGCTGCTGATGACGCTGGTCATCCTCATCTTCGCCGAGGCTGCCCCGAAGACCCTTGCCGCGCTGCACCCGGAGCGCCTGGCGTTCCCGGCCGCAATGATCTATTACCCGCTGCTGAAGATCGTCTATCCGTTCGTCTGGCTGACCAACCTGGCGGCCAACGGCGTGCTTTTACTGTTCGGTGTGCGAGCGAGCACGAGCGAACTACAGGCGCTGACTCGTGAAGAGTTGCGCACGGTCGTGCACGAGGCGGGTGGGAGAATATCGTCGCGTTACCGGCAGATGCTGATCAGCATCCTCGACCTCGAACAGGTCACCGTCGACGACGTGATGGTCCCGCACAACGAAATCATCGGCATCGACCTCGATGATGAGCCCGACGAGATCGAACGTATCATCGCCGAGAGCGAACACACGCGCTTGCCCGTTTACCGGGACAACATCGACCAGGTCGTCGGTATATTGCACTTGCGTCGGCTTGCCAATCTCGCGCCGCGTTCCTTCAACAAAGACGAACTCGTGTCACTGCTCGAGGAGCCCTACTTCGTACCGGAGGGCACGCCGCTCAGCAAGCAACTGATTCAGTTCCAGCGCACTCTCAAGCGCGTCGCGCTGGTCGTCGACGAGTACGGGGACATCCAGGGTATCGTGACCATGGAAGACATTCTCGAGGAAATCGTGGGTGAGTTCACGACGGACCCCGCGGATTCGGAGTCGGATGTCGTCAAGGTCGCGACCGATGCCTGGCTGGTCAGCGGGACCGTCAACGTTCGCGAGCTGAACCGATCCCAGGGCTGGGAGCTGCCGACCGATGGCCCCAAGACGCTCAACGGCCTTATCGTCGAGATGCTCGAGACCATCCCCGAACCGACGACCTGTGTGAAGATCGAGGGCTACCCGATCGAAATCGTCGAAGTCGACGACAACCGCATCCGCACTGTCCGGGTCGGCAAGCGCCTCATCGACGACGTCGGCAACGGCGACTAGAAGACGGCGTCAAGCGCCTCGGCGACTTTTGCGACCCCGGTTACTCTAATACCTTCGGGTAATTTCCGGGGCACGTTCGACCGCGGCACCAGCGCATGCGTGAAGCCCTGCTTTGCCGCAGCGCGAATGCGTTCCTCGCCGAAGCGAACGGGGCGAATCTCGCCCGCAAGCCCGACCTCGCCGAAACTGATGAGCCCTTCGCCGCAGGGCTTGTCGCGAAAACTGGAGACGATGGCCAGCAAGGCCGGCAGGTCGACGGCCGTCTCGTTGATCCGCAGGCCGCCGACGACATTGGCGAATACGTCCTCCGGACCGAGAGCCGCGCCACCGTGGCGTTGCAGCACGGCCAGCAGCATGGACAGCCGATTGGAGTCGATACCTGTCGCGAGCCGCTTCGGATGGGACGTGGTGCCATCGGCAACCAGCGCCTGGATCTCGACCAGCAGCGGTCGGCTGCCTTCCCAGGCGACTGACACGATGCTTCCCGGCTCCGACACCGTGTCGCGGGACAGGAAGATGGCGGACGGGTTCCGGACCTGTCGAAAGCCCTTTTCTGTCATCGCGAAGACACCCATCTCCCCGCTGGCCCCAAAGCGATTCTTGACCGAGCGAATCAGCGTGTAGCGGCTCGCCGGGTCACTCTCGAAATACAGCACCGTATCCACCATGTGCTCGACCACGCGCGGCCCGGCAATCGCGCCTTCCTTGGTGACGTGGCCGATGATGAAAACGGCAACTTCCTGCTGCTTCGCGAACTGCACGATCCGGCCGACGCACTCGCGAAGCTGGACGATGGAGCCCGGCGCCGACGGCAGGTCCGCGCTCGCCATGGTCTGGATGGAGTCGATGATCAGTACGCCGGCATTGCCGGCCTGCGACAACACGTTTTCGAGCGACGTGTCCGCGAGCAGCTGCAGGTCCGCCGGCTCGAGCCCGAGGCGCTGCGCCCGCTGCCCCACCTGGCGCAGGGACTCCTCGCCGGTCGCATACAATACCGCGATCTCGCCGGACAGCTGCGCCGAAACCTGCTGCAGCAGCGTCGACTTGCCGACACCGGGGTCGCCACCCAGGAGCACGACAGCGCCGGGAACCAGGCCCCCGCCAAGGACACGATCGAATTCCGAGAACCCCGTCGGTCTGCGTTCGGCGAGATCCTCGGGAAGCGAATCGAGACGGGACGGGCTTGCCGCGGTGCCGCCGGGCATCTTCGCGGCCGCTATCCGGGTCTGCGCGAGCGTGTTCCAGGCCGCGCAATCAGGGCATTGGCCTGCCCATTTGACGCTGTGCGCGCCGCATTCGGAACAAACGTAGGCCGTCTTCGCTTTTGCCATTATTAAGTGATTGTTTTGTAATGAAAAATCTGAAAAAAGTCGCCCGAATCAATGGTCGCGGGCGCGCGGAGACGCGGTTTTTCGCTCGCAAAGCCAATAATAGCACCGGTTTCAGCACCGCTTATTACATAAAAATGCCAACCCTATCTCATTTCGCGGGGCCGCCTTTTCCTATACTTCCCCGCTCCAAGCAGGGATTCATCGGCATTGAAACCGGAACAGCAGCAGAAACGTAACCGTCTGATTGCGCTGAGCTTTGTCAGCGTGCTGCTCGTACTCGTGTACGGGCCGCTAGCGCCCTGGTTCGTGGCGGCGGACCGCGTCATTTTCGACCAGCTCGCGACGGTAATGCCGAAACGCGCCCTCGACAACGCCTACGTAATCAGCATCGACACGTCCGAAACGGATGCCTCCGAAGCCATGGAGCTCTATGGCGAGATCGTCGCCGTACTGCAAAGGAGCGGCGTCGGGCGGATCGTGATGACCGAACCTCCCGAGCTCGGAGAATCGGGCAACGTGCCCGGCTGGGCGGCGGCCATGGCCGCGACGACACCCGTCTATGCGCCGACGCGGCATCGCTTCGGTGACCTCGCAACTCGCGACGGCTTCGTCGAGATCAGGCTGGACAGTGACGGTGTGTTACGCAAATCGGATCTGTGGCAACTCAATGACGGCGTGATGTCGCCATCGCTGCCGCTTGCGATCGCTTTTGACAGTGAAGACAGTGAGCGTGGCTCACGCGTCTCGAGCGCCGACGATGCGATCTACCTGTCCCGCTACGTCGAGTTGCCCCGGATCGACGTGAACGGGCTGCTCCACGAGGAGGCGGACCTCTCGCCGCTCGTCGACGCGACGGTTTTTATCGACACGTCGCCCGCCCTGGTCGGTGCCGTGGCGGTATTGCCCTCGGGCCAGTTCGTCACGGTTTCCGAGATCGTGGCCGCGCTGCTCGCCGATGTCGAGAATGACAGTACGATCATTACGCCGTCGTGGATCGGCGCGCTCGAGTGGCTGGCGCCCGCCCTGCTCGCGATCATTGCGGTCCTGTTCATGCCCGACCGGCCGCGCAAGGATATCCTGGTTCTCGCCGGCGCCGTGGTTGTCGCGCTGCTCCTCCTCGAGGCTTTGCTCCTCTACATCCTCAAGGTGCGCCTCGACCTCGGCCGGCCGATACTGATTTTCGCCGGCACCGCGGCCTTGTGTGTCTGGCTCGCAAGGGACGAGAAGAAGGAACTGCAGGACGCGTTCAAGAAAGGCTCGGATTTCCTCGCTGCGGGCCGCCTGGAGCCGGCGTTCGCCGAGTTTCGCCGCTGCCCGCCCTCCGACACGGTGGCCGCCATCATGTACAAGCTCTCGCTGGCCTTCGAACAGCAGGCGAAACCCGAACGGGCCGAGGCCGTGCTCGAGTGGATGAAGCGCACGCAGGGTGCGGGCTCGCCCGCACCTGCCCGCAACCTGAAATCTACAGGCGGGCCCCAGCGCCTCGGGCGTTACGTCATCGAGAAGCGCATCGGCCGCGGCGCGATGGGCGCCGTCTACCTGGCCAGGGACCCGCGTATCAACCGGCCGGTAGCGCTCAAGGCGATCCCGATCGAGAAGGAATTCGAGGACGACGAACTCAAGGAAGCGCGCTTGCGCTTCTTCCGCGAGGCCGAGTCCGCCGGCCGGCTGACACACCCGAACATCATCACTGTTTTCGATGCCGGCGAGGACAAGGGACTGGCCTACATAGCCATGGAATACGTCCCGGGCATACCGCTTCGGCAGTTCACCGATCCCAAGAAGCTGCTCGCACCGAAGCGGGCGCTCGAGCTGTCTGCGACGACAGCCGAAGCCCTCGACTACGCCCACAACCAGGGGGTCATTCACCGCGACATCAAGCCGGCCAACCTGATGTATAACCCGAAGGAGGGCTCGCTGAAAATCACGGATTTCGGCGTCGCCCGCATGACCGACAACAACAACACCAAGACCGGCATCGTGCTGGGCACCCCGATGTACATGTCGCCGGAGCAGCTCGGCGCCGAGGACCTGACAGGACACTCGGACTTGTTTTCGCTTGGTGTTACTCTATACGAGCTTCTCTCCGGAGAAGTGCCTTTCAAGGCGACAAATATCGCACTATTGATGACTAAGATAACAACGGATGACCCTGCTCCGATAGCGCATCGGAGAGCGGGCATTCCGCCCAGCGTTGATGCTGTATTGGCCAAGGCCCTGGCCAAGGATCCGAAGGACCGGTTCTCGTGTGGCGCCGAAATGGCGATCGCGCTGCGCAACTGCGCTCGATACTCGTAGGCGAAACCGGACAGATTCGGATGGCAGCAATGAGCCTCAAGGGAAAGATTAACTTCGCCGAACTCACGGACACCGGGCGCGTGCGTGATCACAACGAAGATGCCATCGGCGTCAACCCGGACATCGGCCTCATGGTTCTGGCTGACGGGATGGGCGGCTACAACGCCGGCGAGGTAGCCAGCGGTATCGCTGTCCAGATCGTTTCGGAACTTGCCTTCGAGGGCGCGAATCGCGAGAACCGGGACGAGATCGATCCCCACAGCGGGATGATGCGCCAGTCCATCGTCCTGCGTGACGCCGTTTACCGCGCCAACAAGATCATCTTCCAGACCGCGCAGAGCCAGACCCATTGCGAGGGCATGGGCACGACCATCGTCGCGTGCATGTTCTTCGACAACAGGGTGTCCATCGCCCACGTCGGCGATTCACGGGCCTACCGGGTCCGCGACGGCGGCCTCGAACAGCTGACCATGGACCACTCGCTGCTGCAGGAGCTGGTTGACAGGGGCTTCTACTCGGCAGAGGAAGCGCAGCGCTCCACCAACCGAAATTACGTGACCCGCGCGCTCGGCGTCGAGCCGAGCGTCGAGGTGGAGGTCAACGAGTACGACGTGCTGCCAGGCGACATCTATCTGCTCTGTTCCGACGGGCTGCCGGACATGGTCGAAGATGAAGACATTCACTTAACTATCAGTACTTTTAATGATAGTCTTGATATCGTTAGTAAGCAGTTGATTGAATTGGCAAATGACCACGGCGGCCGTGACAATGTCTCGGTCCAGCTAGCCAAGGTGATTGCGCCGTTCGCAGCGAAGAAAGGGATCTTCGTCAAGCTTGCCAACATGTTCCGCTCATAAGGGGTGCAGGGGTAGTCGGAGAGTGCGGATTCGAGAGCGATACGGGCTGCGAGGCAGCCACTCTGTTCTGCTGTCCAGAATCTCCCTGTTGATTTGTTGATCTCACTGAGAACGGTGAAATGGCACGGTTAATTCTTAGTCTGGACAACCAGGTTCTGGCTGAATACAACATGACGAAGGAGCGCTACACGGTCGGGCGTCTCCCCGACAATGATGTGCGCATCGATAACCCGGCCGTCAGTGGCCATCATTCACTGATCATCAACATCCTCAACGACTCCTTCCTCGAGGATCTCAACAGCACGAATGGCACTTACGTCAACGGCAAACTGATCAAGAAGCACGCGCTGCAGAACGGTGACGTCATCACGATCGGCCACCACCAGCTGCGCTTCTCGGACCAGGAGGTCCCGCAGCAGGAACAGGACGAGTTCGAGAAAACGATGGTCATTCCTGCCGGGCAGCAGAATGCCGAACAGCTGCTGCGGGCCGAGCAGGCAGCCGAGGCGGCGGCGAAAGCGGCGGCGGAGCCGGCCTACGACGCAGGCCACGGAGATGCTGCTGCCGCGGTCAGGCTGGACCCGGAAGAAGCCGCGGCCCTCGAAGAGCAACCGAAGGCCAGGCCCTCGCTCGGCGAGACTGTGGCCGAAGGGGATCGCTCCCACGCGGGCACCCATACCGGCATTGACCCCAGCTCGGCGCCTGTTGCCCTGCCGCTGGCGAAGCTCCAGGTATTGAGCGGTGCATTTGCCGGCCGGGAACTCGAATTGACCAAGGCCCTGACGACTTTGGGTCGTCCCGGCGTGCAGGTTGCCGCAATTACCAGGCGTGCCGAAGGCTATTACATCGTGCACGTCGAGTCGGGTAAGGAAGGCGACTACCCGCTGGTCAACGGGGAGGCGATAGGGCCGCAGGCTCGCAAGCTGTCCGACAACGATGTCGTCCAGCTCGCCGGCGTCAAGATGGGCTTTTTCGCGGCCTGAGACCCGCCCGATCGGGCGGTAATTTCAGCCGCGCCTACTCCACGTTCTGTTGCGCCTCGCGGTGCATGACGCCGCACACCAGCTCGTAGGGAATCGCGTCCGCCCAGGGAGCCACCTCCTCCACCGGCAATCCCGGCCCCCAGAGAGTGGCAATATCGCCGATCGAATCCCCCGCATCCGCACCCAGGTCCACGGCAATCATGTCCATGGACACGTTGCCGATCAGGGGCACCCGGCGGCCGTTCAGCAGGACGGGGGCACCGGTGCGGAAATGCCGGGTATAACCGTCGCCGTAACCGGCAGATATGATTCCCATCGTCGTATCGCGTTGGGCCCGGTAACGGCCTTTGTAGCCGACCCTGGCACCCTCGGCGAGCGGCTTCGCGGCTATCAGCCGCGCCTCGAACTGCATGACCGGTTGCAGGCCGAGTTCGGCCCCCGTCTGGCCGGGAAAGGGCGAAATCCCGAATAAAGCAATGCCCGGCCTGACCCAGTGATCACCCGAGAAACCCAGCTTTGCCGGCGCGTCCGCCATCTGCGACCACCCCAGCGTGGCGGGCGTGTTGGCGATGCTGACCGCACCCTCGAAACCGTCCACAACGCCCCGGAAGGCCTCCAGCTGCTCTTCGGTCGCCGGGTTTTCGAGCTCATCGGCACTCGCGAAATGGGACATCAGCCGCAATTCGCCGACCGCGGGGCAGGCCTGCAGGCGCCGGATGAGCCCGTCGGCATCGACCGGCCTGAAACCGAGCCGGTTCATGCCGGTGTCGAACTTGAGCCATACCACGGCACTGCCGTGGCGCGAGGATTCGAGCAGCTCCACCTGCTCGATGCAATGAACGACGAGTTCGAAACCCCGCTGCAGTGCCTCGTCAAGCTCTTCTGCAGTCAGGGCCCCGGCAAGCAGTACGATCGGCTTCTCGACCCCTGAGTCTTGCAGCAAAACGGCTTCCGGTAATCGGGCTACGGCAAAGGCGTCGGTCTCGCCGAGACTTTCCGCGACTGTCGTCATGCCATGGCCGTAGGCATTCGCCTTGACCACCGCCATGATTCTCGCATTGGGCGCGGCGGCGCGTATCGCTTTCAGGTTGTGCTGGAGGGCGCCGAGCCGAATCAGTGCCCGTGCGCCGAAGGTCACGGATAGGCCTCTTCCGCGTACGTGTCCGGCACCCAGTTCTCGAACTTGGTGTAGCGCCCGACGAAGGTCAGCGGGAAATCGCCGATCGGGCCGTTACGCTGCTTTGCAATCGCGATATCGGCGATGCCCTTGCGCGGCGTATCCTGGTTGTACACCTCTTCGCGATAAATGAAGACGATGAGGTCCGCGTCCTGCTCGATCGCGCCCGACTCTCTCAGGTCCGACATCACGGGCCGTTTGTCCGTGCGCTGCTCCACGCTGCGATTCAGCTGTGAAAGCGCAATGATCGGTAACGACAGCTCCTTGGCCAGGGCCTTGAGGGAGCGCGATATTTCGGAAATCTCGGTGGCCCGGTTTTCCTTGCTGCCGGGCACGCTCATCAGCTGCAGGTAGTCGACGACGATGAGTCCCAGGCCGTGCTCACGCTGCAGCCGCCGCGAGCGGGCACGGATCTCGGTGGGCGAAAGCCCCGCCGTGTCGTCGATGAATATCGGCGCGTCGGACATCAGCTGCACGGCCGTGTTGATGCGGGACCAGTCCTCGTCGGGAAACCTGCCGGTGCGCAGGTGGGTCTGGTCGACCCGCCCCAGCGAAGAAATCATGCGGAATGCGAGCTGCTCCGACGGCATCTCCATCGAGAAGATCGCCGTGGGCACCTTGGCGCCGATCGCCGCGTGTTCCGCGATATTGACGGCAAGCGTCGTCTTGCCCATCGAGGGCCGGCCGGCAATCACGATGAGGTCACCCGGCTGCAAACCTGCCGTCTTCTTGTCGAATTCGCCGAAGCCGGTCGAAACGCCAGTGATATCGCCGTCCGATTGATGGAGCAGGTCGATGCGATCGACCGCGGCCGGGAGAATCTGCTTCAGCGGCTTGAAGCCCGCCCGCCCCCGGGCGCCGGACTCGGCGATCTGGAAGACCAGCCGCTCGGCCTCGTCCACGATTTCCGCGGCTGTCCTGCCGTCAGTTGCAAACGCGGCGCCGCTGATCTCGTTACCGGCCGTGATCAGGGACCGGAGCATCGAGCGCTCGCGCAGTATGCGAGCATACGACGCGGCATTGGCCGCGCCAGCCGTTTCGTTGGCGAGGGTCGCGAGATACTCGAGTCCGCCAGCCTGGTCCAGTTCGCCACGGCTTTCCAGCCGCTCGGACACCGTAATGACATCGCAGGGATTGGCACCCTCCGCCAGCGCCGCAATGGCCGAGAAAATCAGCTTATGATCCTTGCGGTAGAAATCGTCCGCCGTGACAATGTCGGCGATCTTGTCCCAGGACTTGTGATCCTGCATCAGGCCGCCGAGAAGCGACTGCTCGGTTTCGATCGAATGTGGCGGGATCTTCAGGCGCTTTTCCGCGCCATCAGGCGTCATGCCATCATCCAATGCTCGCACCATTTACAGATTACTCCGGCAGGCTCCCCTCGCCACAAAGGTAGCACAGATAAGCTTACTCGGCCGGAACGATCCGGACCTTGATCTCGACATCCACTTCGGGGTGCAGGTGCACGCCGATGTCGTACTCGCCCAGCTCCTGGATCGGGCCCTCAGGCATGCGGATTTCGCTGCGCTCGACCTCGACCTGCACTTCCTCTAGCGCCGCGCAGATATCTATCGGGCCCACCGACCCGAAAAGCTTGTCCTCGCTGCCCGCGTTGGCGGAGATAACGACCTCGGTGCCCTCGATGAGCTTGGCGCGCTCCTTCGCGGCCGCGAGCTCTTCGCCTGCCGCCTTTTCGAGTTCGGCGCGCCGCGCCTCGAGAGCCTTGATGTTCTCCGGCGTCGCCAGGGCGGCTTTGCCTTGCGGGATCAGGTAGTTGCGGCCATATCCGGGCTTGACCTTGACGAGGTCGCCGATACTGCCGAGGTTGTCCACGTTGTCCAGAAGAATGACGTTCATCTTGCAATCCTCAATGCTCAGCCATGTACTGGCGTGCGTCGGCGAAACCTGAACCAGGCGTCCACGTAGCCGAGCACCGCCAGCGCCGTTACCAGGAAGACATGCAACACAGGCAACAGCACGTAAGTAACTATCACGACAAACAGCGGCAAATGGCCGTCTGTATGCATCCAATGCAGGACCGCCAGGCCCTGCAGCCAGAACACCGCGAATAACACGAACGCCGTGCTCTGCAACCAGGCCGCGTCGACGAGCAATGCCAATATCGACAATACTGCCATTATCAGCGCCATCACGCGGCCGAAATTCAAATCACAAAACCGTCCATAGTGGCGGTTTTCGCCAGGGATGCCGGTAAAAAGCCAGTATCCCAGCAGTAAGAAGATGGCATACAGCATCCAGTTGGCCAGCACGAATGCCATCGTCAACATATTCGCCGTCAGCAGCGGCTGCTCTTGCATGAGCCTGCCCTGCTCAACCAGCTCGTTCGCCTGCGCCCAGTCCTGCAGCATCAGCAGCACCGGCTGCCAGTGGGCGACCAGGTCGTCGACGGCCACGTAATACGCCGCCACGGCTCCCAGCGCCAGCAAGGCCGACAACTGCAGGGTCAGCGTCAGCGATCGCGTCAGCTGCAGCACCAGCGCGAACAGCAGGGCTGGCAGCCACGTGCTGGTGATCGAGCCGATGACCTCGGCTACCGGCGCGCCGGCAACCAGCCCGACGATCACCAGGAGCCCTCCTGCCACCGCCGCCTCGACGACGGCAAGACGCGCCCCCTGCCGGAGCACGAGCAGCACCATGATGATGCCGCTCACAATCTGCAGTATCGGCAGCAACAGCGTTGCCGCCAGCCCGATAACCGCATTCTGCGGCCGGGCGACCAGCCATGCGGCCAGCGGTTGCATTGCTATACGGGAGATCGGCCTAGTGACGATCGGTGTACGGCAGCAACGCCAGGTAACGTGCCCGCTTGACCGCGGCCGCAAGCTGCCGCTGGTAATGCGACTTCGTGCCCGTGATGCGGCTCGGGACAATCTTGCCGGTTTCCGTGATATAGGCCTTCAGCAGGTTGAGATCCTTGTAATCGATCTCCTCGATGCCCTCAGCCGTAAAGCGGCAGTACTTGCGCCGACGTGAATAACGACTCATATCCTGTCTCCTCAGGCGCTCTTCTTCGCGGCTTCGTCGGCCGCCTCGTCACTGGTCTCTGCTGCGTCAGCCGCAGCAGCCTCTTTTTCAGCGCCTGCTGTCGGCGTCTCCGGCTGCTCGCTCCCGGCCTTGGCCGTTTCTTCGGCCGCCGGCTCCTCGGCTGTCGCCTCTTCGGCTGCCGGCTCCTCGGCTGTCGCCTCTTCAGCTGCCGGCTCCTCGGCTGTCGCCTCTTCGGCTGCCGGCTCCTCGGCATCCTCGGCAGACTCGTCCTCGGGCTCAACTGTCTCGGGTGCCGTCTCGTCCTCGTCTTCGCGCATCGCGGCCTCGGCAACTGCCTTGGCTTCACGGCGCTGCTGGGCCTCCTTCTCCTTCGCCTTTTCCTCAGCGACAGCGATTGCCATCGGCGAGGCCTCGGTGATGGCCTTGTCACGTGCGATCACGAGGTGGCGGAGGACGGCGTCATTGAAGCGAAAAGCGCCCCGCATCTCGTCCACGACCGACTGGCCGCACTCGACGTTCAAGAGGACGTAATGTGCCTTGTGAATCTTGTTGATGGGATGCGCCAGCTGGCGGCGGCCCCAGTCCTCGGTGCGATGAACCGCACCGCCCGAGTCGGTCACCATGCCCTGGTAACGTTCGACCATGGCAGGTACCTGCTCGCTCTGATCCGGGTGGACCAGGAACACGATTTCGTAATGTCTCATTGTTAACCCTTTCGGTTGAAATCCCGCCGGATCCGCTGCAGCCGTGCAGTGAGTCCCCCGGGATTACAGCCACCCGGCTACCCGGTGTGGCAAGAGGTTTCGGCCGTGTGGCCGCCCCGCCCTATGACGGGGACGCGAATCCTACCGCCTGTCAGCCCCCGGCGCAAGGGACCGGCGCCTTTGGCGCAGTACCTCGTACAGGCAAATCCCCGTGGCGACGGAGACATTCAGGCTGGCCACCTCCCCGGCCATTGGCAGGCTGACGAGCGTGTCGCAGCGGCCCTCCAGCGCCTTGCTCAGGCCGGTGTTCTCGCGTCCCATGACGAGGGCCAGCGGCCGGTCAAGGTCGCTGTCATAGAGGCTGGTGGCGGCCTTGTCGCTGGTGCCCAAAACCGCGATCCCGTAATCCGCGAGCCAGCCCGCCACGCGGCCGAGGTTGGCGACCGTGGCGAAGGTGAGGTGCTCCGCGGCGCCAGCGGCAACCTTGCTGACGGTCGGTCCGAGACCCGCGGCGCCGTGCCGCGGCACGACGACTGCATCGACGCCGGCGGCGTCCGCCGTGCGCAGGCAAGCACCGAGGTTGTGCGGATCCTGGATGCCGTCGAGCAGCAGCAGCAGCAATTTTCGCCCGTCGTCCGCCTGCAGTGAAGCCTCGACGAGCGAACGCAGGCCGGCCTCGTCGATAGCCGTGCTGCGCCGGATCTCGGCGACGATCCCCTGGTGCCGCGATTCGCCGCTGATCTGTTGCAGACGCGCACGGTTAGCGGGCTGAACGTCGATGCCGCGGCTGTTCGCCTCGGCGATCAACGCCTCGACCCGCGGGTTGGCCGTCTGGTATTCGGCATAGATCCGGCGCACGGTCGCGTCACCGGTGGCAAGCAGTTGCTCGACGGCGCGCAGGCCGGTGACGTATTTCGCCTTACTCATCGACAGGTTTGAAATCGATACGTCGGCTGTCGAGGTCGACCCGCTGGACCTGGACGCGCAGCGACTCGCCGAGGCGGTAGGTCCTGCCGGTACGCTCGCCGACCAGTTGCTGCGAGCCAGCTTCGAAATGATAGTAGTCGTTGGCGAGGCTGGTCACGTGCACCAGCCCGTCGACGAGCAGTTCGCGGAGCTGGACGAACAACCCGAAGTTGGTGACGCCGGTGATGACGCCGTCGAATTCGTCGCCGAGGTGGGCTTCCATGTACTCGCACTTGAGCCAGGCCTCGACATCGCGTGTTGCGTCCTCTGCGCGGCGCTCGTGCGCCGACGTGATCGCGCCGAGCCGCTCCATCGTGCCCCGGTCGTACCCGAACCGCCCGGGTTTGCCGCCGCGGATGATGTGCCGGATTGCCCGGTGCACGAGCAGGTCCGGGTAGCGGCGAATCGGGGACGTGAAGTGCGCGTAGGCATCGAGGGACAGCCCGAAATGGCCGATGTTCTCGGGCGTGTACTCGGCGTGCTTGAGCGAGCGCAGCATCGCCATCGAGATCGTCGTGCTATCCGGGCGATCCTTGACCTGGCCCAGCAACTTGTTGAACTGGCGAGGCTCCACGTGCTCGGGGTGCGGCACTTTCAGGCCGAGTGATACCAGGTACTGGCGTAACTCGTCGAACTTGTCGGGGTCCGGTTTGGCGTGCACCCGGTACAGCGCGTGAACGCGATGCCGGCGGATGAACTTCGCCGCCTGCACGTTGGCGGCAATCATGCACTCCTCGATCAGGCGATGCGCATCGTTGCGCTCGACCACCTCGATGCTCCTAATCTCGCCCTGCTCGCCAAGCCGGAACTTCGTGGCGGGCAGGTCCAGTTCGAGGGCACCGCGGCGCTGGCGGGCCTTCGCGAACGCCTTGTAAAGGCCGTGCAAATTACCGAGCAATGCGTGCAGCGACTTCGGCACGTCCGCCTTGCTGCGGCCTTCGAGGAACGCGCCGACCTGGCTGTAGGTCAGCCGCGCCTTGGAGCGCATGACGGCTTCCATGAACTCCGAGCGCGTGACCTTGCCGTCCTGGTTGACCCGCATGTCGCAGACGAGGCACAGGCGATCGACCTTCGGGTTGAGCGAACAAAGCCCGTTGGACAGCACCTCGGGCAGCATCGGCACCACCCGGTCCGGGAAGTACACCGAGGTGCCGCGGACCGTCGCCTGCTGGTCCAGCGCCGAGCCAACGGAGACGTAGTGAGCGACGTCGGCGATAGCAACCAGCAGCCGCCAGCCTTGCCCTGCCGGTTCGCAATAGACGGCGTCGTCGAAATCGCGCGCATCGGCGCCGTCGATGGTCACGAGATCGGTGTGCCGCAGGTCGACCCGGCCCTTCTTGGCCGCCGACGGCACCGTCTTGCCGAACGCGCGGGCCTCGTCCCCGACCGCCCGCGGCCATTCCGTCGGGATGCCGTGCGAGTGAATCGCGATATCGGTGGCAATGCCCTTCTGCCGCGGATCGCCGATGACGCGCGCGACGCGCCCGGTCGCCTGCTCGACCTGGCTGGGATAATCGAGGATCTCGGCAACGACGACCTGGCCGGGCTTCGCGCCGCCTGTCTGACCCTTGGCCACGAGAATGCGGTGGGCGATCTTCGGGTTATCCGGGATCACGAGCCCGATGCCCCGCTCACGAATGTACTGGCCGGCAATCTCGCGCAGGCCGCGCTCGAGAACCTCGACGAGATCGCCCTCGGGCTTGCCGCGCCGGTCCGTGCCGACGATCCTGATGGCCACGCGGTCGCCGTCGAACAGCGGCCGCATTTCCCGGGCCGACAGGTAGACGTCGTCGCCGCCGTCGTCGCGCACTACGAAGCCGAAACCGTCGCGGTGGCCTGTGACGACACCGGTAATCAGCTCGAGCTTCGCCATCAGGCAGTACTCGCCCCGCCGGTTCTCGATGATCTGCCCGCCCCGGACCATGGCATACAGCCGCTCCACCAGCAGCGAGCGCATGCGCTGACCCTTCAGCCCGAAGGCCTGCATGATCTGCTCGGCCTTCCGCGGCCGGCCCTCGGACTCGAGAAAGTCGAGCAACTCGTTACGGCTCGGAATCGGGTGTTTGTAGGGTTTTCCTTTGCGTTTGGCCATACTTGATTGACAGGCTGTACCCGGGTTGAGTAGAGTGCGCTCCCTCGCGAGAAACCGCGATTGTACGCGGTTCTCACGTGCCCAGGTGGCGGAATTGGTAGACGCGCTAGCTTCAGGTGCTAGTGGGGGTAACCCCGTGGAGGTTCAAGTCCTCTCCTGGGCACCAAAAGGCTCTCTTTTCGGAAGCCGTGTTTCCTGCGGGCGGGGTCACGCCCCGATATCGGTCACGCTCCCGGGCCGACCAGGCAATTCTGCCCTTTGATTTTCATTGGCCTTGCTGGACAATATCCAAGCCCATACAACTAACAGGGGGCGTGCTATGGCCGGTCGGTTTTCGAGGAGCTGGACCATCCTCAAGGCGAGTGCTGCGGTGCTCGGCAAAGACAAGCGGCTCCTGGTATTCCCGCTCATTTCGACATTCGCGGCAATCATGGTAACCGCCGGATGCGGGATTATTTACGCGTGGCAGCCTGGCGCCGAACCGTATGCACTCGGCTTCATCTATTATTTTCTCCTTTACACCGTGGTCGTATTCTTCAATACGGCACTTGTCTTCGTAGCCATTAACCACCTCGACGGCGGCGCCGCGACCCCGTCCGAGGGCCTGCGCTTTGCGCGGTCGAAGATTCAGGTCATCATCGGCTACGCCGCGATCGCGGCGACCGTGGGCATCGTGCTGCGTTTCCTGGAGGACCGCCTTGGCACTATCGGCCAGGTAATCGTGGGGCTGGCAGGCGTCGCCTGGACCGTGGCGACCTTCCTGGTCGTGCCCGTGCTGGTCTACCGGGATATCGGACCCGTGGATGCAGTCAAGGAGAGCGCCCGGCTGCTGAAAGACACCTGGGGTGAAAACATCATCGCCAACGGCGGCATGGGTGTGGTCTTCATGATCCTTTACCTGCCGCTGGGTATCCTTGCGATCCTGGTCACCTCCAGCATGCTCTTGTACCAAGCGGGTGCCGGGTACACGACCGGGGAATGGGCCATCGTCATCAGCGTGGTCGTTGTGGCCTGGCTGCCATTGCTACTTGCGGTTGCCCTGCATGGGGCACTGCAGGGCATCTACTCGGCAGCGCTTTACCGCTACGCTGCCCTGTCGGACGAGACAACGGCCCACGGGCCGATTTCGAACGCCTTGCTGGACTCCGCGTTCACTCAGAAGAAGCGCAAGTCCCGGCGCTGAAGCCATTCGAACGCGGCCCCGTTGGTCGGACCTGCGGTCGTCTCGTATGGCGCCTGTTGTGGGGCCGCCTTAGCGCAGGCCCGTGGGTGTGTGGTCAGAACTCCGGCGCCGCAATGTCTTTTCGATACCCAGCCCGCCGTCGAACTCGACCGGCGTCCGCGAGCTGTCGCGGTCAAGCATGTCGTTCATGCCGGAGGCCGCCTCGACGATCAGCGGCACCTGCACCATCTGCAGGTTCAGTTTCCTGGCCAGGTCCTCTCTCTTGTCCAACATGGCGCAATCTCCCGGAGCGAGCCCGGGCACATACCCGGAATCCGGGCTCGACTGCAAAACGATGCGGAATACCCGCGACATCGGGGCAACTAGCACCTGTCCCAGGTAGGCTGGCCCGCGGAACTATCCGCCTGCCCGAAGGGTCGCAGGAAGCAGACCAGGGGGAAAACCAATCCATGAAGAGGCTGTATCTAATCGTGTGCCTGGCGCTCGCGGCAGGCACCGGCGCCTGCGGGGGCGGCGGCAACGGCGGCGGTGGCCGCGAGCCGGCGCCGCCGGATTCCGGGCTGGGCACTGGCCCTGCGAACTGCGTAGCCGGCGATGCCGGCGGGTTTGCGTGCCTCGGCGTCTCGCTGCGGGCACGCGTGCCGCTCGCCGACATGGGCGGGTCGCAGGGCAACGACATCTGGGGCTGGGCCGACCCGGCGACGGGCGACGAGTATGCCCTGATGGGCCTGTCGAACGGGACGGCCTTCGTCCGCGTCTCCGATCCCGAGAACCCCGTGTTCCTTGGTCGCCTGCCCACGCAGACGACGAGCTCTACCTGGCGGGACATCAAGGTCTATTCAAACCATGCCTATATCGTCGCGGACCGCGCGGGCGCGCACGGCATGCAGGTCTTCGACCTGACCCGGCTGCGGGGGCTCGGGGCGCCGCAGACCTTCGGCGCCGATGCCGTTTACGGCGACTTCGGGAATGCCCATAACCTCGCAATCAACGAGGCCAGCGGCTTTGCCTACGCGGTCGGAACCAATACCTGCGGGCATGGCCTGCACATGATCGACATCAGGACGCCAATCAATCCGCTGTTCGCCGGCTGCCATGCGTCCGCGGACACCCACGACACCCAGTGTGTCAGCTACCAGGGTCCCGACGGCGACCACGCCGGCAGCGAAATCTGTGCGAGTTCAAATGAAGATCACGTGGAAATCGCCGACGTCTCGGTGAAGGCGGCTCCGCAGACGCTCGCGGTCCGGAGTTACCCGCAGCTCGGCTTCGTACACCAGGGCTGGCTCACCAACGACCACCGCTACCTGCTCATCGGCGACGAGCTGGACGAATCGAACTTCAACGTGCCGACGCGCACGCACGTGTTCGATGTCTCTGATCTCGATGCGCCGCTATACCTCTATGCCTACGAGGCGGCCACGTCATCGATCGATCACAACCTGTACGTACTCGGGAACCGCGTATTCGAAGCGAATTACACGTCTGGCCTGCGGATCCTGGAATTCGGGGACCTGGCTGCCGGGGAGATAGCGGAGATCGCATTCTTCGATACGTTTCCGGCAAGCAATGCGCGGGCCTTCGACGGCGCGTGGAGCGTTTACCCCTATTTGCCCTCGGGCAATGTCATCGTCAGTGATGTAGCGAACGGGTTGTTCGTGCTGACGCTGCAGTGACGGCTCATCCCGACGATGCTTCCTGCTGGCGCTGCCGCTCGATCTGGCGTTGAACCTCGTCGAAGAGGTCGTCGCGCAGGCCCAGGATCTTGAACATCTCCACGACCTGGAAGAACGGGGCGGCGAGGTTGGCCCGGATCGGATGCTTAACGAGAACGGGCATGGACTTCTCGACCGCGTGCCCGATGAACTGGGCCGCGTAACCGCCGAAAAAGGCCGCAGCAGCAATACTGCCGGACACGGCGACGGGCTGCTCGCCGATGACCGCCGCGAGCTGAGCTATCAGCAGCGCCAGGACGAGAAAGGCCACCGCAAACCAGGCGTCAAGCGTGAGGTAAAAGAAGAAGAAAAGCAGCATGACGACGTGTGCCATGTTGATGCTTGTTCCGCCAATGTCGGCATTCATCCAGGTCAGCGGAATCAGCACGCCCAGCATGATCGTCGGTATGCCGAGCATGTGTACGAAGACATTGAACGGATGCTGGTGAGCAGCGGCATAGCCGGTCAGCATTTCCATCAATTTACCGTTTTTTGTCGTCATTGAATTATTATACTCGGAATCCGGTACCTATTCGGGAGAGGGAGATATGAGCTTGCCTGTCCTGCTGTTGCTTGCGCTGCTGCTACTTGCGCTGTGGCTGCTGATCAGGCTGCACCGTGGCAAGCCGGCCGAGCCGCCGCCCGGTGCTGCGTCGACCAGCGCAACGTCCCGGTTTCACTCGGTCTCGATCAAGGTGACGGGGTCCGCTTGCCGGGCCGCCAAGGAGCTGACCGGGCAGCGGTTTCTCTCTACCGAAGCACCGCCGCTACCGCTGCCGGATTGCACGATGGAGGAGTGTAATTGCCGTTTCGTGCACCACAAGGACCGACGCGCCGGCAAGGACCGGCGCAGTCCGTTCAGCCCCGCGGGTTTCGGTGGCGGCACCGGAAGTTTCGAGGCTGACAAGCGGCAGGGCAAGGACCGCCGCAAGTCCAGCGACGAGGACTTCTTTTAGTCGTCCTCGCCGCCGATACCCTTCTGTCGCAGCCTCGGCTAGTAATCCTCGGCAACCAGGGTCTGTTCGTAGTTTTGCAGCTCCTGCTCCGCGCGTGCCCTCTCGGCAATCAGGAACTCGATCTCGGACTCGAGCTCGCCGGTGCGCTCTGACAGTTCCTTCATCTCGGCCAGCAACAGAACACGCTGCTCGGTCGTCGTCTGCTCGCTGATCAGCTCGACGCCGATCGCGACGATCCGGTTTTCCGCGTACTCGAGTTCACCCTTCCTGGCATAGATCGCCGACTCCGCGCTGCTGACAGCCGCCCGCAGCGTGTACAGGTGGTAACCGGCGTTATAGGCCTGCACGAACTCCGGCTCGACATCGGCGGAACAGACGCCATTGTAGCGACCGCCGTTGACGCCGAAGTTGTAGCCGCGCGCCGGCTGACAGAACTCCAGTAGTCCGTCTTCCCGACCCCGCTTGTAGGCTTCGAAGTCTGCCGCAACGCCATGCTTCGCGCAGGCTTTGCGGTGCTGGCTGAAGCGGTCCGTCGTGTACCCCCGGGCACCGTCCTCGTAGCCTATCGCCGACCAGTCACTCATGAGGCACTCGTCGGCACTCATTGACGCACAGCCGCTGAGACCAAGAATCATCAGGGCAACAGGAAAAACCAACAATCTGCTGTTCATTGCGAACCCCTCGAATATGTGTCCGTCCAGTCTGCACCAGTAGTACGCGTACATTCCTGAATCCAGGCTGAAAACTGCGGTCTGTCACGCCTTCTGCGCGCACCCAGTGTGACCTGTGTCACACCCGGATCGGGTCCCGCCGGATAACCTGATCGAACCTAAACCTGACCGGTCACACAGGAATGGATATCCACGGAATCAGCGGCGCCGCCACCGTTGCGATTGCCAGCTCAGCCGTATTCGTGCTGGTCGCCAGGTCGTGGCACCGGCTGTCCCGGGTGATCGGCGTGCAGCCCAGTTTCGCGAACAGCATCATGCGCGAGGCTGCGCAGCGGTTCCGGGATGAGTTCGAGCGCTTGAGCAACAAGCGCTCAACGTACCTCGGCGCCTGTCTCGTCTTCCTGGTCCTGTTCGTGGCTGCTTACGAACTCGACGCGGATCGCCTGTTCCTCGGCTACCCGTTGTGGCAGCTGTATATCCTGTTTGCCGCCCTGCTGTGTTGCGTCCTCCTGTCGGCACAGCAGCTGCTGAAGACGTCAATGGAATGCCACCGCGTTCGGCTGCTGCGCGATTCGAACATCGCTGTCGGCCACGGGATACAGCGAATCGCCGCCGACTTTGGTTACGCCTATCATGACGTCGACACAGCTGCTGGCATGATCGATCACCTCATCATCGGCGCCAGTGGCGCCTATGCGATCAACGTCGTCGCGAAGCGGCCCTCTGCGGGCGGCACCGTCTCACTGGACGGTACGGACCTGGTCTTTTCGCCCGCGGGCAGCACCGAGACCATCGTGCCGATCGCAGCCGCCATCGCGGCACTGGAACGGGAATTCCGCCGACTGCTGGACCACCGCGTGCGGGTTCGGTCGGTCATCGCCGTACCCGGATGGGAAATCGACAGTCAGTCGAGCGAAGAGCACTTGCTCGTGAACGAGAAGAGCCTGCCGATGCTATGCACCTGGAAGGACAAGAACGATCACCTCATGAACGAGGATGCCGACGCCTTGCATGCGCTGCTCGCCGCGCGTTGCAGCCTGGCATCGGAGCGTCGCAGCACACGATCAGAACAGGGGCACGAGACGGTCCTCGAGTAAACCTCGTTCAACCACTTCATGGAAGTCGTCGGCCAGTGCCGCACACTCTTTGACGACCTGCTTCCAGACACGCACCCTGTCGCCCGGTGAATAGCGCTGGAAATCGAACCGGTCGGGAATCTTGCCGCCGGGCAGGGACGCGACGAATCCGTCGGCAGGACTAATCAGTATCGTCCGGGCCAGATTCTCTGCACGCGGCTTGCGCCAGGTCAGGCGCTTGTCGAACCACCCCGGCACGATATGGCCGTAAAAATGTGGGTACAGGGCGAACCTGTCGGGCTCGCTGTGGGGGATGTCGACGTGGTAGTCGATGATGCCGCCATCCCGGTAAACGCCTGGCGCGGCCCGTTCGATGTCGCGCACGCCGCTGAGCACCATGGGAATGGAACCCGTTGCCAAGATTGCGTCCTCGAGGTTGTCCACGCCAACTCGAATGCGCTGCAGGGGCAAGCCGTCGATCTCGAAAAACGGCGGGATGTCTCGCGCGTCGAAAAACAGCGCACGCTCGAAAAACGCGCCGAGCAGGCGGCGATCGACGGCGTTCAGCGCAGCGGCCACGAGCAACGCCGCACCGAGCAACGGCCGCGCATCGTATGCGGCGAGCTTACGCGCCCGGACCGCGATGATGTGCGTCCGCAGCACGGGATGATCGAGGATTTCGCTGGCGCCACGCTCACCAAGCACCGTGCGGAGAATTTCGCGGCTCTTGGCGCTTATCTCGTGGATGTCCGGCTCATCGGTATAGCGCTGCTCGATGTATGCCGTTTCGAAGCGCTCGATGGCTGCCACCGGATCCTGCTGGCCGTAGCACGCGAAGCGCCAGGCGCCGATGGAGGTGCCGACCAAATGGACCGGGCCGGACAGGCGCGGCAGCAGGCTGCCTGCGATGACGCGATCGAGCTGGCTCAGCACCAGCCATTTCGCGCCGCCCGACGCACCGACCAACGTGCCCAGCCGCTCGGGTGAAAAACCGTCGCGCCGAATCGAATCGTAGGCTTCTGCTCCGGCCTTGAAGACGAGCCTCTGCCCTGCCATCTGCGCGGCGCGTCCCGCGGCTAGCCGAAGGGGTGCTGCTTGATGATGGTCTGCTCGCGGTCCGGCCCGGTCGAGATGATGTCGACCGGCACTCCGGCAAGCTGCTCGATACGCGCCAGGTAATCCCTCGCCGCTGCAGGCAGCGCGTCGAAGTCGGTGATGCCCACGGTCGAGGTCTGCCAGCCCGGCCACTCCTCGTAGATCGGCACGCAATCGGCGAATCGATCGACAACGACGGGTACCCCGGCGATCGGCTCGCCGTCGATCTGGTAGCCGACACAAATCTGGATCGTCTCGAGTTCATCGAGCACATCGAGCTTGGTGACGCAAAGGCCCGACACGCTGCTGTTGATGATCGAGCGCCGCAGTGCGACGGCATCGAACCATCCGCAGCGCCTCGGCCGGCCGGTCGTCGCCCCGAATTCCGCCCCGACCCGGGCCAGATGTTGCCCCTGCGCGTCGAATAGCTCTGTCGGGAAGGGACCTGCGCCCACACGAGTCGTATAGGCTTTCACGATGCCCAGTATGTAGTCGAGGTTCCGCGGACCGATACCGGTGCCGGTACTCGCCGCGGCCGCGACCGTATTCGACGACGTCACGAACGGGTAGGTGCCGTGATCGATGTCGAGAAACGTCCCCTGCGCGCCTTCGAACAGGATGCTTTCGCCCTTGTCGGCAAGGTCCTGGAGGATCTGCGTCACGTCAGCCGTAATTGGCGCGATCACTTCGGCGGCCCGCAAGGATTCGTCGAGCGTCTGCGCGAAATCCACGGTCTCTGCCCGAAAGTAGTTCTTCAGCAGGAAATTGTGGTAGTCGAGCACTTCGCCCAGCTTCGCCGCGAAGTTCTCGCGCACGAACAGGTCGGAAACCTTCAACGCACGGCGCGAGACCTTGTCCTCGTACGCCGGGCCGATGCCGCGGCCGGTCGTGCCGATCGCCGCGGCGCCCTTCGCTTTCTCGCGCGCGAGGTCGAGCGCGGCATGCGACGGCAATATCAGCGGGCAATTGGGGCTGATCTTGAGGCGCTCGAATACCGGCACTCCGCTAGCGACGAGCGCATCGGCCTCCTCGATAAGCGCATCCAGCGCGAGCACCACGCCGTTACCGATCAGGCAGCTCACGCCGTCGCGCAAGATGCCGGACGGTATCAGGTGCAGGACCGTCTTCTTGCCGTCGATGACCAGGGTGTGCCCGGCATTGTGACCGCCCTGGAAGCGGACGACGGCGGCCGCTCGATCCGTCAACAGGTCGACGATCTTGCCCTTGCCCTCATCGCCCCATTGCATGCCGACAACGACGACGTTCTTACCCATGAGCTTCCCTATCTGTCAGCCGCGAATAAAAAACAACAGCACCACCCCGGCAATCATCGTGCCGAGGCCGAACGTGCGCAGCTGATTGTCGCCGAGGCGCACTATTTGCGCCACCATCTGCCGATAGCGGCCGGGGCTGATGAACGGCAGTAGGCCCTCGATCACGAGAACGAGCGCGAGCGCGGTCAGGATCTCTGTCCAGTTCAAGACTGCCCCGGCTTAACGGCTGCCTGCCTGCTCGTTGAAGTAGCGGAAGAAATCGCTGTTCGGATCGAGCACGAGCAGGTCACCTTCCACGCCCATCGATTTCCGATAGGCGTCGATGCTCCGATAAAACGAGTAGAATTCCGGATCCTTGTTGTACGCGGTTGCATAGATATTCGCGGCACGCGCATCACCTTCACCGCGTATTTTCTGGCTCTCGCGATAGGCGTCGGCGAGGATGATGACCGTTTCCCTGTCCGCTTCGGCACGCATCTGCTCTGCCGCCTGCTGGCCTGTCGCACGCCGCTCGGTTGCGATTCGTGCACGCTCGGCCGCCATCTGCTGGTAAACCGAATTCCGCACGTCCTCCATGAACTCGACCTGCTTAACACGGAAGTCGATCAACTCGACGCCAAGGTCTTGCGCAGCAGCTGCGGCCGTCTCGCGCATGTCGCGCATGAGTTCCTGGCGTCCCACGGAGATCGCGTCGTTGACGGTGCGCTTGCCGAACTCGGTCACGACGGCGTTCTTGATGATCTCCGACAGGCGCTGATTGGCAACCTGGAGCGCGCCGCCGCTGGAGGTATAGAAGCGCACCGCATCGTCGATGCGGAACTTGACGAAGAAGTCGACTTCCAATGCTTCGTTTTCGGCCGTGAATACGCGCTCGGGGCGATCCGATATGGTCAGGATGCGCTTCGGGAACTTACGAATGTTTTGCACGATCGGGATCTTCCAGTGCAGTCCAGGCGTGAAGTCCGACTTGACGACTTCGCCGAGTTGCAGCTTGATCGCGAGTTCGCGTTCATTGACCGTGAACGCAGACAAACCGAGGACGACCAGCAACAGGCCGAGAACCACTACAAATCCGAATCGTCCGCCGTTCATTGCCTTACCCTCCTCTCACGCGGATCAAGCGCGGGGTCCATCCTGGAATCGTCCTGTGAGCGAGACGGCGTCTGCGAATCCGCCGAGCGCGTGGTGTCCGTTGTGCCGGCAGGTCGCGTGGCAGGGTTCAACATCTTGTCGAGCGGCAGGTACAGCAGGTTGCCGCTGCCCTCGGAGTCGAGGAAGACCTTGTTGGACCGGCTGTAGACTTCCTCGATGGCATCGATGTAAAGGCGCTCGCGGGTCACCCGCGGCGCCTTCTGGTATTCCGCGAGCAGCAGTTCGAAACGGGCCGCCTCACCCTCGGCATCGGCAATGACCCGATCCCGGTAGGCCTTGGAATCCTCGAGCACGCGGGCTGCCTCGCCTCGGGCTCTCGGAACGACGTCTCTCGCGTACCGGTCGGCCTCGAGTTGAAAGCGCTCACTGTCGTTGCGAGCTTTCTGCGCGTCGTCGACAGCAGCTTGCACAGAGTCCGGGTAGTTGACGTTCTCC
>JBFFSI010000020.1:0-37868 GCA_041572475.1 Woeseiaceae bacterium
CGCCAGCATCAGGATCTTCTCGCCAACGCCCTGGTCCTTGCCCCAGGCATGCATCACGAAGAGATCGTTGACGGCCATGCAGGCGATCGTATCGACGCCCCGGGACCGAATCGCGTCGGCCAGTTCGACGAAGCCGGGGACATGTTTCAACGAACAGGTCGGCGTAAACGCGCCGGGAACTGAAAACAGCACGACTTTCTTGCCGGCGAACAGGTCCGCGGTGGTCAGTGCTCCGGGACCAGATTCGGTCATTACGCCGAACGCGCCTTCGGGCATGGGGTCGCCCACCTTGATTGCCATCGTCTAGCTCCGTTGGTTGAAGAACATTGCCAGGCTTCGACCTGGCGCAGGGCCTGGTGGTTGAGTGGTAGCCAAGGAGGCCACCAACGGTCGTATAATGCCAGCAAAGGAGACGAAATGGACTTTTCACTGACAGAAGAACAACAGATGATCGAGGACGCGGCGCGAGACTTCGCACAGAGCGTCATCGTGCCGGTGGCGGCTGCTCATGACGAAAGCGGTGAATTCCCGGAAGAGACGATTCGGCAGGCGGCGGAGCTGGGATTCATGGGGATCGAAGTCCCGGAAGAATACGGCGGCGCCGGCCTGGATGCAGTTTCCTACGTTCTCGTAATGAGCGAAATTTCCGCCGCGGATGCCTCGCATGGAACGATCGTGTCGGTCAACAATTCCCTGTTCGGGTATCCGTTGTTGCAGTTCGGGACCGAGGAGCAGAAGCAGCGTTTTCTGACTCCGGTGGCTTCGGGCGAGGTCAATGGCGCGTACGCACTGACCGAGCCGCAGTCCGGCTCGGACGCATACGCAATGCGCACCAGGGCGCAGTTGTCAGCAGACGGCTCTCACTACGTACTGAACGGCAAGAAGTCCTGGATCACATCCGGGCCCGTCGCGAAGTACGTCATCGTTTTTGCGCAGACCATCCAGGCGGATGGCGAGTCGTCTGGAATCAGCGCGTTCATCGTCGACGCCGAGGAACCCGGCTTCATACGCGGTAAGCACGAACCCAAGCTGGGCATACGCGCTTCGGCTACCTGCGAGATAGAGCTCGAGGATTTCAAGTGCCCGGTCGAGAATCGGCTCGGCGACGAGGGGAAGGGCTTCAAGATCGCGATGACAGTGCTCGATGCGGGGCGTGTCGGCGTCGCCGCTCAGGCCGTCGGCATTGCCCAGGCCGCGTACGACGCGTCGCTCGAATATTCCCGCGATCGCAAGGCGTTCGGGCAGTCTATCGGCACATTTCAGTCCATTCAGAACAAGCTGGCCGACATGAAGACGCGCATCGAGGCCTCACGCCTTCTCACCCTCCAGGCTGCCTGGGCCAAGGATAAGGCCCGTAAGACCGGTGCGCGGATTACACTGGAGGCCAGCATGGCGAAGCTGTTCGCGTCCGAAACGTCAATGTTCGTGGCCCACCAGGCCGTGCAGATCCACGGAGGCATGGGCTACAGCAAGGAACTACCGGTCGAACGTTATTTCCGGGACGCCAAGATCACCGAGATTTACGAAGGAACCAGCGAGATTCAACGCATGGTGATCGGCCGGCTGCAAACGGGTCTGCGTTAGGCCAGCGGCTTCAGTATTCGTTATCGGCGACGTGGATGACCAGGCCGTCGAGCCCGTCATGGACCTCGATCTGGCACGTCAGGCGGCTGTTGTCGCGCCGCTCGTAGGCCGCATCGAGCATGCTGTCCTCCATGTCGTCCATGGGCGGGACTTTGTCCATCCAGGCTTCATCGACATAGCTGTGGCAGGTTGCGCAGGCGCACGCGCCACCGCACTCGGCAACGATTCCGGCGATGTTGTTGTTAATCGCCCCCTCCATGACGGAGTAGCCGTTTTCCACCTCGACTTCGTGGCGCGTGCCGTCAGGTGTAATGAATGTGATCGTCGGCATTGAATATTGCTCGTTAACTGACGGCGCGAAATACTAAGGGCGCTGACGGACTCCGTCAACGCCCTTATTTTACAAATGGAAAACCCGCTGCGCTGAATCTTTCAGTTGGAGGCGATCAGGCGTCCCGCCTTCTCGCGACGCTTTTCAATCTGTTCGCGTTTCTTTCTCGCGGCGTCTTCTGCCAGGCGGATCTGCTCGTTACGCTCGATATCGGCGCGGATGACATTGATCCACTGGTTGGAAATGCGACGAGACTTCGGGCTCTTCGCGGCCTCCTGGAAGGCGTTGATAGCTGCCTGGTACTGGTTCAAGTTGTACAGGCACATACCGAGCGAAATCTGCGCGTTGTCAGGATTCTTCAAGGCACCTTTGTCAAGACCGGCACGCACTGACTGGGCGCATTCCCGGTACTGGCTCGTGTTGAGATATGCATTCCCGAGCCTCACGTCGAGTTCGCCATCCGTGCTGAGCCGGGCGGCCTCCTTGAGGGCCGGAATCGCCTTCTCGTCTTCCATCGAAAGCTGCCAGGCCTGCGACAGCAGACGGTAGTTCTTCGCGTTCTTCGAGACGCGGCCGCTGTTCATCTCTCGCTCGAGCAGCGTGGCGGCCTTGTAGGGCACCTCCCGCTGCATATAAAGCTGCGCCATCGTCACGAGCTCGGACTCTTTCTCGAGCATGCCCTGGTCGTGAGCCGCCGCGTAGGCGGTGATCAGATTCTCGTCCTCGCCAAGCTCGGTGAATGCGCCGGCCAGCGAGAACCAGTAGCGTTTCTTCGGCCAGCTTTCCAGGAGGATCTTCTGGATGTCGCGAACCATGGCATAGTCTTCCTGCTGGAAGTACGCGAAGTTCAGCAGTACGTACCAGTCTTCCTTGACGTTCTGGCCACGCTCACGCGCGATGCGCATCGCATTTTCGATCGGCTGGATCATATCTCCGTAGCGCTGGACCTGGTAGAGATTCTGCGCCTTGAGGATAAACGGATCCGGGGCCGGGTTGGTCTCCAGGAGGAACCACTGGTCAAGGGTCTCGAGCGCCTTGTTGTAGTTCTCCTCCATCGTGTACAGCTGCGCCAGGGTATACGTCGTCGTCTTCCTCATCGTCTGTTCGAGACTGGGAATCTGCAGCATGCGCACGTAGGTCCGAATCGCGTTCGGAATGTCTTCCATGTTGTAGTAAACGAAGCCGATGTAATTCAGCACATTGGCTTGTTCGTACTCGGTCAGCTTGTCAGGATTGTAGAGGCTGTTCAGCGAACGTAGAGCACCCTGGTAATCCTTGGCGTCGACCAACTCCTGAGCTTTGGTGATCCTGTCATAGACCTCCTTACTGACTGCCTGCGCCTGCTTTGTCTTCTGGGCGGCGGATTCACGCGCAGCACGGTCTTCGTCTTCCTCCTGCGCGACCGCTGTATTCATGACAAATGCGCCAGCAATCAGGGCCAGGCAAAGTGTGAGAGTCAATCGGAATTGTCGTTGCATTTCGGAACTCACCTCTAGGATTGGCTGGATCCCGTCAGGACACCTAATCTTCGATCTGGAAAGTAATGCGGGTCTTCACGTTCGGTACCTCTACCGGAACGCCATCTACGACCCTGGGTTTGTACTTGAACTTGAGCACCGCCCGGATAGCAGCGCGCTCGAACAGGCTGCTGGTCGAGAACATGACGACCGGGTCCTTCACAGTGCCGGTCGTCGTGACCGTGAAAGACATATCGACATAGCCTTCGAGGCCCCGCGAGAGAGCCCGCGCAGGATACACCGGGGCGACACGCACGATCGGCAGGTAATCACCCTCGGCAATATTCATCCCACCGGGCCCGCCGATATTGGTATTGGCATCTACCGTAGGCGGCGCAATGCTCACCGACGGCGCATCCGGGTCAATGTTGTCCAGGTCCTGCGGTGGCGTTTCCGGCGGAGTCTCGGGCGGCTTCGGCGGTTTCTCGGGCGTGAACTCGTCGACATTCAGAGACTCGTTTCGCTTCACGCGAACGAATTCGAGGTTGGCTCGATCTCGCGGCTTGGTCAGCGCCTGCTTACCGGTCACGATCAGCAAATGCATCACGAACAACAAGCTTAAAGTCACGATGGTGCCGATTACGACGGAAAAAGCGTATCGCATCATTTAGCAGCTCTCCTCAACAACTTCTGTCGCTGTCTCAGTTACCGGACGCACCTTTAAATAGTAAGACCCGCCCCGCACCTCTTGGTTCCTAATCAGTGTCGGTCGCGATCGCAACGTTGGCCACGCCAACCTGTTTCGCCGCTTCCATGACGAGCACCAAAGTCTCGTTGGTTGAATCCTCGTCCGCCTGAATGACGAGAGCACCCTTGGGATTCTCCGCATGCAGGCGTTCGATGTGGGTCCGAAGATTCTTTGCCTCCACCTCGCGCCGATCGATCCAGATCTCATCATTCGGGCTGATCGCGATGAGAATCGCGGCGTTCTCCTGTTTCTCGCCCGTCGGCGCATCAGGACGCGATACCTGGATGCCTGCCTCCTTGATGAACGAGGCAGTCACAATGAAGAAGATCAGCATGATAAACACGACGTCGAGCATCGGCGTCAGGTTGATTTCGCTCTCTTCCTCTTCCTGAATCAGGTTGCTTCTCTTGCGCATTATCTGAGTCCTCAGCCCCTGTTATCGGCCAGCGAGATACTGTAAACACCCGCCTGGCGCGCCGCGTCCATGACCGTCACGAGCATCTTGTTGGTAGAACGCCGGTTGGCCTGGATGACGACGGACCCTTCCGGATTTTCTGCATGCAGGCGCTCGATATTGGCTCGCACCGCCCGGGGATCGATCAGTCGCCGGTCGATCCAGATCTCGTCGTTCGCGTCTATGACAACAAGAATATTTGCATTCTCCGGTGTCGTCTGCTGTAACGGCGCGTCCGGACGATTAACGTCGAGACCGGCCTCCTTGATAAAGGAGGCCGTCACGATGAAGAAGATGAGCATGATAAACACGACATCCAGCATCGGCGTCAGGTTTATTTCATTTTCCTCTTCTTCTTCGGCTTCAAGTAAGTGGTGGTCACGCATAATTGTTCCTTAGTGATCCATCGTCAGCGAGTCCTCGAGGAAGTGGATCTCGCGCGCCGCTCGACGACTCAAAATCGTCACGAGCATCACGCCGGAGAGAGCCCCTACCATGCCCGCCATCGTTGGTACGGTTGCCTGCGATACGCCAGCAGCCATTGCGCGGACGTTGCCGGAACCCGATACGGCCATGACCTCGAATACCTTGATCATGCCCGTAACCGTACCGAGCAGGCCCATCAGTGGGCACAAGGCAACGAGTGTCTGGATCATTCCTATGCCTTTATTCGCCGCCATGCTGAAGCGGGAGATCTCCAACTCCCGGATCTGCTCGGAATTCCACGAGCGCCTTTCAGGACGAGCCTCCCAGGCGTTGCGGATTTCGCTCGCCAGGAGTTTCATATCGATCCGAAAGAACATGATCCGTTCGACGATCAGGACCCACATCAGGAATATGACGACGGCAATCAGGCGCAGGACGGGCCCTCCGAGATTCATGAAGTCCCGGATGGCCTCCCATGCGTCAGTCAGCCAAATCATGGCGTCTCCTTGCGGCGCTTAGCCGCCGCGCCGCTCATTGTGTTCGGCGATCAGGCCGGCACTCTGCGACTGAATGACATTGATCACCTTGCGGCTCGAGCCGCTGACGACCGTGTGCAACAGCACCATCGGGATCGCGACGCAAAGACCAAGTACGGTGGTCATGAGCGCCTGCGAAATACCGCCGGCCATCATCTTGGGATCGCCCGCGCCGTACAGCGTGATGACCTGGAAGGTCTGGATCATGCCGGTTACGGTACCGAGCAGGCCCATCAGCGGCGCAACGACGGAGATGACCTTGATGATCAGCAGACCCTTCGTCAGGCCGGGCATCTCCTTGAGCCCCGCCTCGGAGAGCTTGAGCTCGATCGTCTCGGTGTCCGCGTTCTTGTTGCTTTCGTAAGCAGCGAGCACGCGTCCGAGCGGGTTGTCCGTGTTCGGGGTCGCGCTCTTGAGCTGGGCTTTGACCTTGCGGCTGGCGGTGGAGAGACTCAGCCAGCGCACAATGGCGATCAACAGGCCGATGATGCCAAGCGTGATGATCAGGTAGCCTACGATTCCGCCCTGGTTGATCTTTTCGCCGATCGTCGGTGTGTCGACAAGAAGACCCAGGATGCCGCCACGGGTACCGTCGAGGCCAAACTCGACAATCTCGCCCGGCTCGGCTTCAAACAGTTCGATCGCCGAACTCGTGTACCGGCCCTCAGGCTGCCGCAGGAGTTCTGCGACCGTGCCGTCGTCCTTGTACTCGAGGTAACCCCTGTCGAACACGAGGTTGAACAGTCCGACGCGGAGGATCTCCGTCTCGATCTGCTGGCCGTCCGCGGTCGTTACCTGGAGCGGGAAGCGGACAACCATGCCCGACTCGTTGATCTCGCGCTGCAGCTCGAACCACAGGCGTTCGATATCTTCGATCTGCGCGAGCTCCGTCGCACTGGCCATCTTGCTGCCGAGTTCTACGAGAAAGTCCTCGCGATCCGGGTACTGCAGGTTGGTCAGCGAAGCGTTGAAGCGACCCTGGGTGTCGCCAGCAACGGTCTGCAGGACGCCGAAAAGCTCCTTGAGGGCACCGAGACGCTCATCCAGCGCCTGGCGGGCAGAGATGATCCTCTGCTGGTTATCGCCGAACAGCTGTTCAAGGCGTGCGCTCTCGTTCTCCTGGCGGGTACGCTCCGCCCGCGCCTGGTTCAGCAAGCTCTGCTGCTGGTTGCGCTGCTGCGCGAAACGAGCCTCGCGCTGACGGGCTTCCTGCGAATCCCTGGCCTGTCCCTGCTCGATGAGGCGAAGGAGCTCCGCCATGCTGGCGGCGCCATCATCCTGCGCCACCGAAACGTTGGCCCCGAACGTCAGCAGCGCCGAGGCAATAATGATAGTGATGCGTTTCATTTATCCGGCCTCCGAAGGTGCTGCAACGGGAATCTGGATCAGTTTGGGAGCGACGGATTGCCTCGCGATCCGTATGCCCAGCCGTATTTCGCTGCGAGCCGAATCATCGATGACCCAGCCGACACGTTGGCCGGTCGCAGGATCGACCGAGTTGTCCCAGCGGCCCGTGATTTTCGAGTCGTCCGACTGGAAGTACAGGCCGACTCGCCCAACGCGCAGGATGTTATAGCTGCGCGTCTCACCATCCAGCGTCAGGGTCTGCGGGTAGGTTTCCGAAGAAGAGCCGTACTCGTTCTCGATCTGGTAAGCCTCCATGACCTTGCGGAACTTCTCCGCAACGCTGACGTCGGAGCGCTCCATGATGTCGTTGAGGTTCTCGACGCGCTCCGTGCGTTCCTCCATCAGGAACGGCACGTCAAGGTTGATGGACTGCTCGAGCCCGTCAATCATGCGCTCCATCAGCGGGAAGATCTGCCGGTTGATGACGTCGATCTGATCCATCGACAGGGCGATGTCCTCGAGAACCGCCTCCTGGCCGTTGACCTGTGCAGCCATTAGCCGGTTGTAGACCTTGAGGCCATCGATTTCCTTGTTGATCGCCCGATACTGGTCTTCCAGCGAGCGGATTCCTTCAACCGTGTTGTTGATTCGCTCCTGGGACTGTTGCGCTAGCTCCAGACGACGGTCTTCGGCCACCAGGACCTGGTTAACGGTCTGAGCGAACACGCTGCCGGATGCCGCAATCAGGGAGACTGCAAGAAGTGCAGCGCCTGTGCGTCGACTGCTGTTTATGCACCTTTTCATGAAAGCTCCTTCACAAAGGTCTATGTTTCTTCTCAAATTAATGCCATGGAGAGGGGCGCGACGTATCCGATGAATACACGCACAAGTTAAACAGGCCTCGCTGAGTGCGAGGCTGTGTGCGCACGCGGCCCTCTCCACCTACGCCGCGGCGATGAATTTTTGGAACCCTTACTCTCTATTATCGTTGGCTTTCCGGAACCCCGGCTCCAGCTTCCCCGCCATTTATCCTTGAAATATTGCCGGGCCCCTAAGTACCCGTCGGCAAGAATAACATATGGTTGCTAGATCGCCAGCCCGGCAGCGACATAAGTTTAGGGCTTGTCAGAAGCCTGTCCGAACAGCTGTCCGGCGCCTGTTTGGTATCACAAGTAACTGAATTTGCGACGGTTGACAATATCCCGGCCTTGCAACATGATCCGAGCCCATGAGTATGTCGCACACAGGGCACCGTGCTTCGAGCTGCACTGCTTCGCCGCTCATCGCGCTCGCGCTCCTCCTCCTTGGGAGACAGGGCGGGTAGCGCGTATCCCCACACAGGACAACGCAGCCCCGCATCCGCACCGGATCGTGGGGTTTTTTTTGACTCGGAACAGCCTATCTGGGCAAACAAATCAAGCCTCACAAAGACAACCGTTAAGGAACGAAAACGATGCAAATGTACTCGGAAGCCGACGTCGACACCGCCTGCCTCGCAAACAAGCAGGTCGCAGTTCTTGGCTATGGCAGCCAGGGGCGTGCACACGCCCTGAACCTGAAAGACAGCGGATTCGACGTCGTCGTCGGGTTGCGGCCGGACGGCGCCAGCTGGGCAAAAGCCGAGGCGGACGGCCTGACCGTCAAATCGCCCGCCGAGGCCGTACAAGGCGCCACGATCATAGCCGTGCTCACGCCTGACATGGTGCAGAAATCCCTGTACGAGAGCATTGTTGACGACATTGACAGCAACGCGACGCTGCTGTTCGCCCATGGTTTTGCCGTGCACTTCGGGCAGGTCGACCCTCGCGAGGACCTCAATGTCGTATTGATTGCGCCGAAAGGCCCGGGCGGGCTGGTCCGGCGCCAGTATGAAGAAGGCCATGGCGTGCCCTGCCTCGTCGCGGTCCATCGCGATGCAACCGGTGACGCACTGCAGCTCGCCCTCGCCTACGCCGCCGGCATCGGCGGTGCACGAGCCGGCGTGATCGAAACCACCTTCGCCGAGGAAACGGAGACAGACCTGTTCGGTGAGCAGGCGGTACTCTGCGGCGGCGCAACCGAGCTGATCGTCGCCGGATTCGAGACCCTGGTCGAGGCCGGGTACCAGCCGGAGGTGGCCTATTACGAAGTCATGCACGAACTCAAGCTCATAGTCGACCTGCTGCACGAGGGCGGCCTGAAGAAGATGCACACCTTCATCAGCGACACGGCAGCCTGGGGAGACATGGTCTCCGGTCCGCGTGTCGTCGATGAGAGCTCCCGCGAGGCCATGCGGGCAGTGCTGAAAGAAATCCAGGACGGCACGTTCGCGAGGGACTGGATCGCGGAAAACGACGCGGGAATGCCCAGGTTCCGGGAACTCATGCAAAAAGACCTCGAACACCCGATCGAGAGGGTCGGCGCCGACCTGCGCAGTCGCATGGATTGGCTGGAGGAATAGAGCATGGCAGAGGCGAGCGCGGACAGGCAGGTTCGCATCTTCGATACGACGCTGCGCGACGGCGAGCAGGCGCCGGGCTGCAGCATGACGCTGACCGAGAAGCTGCGCGTCGCACGAGCGCTCGCCGAGCTCAACGTCGACGTGATCGAAGCAGGCTTCCCTGCCGCCTCGCCCGGCGATTTCGAGTCGGTCAAGGCGATTGCCGATGAAAATCTCGGCCCGGTCATCTGCGGACTGGCCCGCTGCAATCCCGCCGACATCGAAAAAGTCCACGCCGCCGTCAAGGGCTCCGGCAAGCATCGCATCCATGTCTTCGTGGCGACCAGCCAGATTCATCGCGAGTACAAGCTGAAGATGGCGAAGGAAGAGATCATCAAGAGCGCGGTCGGCGCGATCAGCATGGCGCGCGAGTTGTGCGAGGACGTGGAATTCTCGCCGGAGGACGCGTCGCGGACCGAACTCGCCTACCTGGCGGAGGTCGTCTCGGCCGCGATCGAGGCCGGCGCCACGACGATCAATATTCCCGACACGGTCGGCTATACCGTCCCTGCCGAATTCGACAAGCTTTTCCGCTACCTGGGCGAGCACGTGACAGGCATAGAGGCCGTGACGCTCAGCGTGCATTGCCACAACGATCTCGGCATGGCAGTCGCAAACAGCCTCGCGGCAGTGCGCGCCGGGGCACGGCAGATCGAATGCACGATAAACGGCATCGGCGAGCGCGCGGGCAACTGCAGTCTCGAGGAAGCCGTGATGGCCCTGAAGACCCGGGCCGAGTTTTTCGACCTCGAGACTGGAATCAATACCACGCGCCTGTACCCGACTTCGCGACTGGTTTCGAGCATTACGGGCATGCACCCGCCGCGCAACAAGGCGATCGTCGGCGAGAATGCATTCGCCCACGAAGCCGGGATTCACCAGCACGGCATGCTCCAGCACAGTTCGACCTATGAAATCATGCGCCCGGAAGATGTAGGCATCAGCCGGTCCAGCCTGGTGCTCGGCAAGCACAGCGGGCGGCACGCCTTCCGCGACAGGGTGCGGGAACTCGGGTTCGAACTCGACGACTTCGAGATGAACCGGGCGTTCCAGGACTTCAAGCGGCTTGCCGACAAGAAAAAGGACGTTTACGACGGCGACATCGAAGCGATCATCATGAATGCAGACAGCGCATCCAGCGGCCCCTGGTCCCTGGAGTCGCTGAAGGTCAACACCGCTACCGACAAGCCGGCGCAGGCCACGGTCACTCTTCGCGACGAGGATGGTCAGCAGAAAACCGGCTCCGCGGAGGGCGATGGTCCGATCGCGGCAGCGGTCCAGGCACTCGAAGGCGTCACGGGCGTCGTCATTACGCTCAGGAATTTCGAACTCCACAGTGCGACGATCGGCGAAGACGCCCAGGGCGAGGTAACCGTGACCGTGGAGCACGACGGGGCCGATTTCCGCGGCCACGGCACGAGCGTCGACATCGTCGAAGCCGGCAGTCGCGCCTGCCTCGAGGTCATCAACCGGATCCTGCGCCGTCGGCAGTTAGGCGGCCCTGACCCGGACTCGACCGCAAACATGGAGCGGGCGCTTATCTGATGACGCCGGCGTCCACCCTGTTCGAAAAGGTCTGGAATGACCATGTCGTAGTCGCGGAGACCGGGGACACACCGGCGATTCTCTATGTCGATCTGCACCTGATTCACGAGGTCACGACGCCACAGGCTTTTTCCCTGCTGCGTGCGCAAGGCTTGTCCGTCAGGCGACCCGACCTGACGCTGGGAACGATGGATCATTCCACGCCGACGACGCGTGTCGCCGGATTCAAGGACCTTGCCGTCGTCGTTGGCGATGCCGCGGCGAGGCAAGTCGTGCGTTTGCAGGACAACTGTCGCGATTTCGGTATCGAGCTACTCGACTTCGACAGAGAGGAGCGCGGGATCGTCCATGTCATTGGCCCGGAGCTAGGCGCGACACAGCCCGGCAAGACCATCGTCTGTGGTGACAGCCATACGAGCACGCACGGCGCTTTCGGGGCCCTCGCCTTCGGCATCGGCACGACCGAGGTCGGGCATGTACTGGCCACACAGTGCCTGCTGCAGCGCAAGCCCCGGACGATGGCCATCACCGTTGATGGCAGGCTGCCGCCCGGCATCACCTCGAAGGACCTCGTGCTCGCAATCATCGGCAAGATCGGTGTCGATGGCGGCACGGGGCATGTCCTCGAATACCGGGGCGGCGCGATCGAGGCCCTGGATATGGAAGCACGCATGACGGTGTGCAACATGTCGATCGAGGCCGGCGCCCGCGCCGGCATGATTGCGCCCGACGATGTCACGATCCAGTACCTGCAAGGCAGACCTCGCGTTCCGCAGGGAGCCGACTGGGACCGTGCCGTCGATCGCTGGCGCGGACTGCGGACCGATGTTGAGGCAAGCTTCGATCGTTCCGTTGACATCGACGCAAGCGGGCTGGCGCCCATGGTCACCTTCGGCACGAATCCCGCCATGGTCGTGGGTATCGACGAGCCCGTACCTGATCCGGGCGCCGACGAGAGCTTTCGCAAGGCGCTCGACTACATGCGCGTCGAGTCCGGCAAGCCGCTTGCGGACACGCCGGTAGACGTGGTCTTCGTTGGCAGCTGCACCAATTCGAGGCTGTCCGACCTGCGCCAGGCAGCGGCGATCCTCGAGGGCCGCAAGGTTGCCCGTGGTGTCCGGATGCTGGTCGTCCCGGGCTCCCAGCAAGTGAAGAAGGCTGCCGAAGCCGAGGGCCTGCACGAGGTATTTACCGCTGCCGGCGCGGAATGGCGCGAGTCGGGCTGCTCGATGTGCCTCGGCATGAACGGAGACACGGTTGGCAACGGCGAGCTTAGTGTCAGCACCAGCAATCGCAACTTCGAGGGGCGCCAGGGAGTCGGCGCGCGGACAGTGCTCGCCAGCCCGCTCACCGCAGCAGCGTCCGCCGTCGCCGGACGAGTTGCGGACCCGCGTATTTACCTGTCGAGGAACCAGTCCAATGGACGCGATTAGGACAATCCGGTCATGCACGACGGTGCTGGCCACGCGCGATATCGACACCGATCAGATTATCCCCGCCCGTTTTCTCACGACGACCTCGCGGGAAGGCCTGGGTGCGGCGCTGTTTCACGACCTGCGCTTCGACGCCAGCGGCGAACCGAAGGCCAACTTCGTGCTCAATCGGCCGGAGGCCGAGGGTTGCCGGGTGCTCGTTGCGGGCAATAACTTCGGCTGCGGATCGTCCCGGGAGCATGCGGCATGGGCGCTGCTCGATTACGGCATCCAAGCCGTGATCAGCACCGAGATAGCGGACATATTTCGCAACAACGCGCTCAAGAATGGCCTGGTCCCGATCGTCGTGGACAAAGACACGCACGCGTTTCTCGTCGAGAACCCGGGAATCGAGATCGAGATCGATATCCCCGGCATGACGCTGGTCCTGCCAGGCGACCGCCGCGTCGGGTTTCCGATCGACGCGTTCGCCCGCTATTGCCTGGTGGAAGGAATCGACCAGCTGGGATACCTTCAGAAGCACCTGGACGAGATCCGGTCCTTCGAGGAGTCACGCACGTGGACGCCCTGATTACATTGCTGCCGGGCGACGGCATCGGACCCGAGGTCACCGCCGCCGCCCACAAGGTCCTGAAGGTCGTCGCAGACACCTATGGCCACGCCTTCGATTTCGAGGTGCGCCTGATCGGCGGCGCCGCGATCGACACAGCGAAGAACCCGTTACCGGCAGACACGGTGGCAAGCTGCATGGAGAGTTCGGCCGTTTTCCTCGGCGCCGTCGGTGGACCGAAGTGGTCAGGGCTGCACGTGATGGTTCGGCCGGAGAAAGGACTGCTGGAGCTGCGCTCCGTGCTGGGCGTCTACGCGAACCTGCGGCCGGTCAAGGTTCTCGACGAACTGATCGACGCGTCGCCGCTCAAGGCCGAATATCTCGCAGGCGTGGACCTGATGGTCGTGCGCGAACTGACAGGGGGTATCTACTTCGGCAAGAAGACCCGCGACGAGACGCTCGCCAGCGACCTGTGCACCTACCACACTTATGAAATAGAGCGCATAGTCCGCGTCGCAGCGCGCCTGGCGCGGGAGCGGCGCAACAAGCTCTGCTCGGTGGACAAGGCCAATGTACTCGAAACCTCCCGCCTCTGGCGCGATGTGACCGACAAAACCATGGCCCGCGAGTTTCCCGACGTCGAGGTAGAGACCCTGCTCGTCGACGCCGCGGCGATGCACCTGTTGCGACGCCCCGCCGATTTCGATGTCATCGTCACCGAGAACATGTTCGGCGACATCCTGACGGATGAGGCATCGATGCTGGCCGGGTCCCTCGGCATGTTACCCTCAGCCTCGCTCGGCGATTCGACGCGCGGCCTCTACGAGCCGATTCACGGTTCGGCGCCGGACATTGCCGGCAAGGACCTCGCCAACCCGTGCGGGGCCATTGGCAGCGCGGCCATGCTGTTGCGGCACAGTCTCGGGCTGACCGCCGAGGCGGATGCGGTCGAAGCCGCGATCCGCTCGGCAATTCAAGACGGGGCAAGGACGGCTGACATAGCGCCGCCGGGCACGACCCCGGTCTCGACGACTGCGATGACCGACCTGATTATCGGGAAGCTGAGCTGACCAGCGGCAGGCGGGGGGGCACGTCCCTCGCCGCGCGGAATCGCGAGATCATCGCATCCAGCGCGTCGGTCTCGATCAGGAACCCGTCGTGCCCATGCGGGCACTCGAGTAGCTCGTAGCTCGCGTTCGGCAGCATTTCGGCCAGCTCGAACTGTTCCTGTGGCGGGTAAAGCGCGTCGGTGCTCACCGACACGACCAGCACCGGTTGCCGGATGCCGGCCAGCACATCGCGATAGTCGCCGCGGGCCCGGCCGAGGTCGTGCGTGTGCATCGCGTGCGTCAGGGTCACGTAGGTGTTCGCATCGAAGCGGTCGTTGATCTTGTGGCCCTGGTGACGAAGATAGGACTGGACCTCGTACAAGTCCTCGGATCGGCGCTCGCGCCCGAAGCGCTGCTCGAAACTGTGCCAGCTGCGGTAGGTGCAAACGGCCATCATGCGCGCCGCTGACAGGCCTTTCGACGGTGGCGCCTCGTCGCTGTAATAGCCGCCGTTCCAGTTCGGGTCTGCCTCGATGGCGGCACGCTGCGCCTCGCTGATGCCGATGCACCAGGCGGAGTGACGGCCGCCTACCCCGATCGGGACAACGCTGCGCACGCGCTCGGGATACATTGCCGCCCATTCCAGCGCCTGCATGCCGCCGAGTGACGGGCCGGTCACGAGTTCGAGGGTCTCGACGCCGAGTTCGTCGAGCAAAACCCGCTGCAGCCTGACCATATCCCGAACGCTGATGCGCGGGAAGTCGGCGCGATACGGCCGGTCCATGCCGGGGGCCGTACTCACCGGCCCGGTGGTGCCGTAACAGCTGCCCAGGATATTGGCGCAGACGATGTAATCGCGGTCCGGGTCGAAGGCCCTGCCCGCCCCGATAACATTCGGCCACCAGGCTTCCACGTCGGCGGAGCCAGTCAGCGCGTGGCAGATCAGGATCGCGTTGTCCGCTGCGTTGCTGCTGTCACCCCAGGTCCGATAGGCGATGACCACGCCGTCGAGCTTTTGCCCGGCCTCGAGCCGGAACGGCTCGCCCAGTGCCAGGTAACGGGTATCACTCGACACGTGCTGCGCGAGGTATGCTGGCAGACTCATCGCTGGCTCCGGCCTCAGGCGACCGCGACCGGCTTGAGAGCGTCGGCCTTGGACGCCTTATCGAGCGCAGTCAATACATCGGCCACGAGGTCGTCAGTGCTCTCGAGACCCACCGAGAGTCGGATCAGGTTCTGCCTGATGCCGGCCGCGGCCAGTGCCTCCTCGCTCACCGGCGCATGCGTCATTGACGGCGGATGGCAGACGAGACTCTCGACCCCACCGAGTGATTCCGCCAGCGAGAAATACCGCAAGCTATCGACGAAGGCCCTGACCGCCGCCTCGCCGCCGCCGATCTCGAAGCTCACCATGCCGCCGAAACCACGCTGCTGGCTGGCGGCGATGGCATGCCCCGGATGCGTCTCCAGGCCCGGGTAGTACACGCGATCCACGGCGACGTGCTCGTTGAGCACGTTGGCGAGAACAGCGGCGCTCTCCTCGTGCTGGCGGATGCGCGTATGCAGCGTGCGAATCCCGCGCAGCGTGAGGTAGCTGTCGAACGGCGCTCCGGTAATGCCGAGGCAGTTCGCCCACCAGGCCAGGGTTTCGGCCAGTTCCGCTGTACCGGCAACGACGGTCCCTCCGACCACGTCGCTGTGGCCATTGATGTACTTGGTCGTCGAATGGACAACGAGATCTGCGCCCAGCGACAGGGGTTGTTGCAGCGCCGGGGAGAGGAACGTGTTGTCGACGGCGTACAGCGCCCCGACGGCTTTCGCCTTGGCGGCCAGCTTGCGGATATCGACGATGCGCAACAGCGGATTGGACGGCGTTTCCGTCAGCACCAGCTTTGGCTTCCGGTCCAGCGCCGCGTCGACCGCCACCTCGTCGGTCTGGTCGATGAACAGGACCTCGAAATGCCCCTTTGCCGACAGGCTCTCGAACAGCCGGAAGGTACCGCCATAGCAATCGTGAGGGGCGACGAGCACGTTTCCGGGTTCGAGGAGTTGACAGATCAGCGTCAGGGCCGCCATGCCCGAGGACGTCACCACGGCCCCCGCCCCGCCTTCGAGGGCCGCAAGGGCCTCGGCAAGCGCATCCCGGGTCGGGTTACCCGAGCGCGTGTAGTCGTACTGCCGTTTGTCGCCGAAACCCGCGAACGCGAAGTTCGAGGACAGGTGCAGTGGCGGTACGACCGCACCGTGCTGGGTGTCGGACTCAATTGCCGCGCGAACAGCCAGCGTGGCCGTGTCAGCTTTGGATGTCATTCTCGGTCTCCAATGGTCGTTCCAATGTCGTCTCATCGGAACCCTACGGAGACCGTAAGGGAGGAATCGCGCCCTTCAGCTGCCACGGCAGCGTATTGCTACGACTCTCATCTGTCGGTGGTGCCCCGATGGCACATCACCGTAGGAGTTGGCACCTTTTCAGGATGGTTAATCCTGAAGGTTGCCCCGGCGTCTCTGGGCCTATCCCTCAGCCGGTCTCGATGAGTTCACCGCAGTCTATGCGGTGCCGCGCTGCGCCGTCAAGACGCCCGTCCCATTTTATTAGTCTCACTGGAAACCAATAGCCGTAAGGGTTTGCGGGTTGTGGGGCACGGTCCGCAGCCGCTGTTGCAGTTTTGAACTGCTTGTATTAGTGTATTAACGCGTTAATACACTGGCACAATTATGAAACCCAATCGACAAGACAGGTCCAGCCAGCAGCTGGCCGCGGAAGATGCCCTTTTTCGCGCGATCATCACGCTCCGGACGGCCGCTGAAGCACGCGATTTCTTTCGTGACCTGTGCACGCCGGCGGAGCTGCAGGCGCTGGTGGACCGGTGGCAGGTAGTGGAATTGCTCGAACAAGGCCTGACCTACCGAAAGATTCATGACCTGACCGGCGTCAGCGTCACGACCATCGGGCGCGTCGCCAGGTTTCTTACCGACGGTTTCGGCGGCTACCGGGTCGCGATCGACCGAACTGCCGATACCGACACCCCGACCTCCCACTGAGGAACCCCGACAATGGACAACAGTGAGCCGCGCATCAAAATTGCGGTGCAGAAGACCGGCCGCCTGACCGACCACTCCCTGCACCTCCTCGAGCGCTGTGGCCTGAAGTTCACGCAGAGCAAGGACCAGCTGTTCTGCTACGGCGAAAATATGCCGATCGACCTCTTACTCGTCAGGGACGACGACATCCCTGCCCTCGTCAGCGACGACGTCTGCGACCTCGGCATCGTCGGGCTGAATATTGTTGAGGAGAAGCGCCACACGCTGCAAAACCAGGGCCAGGAAGCGCTCTTCAAACAGGTATTCGAGCTCGACTTCGGCCACTGCCGCCTGGCCATTGCGGCACCCGAGGGCACGGAATACCGAGGCCTCGAGTCTCTTAAAAACAAAAGGATTGCAACTAGTTATGAAGGATTTTTAAGAGAATACTTAAATAAGCATTCAATCACTGCAGACATCGTCTATTTCTCCGGCGCCGTGGAAATCGCCCCGAAGCTCGGGCGCGCCGACTTCATCTGCGATCTCGTGTCGACCGGCTCTACGCTGGCGGCCAACGGCTTGCAGGAGCTGGACACATTGCTCGAGAGCGAGGCGGTCGTCATCCAGACTCTCGCCCCGCTCAGCGCACCGAAACAAGCCATGGTCGACCGGCTCCTGCAACGCCTCGACGGGGTGCTGCAGGTGCGGGAGAGCAAGTACATCATGCTCCACGCGCCGCGAGCCGCACTTGCGGAGATTCGGGAACTGCTGCCCGGCTCCGAGGCGCCCACGGTCATGCCGCTGGAAGGCACCAGCGACAAGGTCGCGGTCCACGCCGTGTGTCGCGAAAACGTGTTCTGGGAAACGCTGGAGAACCTGAAAGCGGCGGGCGCGAGCTCGCTGCTGGTGCTCCCGGTCGAGAAGATGCTGGCCTGAACCATGCTGCTATCGATCATCAACTGGGAAGACCTGAATTCGGCCGACCAGGCCACGGTCCTTCGCCGGCCCGCCGTTGCAGCCGATCAGGACATCCGCGACAAGGTGGCCGGGATGATCGCCGAGGTCAAGCGTGGCGGGGACGACGCGTTGAGGGCCATGACCCGGCAGTTCGACGGCGCCGAGATCGACAGCTTTCGCGTCAGCGAAGCCGAAATCGCCGAGGCCGCCCACCAGCTTACCCACGAGGCCATCGAAGCGATCGACCTCGCAATAGCCAACGTCCGCCGCTTTCACGAAGTGCAGCTCGCACAGCCGATAGCAGTCGACACGATGCCCGGCGTGCGCTGTGAGCGGATCAGCCACCCTATCGACTCGGTAGGCCTTTACGTACCGGCTGGCACAGCGCCGTTGCCGTCGACCGCTATCATGCTGGCGGTCCCGGCCGTGATCGCGGCTTGCCCGGTGCGGGTTCTGTGCACGCCGCCCCGCCCGGACGGAACGGCCGACCCGGCGGTCCTCGCAGCCGCCACGCGGGCAGGCGTCACGGACATTTTCAAGGTCGGCGGAGCCCAGGCGATCGCGGCCATGGCCTACGGCACGGCCAGCATCCCGAAAGTCCGGAAGGTCTTCGGCCCCGGCAACGCCTGGGTAACCAGCGCCAAGTCACTGGTCAGCGCCGACCCCGAAGGCGCCGCGATCGACATGCCCGCGGGCCCCTCCGAGGTACTCGTGATTGCCGACGCGAAGGCGTCGGCGGCCTTCGTGGCCGCAGATCTCCTCTCACAGGCCGAGCATGGCGAGGATTCGCAGGTCATGCTGGTCACCACCAGCCCGGATATGGCGACAGCGGTGCAGGCGGAGGTCGAGGCACAGTTGCCGAATCTGGCGCGTGCTGAAATTGCAGCCGGGGCCATGGCGAATTCGCGCGCTATCCTCGTCGGGAACCTGGCGGAGGCCATCGACGTCAGCAACCGCTATGCTCCCGAGCACCTGATCCTGCAGGTCGAGTCGCCACGCGGTCTCCTCCCGGCTATACGCAACGCCGGCTCCGTCTTCCTGGGGCCGTGGACGCCGGAAGCCGTCGGCGACTACTGCAGCGGCACCAACCACGTGCTCCCGACGTATGGCTACGCGAGCACCTACAGCGGCCTTGGCGTGGATCAGTTCCAGCGCCAGATGACCCTGCAGGAGCTGACCAGGGAAGGCCTCGCCGGGCTCGGCGGCGCCGTGGTGACCCTGGCGAATCTCGAGGGTCTCGACGGCCATGCTGCCGCGGTAACGCGGCGCCTCGGAGCCCTCCGATGACAATCACGAGCCTCGCCCGCCCGGAGATCCAGGCGCTCACGGCCTACGAGGCCGCGGCCCAGGTTGCGGACACGATTCGTCTCAATGCGAACGAAGCACCCTGGACGAGTCCGGCCGATCATTTTCGGCGGCCTCTGAATCGATACCCCGAGATTCGTCCGGCGGCACTGCGCTCGGCACTGGCGACCCGCTACGGCTGTGACGCGGCGCGGCTCCTCGTGACGCGCGGCACCAGCGAAGCGATCGACCTGCTGGTGCGGGCGTTTTGTCGGGCAGGTCTCGATAACATCGTGACAAGCTCGCCTTCATTCTCGATGTACCGGCATTACGCGGCCGTACAGGGCGCCCAGTGCCGCGAGGTTGGAACTGACCCCGACAAGGACTTCGCGATCGATGTCGATGCGCTGCTCGACGCCTGCGACGGCGACACGAGGCTGGTGTTCGTTTGCTCCCCGAACAACCCGACCGGCACCCTCCTGCCTCGATCTGACTTATGCGAACTGCTCGAGCGCCGGGGCGACTCCTCGGCCATTGTCGTCGACGAGGCCTACGTGGAATTCGCCGATACGCCGTCGGCCGTCGAATTACTGGACCGGTACCCGAACCTCGTCGTGCTGCGCACGCTCTCCAAGGCCCTGGCATTCGCCGGTGCCCGCTGCGGATCGGTCATCGGCCCGCCGGACCTTATCCGGATGCTGAGCGCTGTCCAGGCGCCGTACGCTCTGGCAACGCCGGTGGTCGAGTGCGTCCAGGACGCCCTGCAGACCGAGAGCCTCGATGAAGCCGAGCGCTGGCGAGAAACCATCATCAGCGAGCGAAAGCGGCTGGTCGCCGAGCTGGGCAAGCTGGACTTCGTCCATCGCACCTGGCCGAGTGCTGCAAATTTCTTCCTCGTCGAAGTGGAGGACGCGTCTGCAATCCTCGAGTACGCGTCCGCAAATAAGGTTCTGCTCCGGCACTTCGGTGGCCAACTTGCCAATTGCCTGCGCATCACGGTCGGCGCCCCCGGTGAAAACGACCGGCTCCTCGACCTGTTACGCAAGATGGGGAACTAGCATGCCGACGAAGGTGCTTTTCATTGACCGCGACGGGACCCTCATCGAGGAGCCAGCTGACAACCAGGTGGATGCCCTCGAAAAAGTGCGCCTCGTGGAGGGTGTCATTCCCGCCCTCCTCCAGTTGCAGGATGTCGGCTACCGACTCGTCATGGTCAGCAACCAGGACGGCCTCGGCACGGCGTCATTCCCGGAGGATGCCTTTCGCCGGTGCCACGATCACGTCCTTGCACTGTTCGGCTCACAGGGCATCGAGTTCGACGAAATATTCATCTGTCCACACCTCCCCGACGACGGCTGCGACTGCCGCAAGCCGCGCGCCGGCCTGTTGACACGCTACCTGGCCGAGACGTCCATCGACCTGGGCGGTTCCGCGGTCATTGGTGATCGCAGTACCGACCTGGAGCTTGCCGAGCGCATCGGCGTGCAAGGCTTCCTGGTTGACCCGTCCGCTGGTTATGAGTCGAGCTGGGCCGGCATCGTGGAAGCCCTGTGCTTTGCGGACCGCCGCGCCGTCGTGGAACGCAATACCAGCGAGACGCGCATCCGGGTCACCGTCAACCTCGACTCGCCGGGACCGATCCTGATCGACACGGGCATCGGTTTTTTTGACCACATGCTGGAACAGATCGCCAAACACGGCGGCTTCGCGCTGAGCATCGACTGCGATGGCGACCTCGAGGTCGACGAACACCACACGGTGGAGGATACGTCGCTCAGCCTGGGAGCCGCGCTTCGCCAGGCGCTCGGCAACAAGCACGGGATCGGGCGCTACGGTTTCCTGCTCCCGATGGACGAGAGCCAGGCCCGGGTCGCGCTCGACCTGTCCGGTCGCGGGCGCTTCGTGTTCCGCGGGAAATTCCCCCGCGACCGGGTCGGTGAACTGTCCACCGAGATGGTCGAGCATTTCTTCCTGTCCCTGTCGGACGCACTCGGCGCCGCGCTCCATATCGAGATAAGCGGGGACAATACTCATCACATGGTGGAAGCGTGCTTCAAGGGCGTGGGTCGCGCCTTGCGGCAGGCACTGCGCCGCGACGGCACCGACATGCCCTCGACCAAGGGGACCCTGAGCTAGATGTCACGGTCGATTGCCATTATCGACAGCGGTGGCGCCAACATCGCCTCGCTGCTGTATGCCTGCCAGCGGCTGGGGCATGTGGCCAGCCTGACAACGGACGCGGCCGAGATCCAGGGCGCTGACCGGGTCATCCTGCCCGGTGTTGGCGCGGCTGCCGACGCCATGCAGCGCTTGCGCGACCGCGGGCTGATCGACGTCATACGCGAACTGGAACAACCCGTACTCGGCATCTGCCTGGGCATGCAATTGCTCGCCGAAGCCTCCGCCGAAGACGACGTTGAGTGCCTCGGCCTGATTCCTGGCACGGTCGAGAAACTCGAAGGCGGCGTCCACTGCCCGGTTCCCAACATGGGCTGGTGCCCGATCGAGGTAACGACGGATCACCAGCTCCTGACCGGTCTCGGCACCGGCAGCTGGTTCTACTTCGTGCACAGCTATGCACTGCCGGTCAATAAGTACACGGTCGCTACAGCCGAGCACGCCGCAACCTTCTCCGCGATCGTTTCGCGGCGCAATTTTATCGCGGCCCAGTTTCACCCGGAGCGCTCGTCCAGGCACGGGGCCCGTCTCCTGCAAAACTTTCTCGAGGTTGCGGCGTGAAAGTGATCCCGGCAATCGACCTCAAGGACGGCAAATGCGTTCGTCTTTTCCAGGGAGACTTCGAGCAGACCACGGAGTACAGCAGCGATCCGGCCGCAGTAGCGCAGAGCTTTGCCGAGCTGAACACGCGGGACCTGCACATTGTCGATCTCGACGGCGCCCGCTCCGGCAAACAGCATAATCGCAAAATCATCCGCGCCATGGCCGAGGGGTCCACGCTGTCGATCCAGTTAGGCGGCGGCATCCGCTCGGAGCAAGCGCTGACGGACTGGTTCGACGCGGGCGTCACGAGGTGCGTCGTGGGCAGCCTGGCCGTTGCCGATCCCGATGCTGTGCGGGCCTGGCTTGCGCGCTTCGGCGGCGAACGCCTCGTCCTTGCGCTGGACGTAAAGCTCAATGCGGATGGGCAGCCCCGTCTGACGACCCATGGCTGGACCCGCGAGAGCACGATCACGTTGTTCGACTGCATCGATACCTTTATCGATGTCGGCCTTGAGCATGTGCTGTGCACCGATGTCAGCCGTGACGGCGCGATGACTGGCCCGAACATCCAGCTCTACCGGTCCGTGATGCGGCGCTACCCGGAACTGTTGCTGCAGGCTTCGGGCGGCGTTCGCAACATCGGGGACCTCGAGGCTCTGCGCGAAGCCGGAATCCCGGCGGCGATTACCGGACGTGCGCTGCTCGAGGGGGCCATTACGCGCGAGGAGATGATCTCATTCCAGCAAAGCGCATAATTCCGTGCCTCGACGTTCGCGACGGCCAGGTCGTCAAGGGCGTCCGGTTTCGTAACCATCGCATCGTCGGTGGAATCATCGAACTCGCCGAACGCTACAGCGTCGAGGGCGCGGACGAGCTGGTCTTTTATGACATCACAGCGAGCCCGGACGGAAGATCGGTCGACCGCAGCTGGGTGGACCGCGTGGCCGCCGTCATCGACATCCCGTTCTGCGTGGCCGGCGGCATCCGCAGCATCGCGGACGCGGAAGAGGTGCTCAACAAGGGCGCCGACAAGATCTCGATCAATACACCCGCGCTGGAGAACCCCGGCCTGATATCCGAGCTCGCGCGCCGCTTCGGCTCGCAATGCGTCGTCCTCGGCGTGGACAGCCGCGAGCAGGACGGCGACTACCAGGTCTACCAGTACACCGGCGACCCTGACAAGACGCTGGCGGCCGAGCGCAGGACGATTGACTGGATCCGCAAAGCCCAGGACCTCGGCGCCGGCGAGGTGGTTCTGAACTGCATGAACCAGGACGGCGTACGACAGGGTTATGACACCGAGCAGCTGCGGCTCGTTCGCGAACACTGCCGCGTCCCGCTGATCGCATCGGGTGGCGCGGGGGCGATGCCGCATTTTCGCGAGGTCTTCGACGACGCCGACGTGGATGGCGCACTCGCGGCCAGCGTGTTCCACAGCGCCGAGATCGATATCGGCGACCTGAAGCGCTACCTGCTAGACAACAACATCAGTGTGCGACCCTAGGGGCTAGCCATGGACCTGACATTTCTGAACACACTCGAAAGCATCATCGAGCGCCGGGCCGGCGACGGCAATCCCGAGAGCTATACCGTCCGTCTGCTCGAAGCCGGGCCGCAGCGCATCGCCCAGAAAGTCGGCGAAGAAGGGGTCGAACTCGCGCTGGCCGGCGTCGCAGGCGACAGGGACGAGTTGCTCGGGGAGGCGGCCGACCTTCTCTATCATCTGCTCGTATTGCTACACAGCCGGGATGTGTCGCTGGCCGAGGTCGTTACAACCCTGGAGGACCGGCACGCCCAGGACGGCTCGTGACGAACGCGTTCACAGCGCCGAACAGGGTTTGATGATCAGCCGCGCCGGCCTCAGATAACAATTTCTCTGGCGATGTCTCGCCGATTGTATGGCGAACTCATGACATAGCCGTAAGCGCCTGCATTGGCGACAAGAATGACGTCACCCTCACGGGTCGGTGGCAGCAACCTGTCGGAGCCCAGCCGGTCGCCGGTCTCGCAGATCGGGCCAACCACGGTCACCGTATCGGTCGCCGGCTCCGCGGCCCGCGTGAGGTTGACGATCTCGTGATACGCGCCATAGAGCGCCGGCCGTATCAGCGAGTTCATGCCGGTGCCAACGCCGACGTAACGCATATCACCTTTACCCTTGACCTGAGTGACGTGCGTCAACAGGACGCCGGCCTGGGCCACCAGGAACCGCCCCGGCTCAAGCCAGATCTCGTACTTCGGGTAGGCGGCCCGAATCTCGGCCAGCGTAGCGTCCAGCTTGTCGAGATCGAATGGCGTATCCCCGGGCTTGTCCGGCACGCCGAGACCACCGCCGAGGTCGATTGCACTCACACCCGGGAAACGCTCGGCGACTTCGACGAGCTCTACGGCGACTGCGCGCCAATTGTCGGGATCCAGGATGCCGCTGCCGCTGTGCGCATGGATGCCGACGACTTCGGCGCCGACCTGCTGGACGAGCGCGGTCAGTTCATCCACCTCGAACAGGGGAATGCCGAACTTGGAGTGCACGCCGGCCGTTTTCACATTCTCATGGTGGCCGCGGCCACGCCCCGGGTCCATGCGGATGAACAGCTTCGCACCGTCGAACAACTCGGGCCAGGCCTGCAGCGGGTAAAGGTTGTCGAGCGTAATCTGCAGTCCCCTGCCAATCGCCTCCGCATACTCGGCGCGAGGTGCGAAATTCGGCGTGAACAGTATGCGTCCCGCATCGATACCGGGAATGACCTCCTGGACCAGGGCGACTTCTCCCGGCGACACGCATTCGAAACCCACACCTTCCTCGCCCAGGACCTTGATCAGCTCCTCGTTGAAGTTCGCCTTCACCGCGTAGAAAACCCGGTCGACGCTATCCAGGCTCAGCAAACTACGGGCAGCCTCGCGGACACTTTCGCGATCGTAGACGTAAGCATTGGCTTCACGGTCTGCCAACTCGAGCAAATGCTCCCGCTTCCTGACCCACCAGACATCGTGGGTCAGGACGGTCGGCAGGTCGCCGTGGAACAGGCGCTCCCAGCTCGGGCCGAACGCAGGGCTGCCCCCGGCCTTGCCGATAATCGACGCGTGCAGCTTACGAACCAGTTTCGGCCCCTGCCCCTGGTCGACCACGAAACTCAGGTTCAGATCGCTGGCCGCCTGCGACATCAGGTGGATTTTTTCCTCTTCGAAGGCCTCGAGCGCCGGCGCCAGGCGCGCGAGAATGGTGCGAATCTTGCGACCCACGAGGCTGACCGAGGAACAATCGCTAATCTTGCGGACCTCGCACAGGGCGCGCAGATCCGTCAGCAGACCGCGCTCGATATCCTCGTCGAGCATCCCGTCGGCCGTATCGATCGAGACCGTAACGTTCGTCTCCGACGTCGATACCAGGTCTACCGAAACGCCGTGTTCGTTGAAGACGGCGAAGGCCCGCGCAAGAAATCCGACCTCGTGCCACATGCCCACTCCGTCCATCGAGATCAGCGTGAGACCGTTGCGCAGGCAGATCCCCTTGACCTGGGGTTCCACTTCCTCGGTGACCGCGGAAACGACCGTACCGGCGATTTCCGGCGATTCTGTGGCACGAATGAACAGCGGAATGCCGGCATTCCGGACCGCGGGGAGGCAGCGCGGATGCAGCACTGAGCTGCCGGCGGACGCGAGCTCCTGGGCCTCGTCATAATGCAGGGCCAGCAGCAGCCGCGCCGACGGGACGACCCGCGGGTTTGCCGTGAACATACCCGGCACGTCGGTCCAGATTTCGAGACGCCGGGCTTCGAGGCGGGCCGCAAAGTAGGCCGCTGAGGTGTCGGAGCCGCCCCGGCCGAGCAATACGGTCTCCCCCCATTCATTCCTCGCGATGAATCCCTGCGTCAGCACGACATTGCCGCCCTGCGCCAGTATTTCCTGCATGGCCGGATCAGGATTGGCCTTGCACTTGGCCGCGAGATAATCCTGTGACCGCTTGCCGCCGCTGCTCACACTGGTCAGCAGTTCCCTCGCATCCCGCCACTCGACCGGCAGGCCAACGCGCTGCAGGTAGCCGGCGCCGATCCGGGTCGCCATGAGTTCGCCCAGCGCCATGATGCGCACCCGGACGCGCACGCTGACCTCGCGCACGAGTCGAACCCCGGCCACCAGTTGTTCGAGCTCATCGAGCGTCGAGCCGAGCATCTCGCGGCCATCGAGTCCCAGCTCAGCGGCCAGCTGGTAGTGCTGCTCGCGGATGGCATCGAGCCGGTCCGACGATTCGCCGGCCGCAGCGCAGTGCAGGACCTCCTCGAGGGCGTCCGATACACCCTTCAGCGCGGAATGCACGATGACAGGCTGCAAGCCGCTGTCGAGACGGTTCCGGAGCAGGCCGGCGATCATCGCCCAGTTGGCTGCACTCGAGACGCTCGTGCCGCCGAATTTCATGACGACCCACGGGGACCCCGCGATGCGCTCACTGGCGCCAAGCGCGTCACCGGATGTGAATTCTGCCTCCTGGATCTTGTCACTCATGCCTGACACCTTAGTCTCATGACAAAAAAAAACCCGCCAGGACTCTCCTCGCGGGTTCGTTGACAACGTCCAGACTTTATTACTAGCCGGTACTGCTGCCATTCGCACCCACGCACCTCTGGCGCGCCATATGTTTTATGTGTTGTTTCACATCGATCGGCTCGACGTGCTGGCACATTACGTGGGTGACAGAAAACTCTATTGCCGAAGTAGAGCGAATCGGCCCTCAAAGGTCAAGTGATTATTCGTCCCACGCGGGTGGAATGGTCACCGCGCCTGCGGACGCCGACGATACGGCCGCCCGGTATTTGGCCAGCGCGCCCGTCGTCACGGGGGACCTCGGCCGTTGCCAGGAATCACGCCGCCGCGCCATTTCGGTCTCGTCAATGGCGGCATTGATTTCCTTGTTCTGGGCATCGATGACGATCCGGTCGCCGTCCTCGATGAGCGCTATCGGCCCGCCAACGGCGGCCTCCGGCGTCACGTGCCCGACTACGAAGCCGTGGCTGCCGCCCGAGAAGCGCCCGTCCGTTATCAACGCGACGTCGGCACCAAGCCCCTTGCCCATGATGGCACCCGTCGGGCTCAGCATCTCGCGCATGCCGGGCGCGCCCTTGGGCCCCTCGTAGCGAATCACGACTACGTCCCCCTTGACCACCTTGCCCTCGAGAATGGCCTGCAGAGCCTCCTCTTCGGAGTGGAACACCTTCGCCAGGCCTTCGAACCTGAGTCCCTCCTTGCCGGTGATCTTGGCAACCGCCCCCTCCGGCGCCAGGTTGCCATAGAGGATGGCGAGGTGACTGTCTGCCTTCACAGGCTCGTCGAATCCACGCACGATGTCCTGCCCGGCCGGATAGTCCGTCACGTCGGCAAGGTTTTCGGCAAGTGTGTTGCCGGTCACCGTCATGCAGTCACCGTGCAACAGCCCCTTGTTGAGCAGCCTCTTCATCAACGGCTGAATCCCGCCGATCTCGATGAGTTCGGACATCAGGTATTTGCCGCTGGGCTTGAGGTCGGCGAGTACGGGAACCTTCGCGCCGATCGTCGTGAAATCGTCGAGAGTCAACGGCACACCGGCTTCCCGCGCCATTGCTATCAGGTGCAAAACGGCATTCGTCGAGCCACCGAGCGCGATGACGACGGTGATCGCATTCTCGAACGCCTCCCGGGTCATGATATCGAGGGGCTTGATGTCCTTGTCGATCAGCGCCAGGACCGCTGCCCCGGCATTCCGGCAGTCATCGAGCTTGCTCTGGGACACCGCATCCTGGGCCGAGCTGTTCGGCAGGCTCATGCCCAGCGCCTCGATGGCCGATGCCATCGTGTTTGCCGTATACATGCCGCCGCAGGCACCGGGACCCGGTATCGCCGTCCGCTCGACCTCCAGGAGTTCTTCGCCGCTGATCTTGCCGGCCGATTTCGCGCCCACTGCCTCGAAAACAGAAACGATATCCCGCCGCTTCGCGCCCGGCCGAATGGTGCCGCCGTAGACGAACACGGATGGCCGGTTGAGGCGCGCCATGGCCATGACGCAGCCTGGCATATTCTTGTCACAGCCACCGATTGCAACAAGCCCGTCGAATCCTTCGCCGCCAACCACTGCTTCGATCGAGTCGGCGATGATTTCGCGTGACACGAGGGAATAGCGCATGCCCGGCGTGCCCATCGAGATCCCGTCCGAGATCGTGATCGTATTGAAGACGACTGCCTTGCCGCCGGCATCGTCGGCCCCTTTGACCGTCTCATCCGCCAGCTTGTCGATGTGCATGTTGCAGGGCGTTGTCATCGCCCAGGTCGAGGCTACGCCAACCTGCGGACGGGCAAAATCTGCATCGGTAAAGCCGACGCCACGCAGCATCGCGCGGCTCGGCGCCTGTTCGTCACCGTCGACGACGATTCGGGAGTAACGACGGGTTTCCTTGCTGGTCATCGCGCGAGTCTAGCAACGAACCGACCTGCGGAGAACCGGTTACCGGGGCGGGCTACTGATCGTCGTCGCGAATCAGAACGGCAACGCGCCTGAAAACGCCGACATCGGCGATGGAATCCGCATTCGACAGTTCGACACTGAACGCCTCGTTGTCCTCGTAGGTCGAATCCTGCACCAGCGGAATGAGCAAGCGCGTCGTGCGCTGCCCCGGCCCGAACTCGATCGTGTATCCCCCGGGCGCAAAGTAGTCCTCGCCCTGCGAGGCCGTGATGTCTCGCAGCGTGTAGCCTATGCGCATCGGCTGATCGTCCGGGTTGTAGCGAACGATGTCGAGTTGCACGGCCGGGTCGGCCTCGTTGACGGTGACCTGGCTCACTGCGAAGGCCACCGTGTTCGCCGGCAGGGTCGACTCGAAGACCCGGTGATCATCGTCCTCGAGCACCACCGTGATCGTCGCGAGCCCGGAATCCGGAGTGTCGGCATCCCGGATACGAAGCACGGACTGCTGATCGGCTTCGCGAAGATTGTCGCGCGCCATCACGAGTGTCACCCGGGCACGGCTCTGGCCGGCCGGAAACTCGATCACGCCATTGTCAGAGTAAGAATACTGACCTGTCGCCCATGGCGACCGGCTGCCACTGTAACTCACCTCTTCGACACGCAGCGTCCGCGGGAAGTCGGACTCGCGCCGCACCAGGTCGACTGTTACATCGCCGCCCGCCTCGTTCATCGTCACCGTCGCAGCCCTCGGCCACTCGAGGTCCGCGGAGACGGCAACAATGGCAACAGGCGGCGGCAGCGTCGAAAAATCGACGAGCGGTTCCGGAATCTCCTCCGGCACAGGTATCTCGATTTCCGCCTGCAAATCGGCCGGATCCTCGACGACCTCGGGAGCGTCATCGATGACAGCCGTCTCCTCCTCCACCTCGGCTGGGGCGGCTTCGCCATCCTCGGCGATTGATTCAGCCGCCACGGCCCCCGCAGCATCCACAAGCACCTCGTCGGCGGGTGGCTCCACTACGGCCTCATCGGCCTCAGCAACTTCTTCCGTGAAGGCAGGCGCTATCTCCTCCGCCTCGATCGCGGGCCCCGCAACGAATTCGGACTCGGCAGGCTCATCCTCGACCAGATATTGCGCTTTCAGTTCGTCCAGGTAGCCAAGCTGGTTGGCCCCGACGATACCGAGGGCGACGAATACGACGAAGCTGATGATCCAGCGGCTGATGCCGCCACTGTCGCTCGACTCCGAGAATCGAACCGGCGCCGGCATGTCGACGGTCATCGATTCGGCCTCCTCGACGTCCAGCGCATCGATGAAGTCCGCCATCGTCTCGAACCGGGTCACGCGCGGGTAAGAAAGTGCCTTCTTCAAGACTCGCCACTGGGCATCGCCGAGACCCTGTGGCTGCTGCGGCGTCATCCCTTCATCGGCGGCTTCGGCAGCATTGCGTGGACCGAATACCCGGAAGCCGGCGATCAGCCGGTACAGGAGACAAGCCAGCGAGAAGACGTCATCGGAGGGCACCGGCCGCTCACCGGTCAGTACCTGCATGCTGGAATAAGCCGGGGTCAGCAGCCCCAGCACGCCCGGATCGAAGTCTTCTTTCTGACCCGCCTGCTCCTGCCGAACCCGCGCAACGCCGAAGTCGAACAGCTTGGCGTCGCCGTTCGGCATCATCATGATGTTGGCCGGTTTCACGTCGGCGTGGATGATTCCGCACTTGTGCGCGTACTCGAGCGCCCTGCCAACCTGGCGCGCGATAGCGAAGGCCCTCGCGATATCGATGTTCTTCGCATCCGGAGAATCGAGGATGTCGGCCAGCGTACGGCCTTCCAGCCACTCCAAGACGATGAAGTAGAGATCCTCGTCCCGGTCGAGATCGATGAAGCGGACGATATTCGGGTGTACCAGGGTGCGGCCCTTGGCTGCTTCTTGCTGCAGCGCGCGAAGTGCCTTGCCATTGCGCGACAGCTGGGGCGCAAGTACCTTGATAGCTACCGAGGGTTCCTCGGATCCCGCCTCTGCAAGCCGCCGGTCCATTGCCTTGTAGATGACCCCCATCGCCCCGCCGCTGATGCGTTCCTGCAGCAGGAATCGGTCGCGCAAGACAGAGCCAACCTGCACGCGCGCATCGGGATCGTCGGACCGCAGTTCGTTATTGGTCGGGAGCACCATCGTCGAGCTCATCGCATCGTCTTCGGACTTCGGCAGCTCGGGCTCAGGGGGCGCCGGGGTGGCAGGCCGCTCAACCTTGAGCTTGCCTTCCAGCACTGCCGACGCCTCGGCGATGGACGGGCTCGTTTCGACGATCTCTGTCACGTACCGGTCGAGCATGGACTTGACGAGTTGAAAAGTCTCCTTGCGCAGCTGACCGCTGTCGTAGCGCTCCTGGAGCACGGACCGAATTTCCGCTTCACTGCTGTCGCCGCTGGCGAGCAGGCGGCGGATTCCAGCCTGGATCTCGGCCAGCATTTCGACGTCACCAGCCTTACCTTCCAGCTGATTCTCGAAGCTGGCCAGCTGATCGGCCAGCACGTCGCGGGATTTTTCCGAATCTGCGCTCATTTCCCTTCAGCCTTTGCGCCCTCGCTGCAAACTCCGGTCACAGCAACTCCGGGGCTTAGTCTAGCCTTGCGGTCAAGACATTACGCGGAACTGGTCATCAAATTACCTTCCCCGGATTCAGGATATTCAGGGGGTCCAGCGCGGTTTTCAAGGTCCGCATCAGCCGGATCTCGTCCGGGTGCCGGTAACGCTGCAGATAAGCTTTTTTGACGACCCCGATGCCGTGCTCGGCGCTGATACTCCCGCCCAGCTCGGCAACGAGATCATAAACCGCTTCGGTGATCCGGTGTCCCTCGGTCCGGAACCGCTCCGGGTCCGCCCCGGCGGGTTGCACGATGTTGTAATGCAGGTTGCCATCGCCTACATGCCCGAAGATCACGGGCCGTGCCGCCGGCTCCAATTCGGCAACGCGCCGCTGGGCTGCGTCGAGGAAGCTTGCGAGCCGTCCGATCGGCACTGAAATATCGTGCTTCAGGCACGCGCCCTCGGGCTTCTGTGCTTCCGAGATAGAGTGCCGCAGGCGCCAGAATGCATCCGCTTCCCCGACGTTCTTGGCGACGATCGCGTCGGCCGCCAGCTGCTGCTCCAGGGCCTCGGCGAGCATGGCCTCCACGGCATCCGGGTCGCCACCGGTTGCCGTCTCCAGGAGCACGTACCAGTCGCGAGCCGATTCGAACGGGTGCTGCGAATCGGGAATGTTGCGGGTCACATAACGCAGGCACCGCTCCGACATGAGTTCGAAGGCCTGGATGCGGTCCGCAAACTGCTTCCGGCTGTATGCGAGCAGGCGCACGGCATCCTGCGCCGAGTCCATAGCGAGCATCGCGGTCACCGTATCGCCCGGATCCGGGTACAACTTCAGCGCCGCCGCCGTGATGACGCCGAGCGTACCCTCGCTGCCGACGAACACCTGCTTCATGTCGTAGCCGGCTGTGTCCTTGCGCAGGGTCCGCAACCCGTTCCAGATCGTGCCATCCGCAAGCACGACCTCCAGGCCGAGAACCTGGTCGCGCGCCGTGCCATAGCGAATCACATTGATCCCGCCTGCATTGGTCGACAGGTTGCCACCGATCTGGCAGCTGCCCTCCGCAGCCAGGCTCAGCGGAAAGATCAGGCCGGCCTCCCGCGCAGCGGACTGTATGTCGGCCAGCACGCAGCCGGCGTCTACCGTGATCGAGAAATCGGCAGGGTCAAGCCGTCGGATGGCACGCATGCGTGACAATAACAAGAGCACCTGCTCGCCGCTGGCATCGGGAATCGCCCCGCCGCAGAGTCCCGTATTCCCGCCTTGCGGCACGACCCCTGTTCCCGAGCGATGGCAACATTTCAGCACGGCGGAGACCTGCGCTGTCGTCGCCGGCATGAGCATCACCGGCGTGCGCCCCCTGACGGCGTCACGCCACTCCGTCAGGTGCGGCTCCAGGTCGGCTGGATCGCTCGTCCAGCCGCCATCGCCGACCAGGGCCTTGAGCTCGTCAAGCAGCGCGGGGTTCATCGAAGATTGCCTGTGCCTCGAATGTCGGCCAATCGATATTGCTGCCGCAGAATACAAGCACCACGGTCCTGCCTACGAGTACCTCGCGCAATGGCCCGAGCAGCGCCGCTGTGCTCGCTGCGCAAGCGGGCTCGACGGCCATATGCATGCGGTCAAACAGCAGCCCCATTGCGCGGCGCAAGCTCGTATCATCGACCATCGCCAGCCGGTTGACGTGCTGGCGGCAAAGCTCGAAGGAGTATGGCATCGCGAACGGGGCTCCCAGGCTATCCGCGATAGACCGAACCCTGTCGATCGCCATCGGCCGACCTGCGGCGAAGCTGCGATGCATCGAATCCGCGCCCTCCGGCTCCACGCCGATAACCTCGCAATCGGGCCTCAGCTGCCGCACCGCATTTGCTACGCCGGCGATGAGTCCGCCACCACCGACCGGCACGATCACGGTATCGAAGCTGTCGCACTGCTCGTGAATCTCGAGCCCGACCGTCCCGGTGCCGGTCGCGATGGTTTTACCCTCGAACGGGTGCACGAAGAATCGACCCTCTTCCCGCTGGATGGTTTCTGCGACGTCGAAGGCGCCGTGTACGTCATCGACCATCACCAGTTCCGCTCCATACTCGCGGCACGCCCTGATCCTTGCCGGGTTGGCCGTGCTGATCATGACGATTTTCGCCGTCGTGTTCGTCGCTCGCGCAGCGAACGCCGTCGCGACTGCATGATTGCCCGCACTGACAGCCGTCACGCCCGCGGCGCGCTGCCCGGCGTCGAGGCTGCCGAGAACCGCCAGCGCACCACGCGCCTTGAAGGTGCCGGTCCGCTGCAGGAACTCCAGCTTGCCGAAAACACGGGTTTTGTCATCCAGGCACCGCTCGAGCGTCCGGCAGCGCAGCATCGGGGTCCGGACGAGGTCGTTGCCTAATTGGTCCCGGAGTTCCCGGATCTCGTCAATTGAAGGGCCCTCATGCATGCCGCAGCCCGCCCCGCCCGGCGTTTATACTTATGTCAAAACCCGACCTGCCCAACGATGCGAATCCTCTGGAATTCGAAAGAGATACGGACGCTTCTTGATAATACTTGCGCTCAACATAAGAGTTGATTACTTTCGTCGATCGGCACCGGTGCAATTCCGGTTTCCGCGCGGCCCCGGGCGAACTGTGGCAGATAACGCAGTCTTTCGGAAGCCGCTTTGGGCGCAACCATGGAACTTGACGACCTTTCGCAATCCGGAATACGGCGAATCGCTGACTTCTCGCCGTACCTGGACCAGCTGGCCCACCTTGCCCAGAACATGGGGTTACGGCAACGCAGCAACCTCGTGCACCTCGAACGGCTGCTCCACCAGCAATGGTCGCTTGGCCAGAACAATATCCTGAGCTGGGCGTCCGTCGACGACGGCATCATGGTGTTGGTGGTGCCGCATTACGCGATCGCCGAGTATACGGCGCCTCATGGTGACACGGGTGTCACCAAGGTGTCGGCCCGCTTCATCACCGAGCTGATTTCCGGAGAGCGTCAGCTGACGTTGACCCAGATGCACAAGGTCGCGCGCTTGCTCGAAGTCGATCCGGTCGTTCTCCCATTGCGGCAGCCGTTGACGGGCCACCCGGTCGAGAACCAGATCATCGAGAAGATGATCCGGCGCTACGGCATCAACTACGTGGCCAGTCGCGCGGTCACGCTGTTCGACATCGTCGGCTTCAGCTTGCTGACCCCGTTCGAGCAAATGACACAGCTCAACAGCCTGTCCTATTCGCTCAATTCGGCGCACGCCAAGATGCTCGAGCAGGACGTCGGCATCAATTTTGCGCGCTCCTCCAGCGGCGACGGCTTCTATGTCTGGAACCGTGACGATGGCCTCGAGGCCAACGTAAATCTTTACCACTTCATGCACATCGTTTTGGCCGACAACGCGATTGCGCGCAGTAAGAGCACCTCGAAAGCCGTTCCCAGGCTGCGCGCCTGTTTTCATGTCGGCGCATGCTACGAGTTCCACCAGGCCGAAGGACTCAATCCCACGATGCAGGACTTCATCGTGGGTGACGTGACGATCGAACTCGCGCGCATGATCGAGGCGGCGTTGCCGGGTCAGATCCTTGTCGGTGATTTCCTCGCTGACATCAACGATGGACCCCAAACTCACGAACAGACGCAGGCCAATCTCGACGCCGTCATGTTCCTCGAGCGCGCCCAGGGCAACCTGAAAAAACTCAGCGGCCTAGAATTTTCCGGTGAGCGCGTAACGGCGATCAAGTGCTACCTGACGGGCGAAAACATGGGTGACGGCCAGTTCAACATTCGCCGGCTGCATATCAAAGACAAGCACGGCCTGTCACGCGTGGCTTATAACGCAAAGGTGAATATTTACCGGGAAACGGCCAAGCCGATACTGCTCGGTATCGAGGACCGCAAGCTCGCACTTGCCATATCGCCGACCTGAACCGGACGGCACGCGGAAGTCCTCTGCGTGGCCGTAAAAAAGCGAAAAAAATGGTCGGGGCGGGGAGATTCGAACTCCCGACCCCCACAACCCCATTGTGGTGCGCTACCAGGCTGCGCTACGCCCCGACCGCGACGGGCGCGCGTTGCCGCGCGCCTCGACAGGCACGCATCATACCTGCCCGACAGGCACCAGGAAAGGCGGAATTTCAGCGGCGGAGAATCTTCAGAACTTGTTCAAGTTCCAAGCGTAACTGCTTGATTATTTGCTGACTTTGAGTGACATCAGTCTTGGCGCCCTCACCAGCCAGACGCTGCCGGGCGCCGCCGATCGTGAAACCCTCGTCGTACAACAGGCTGCGAATCTGGCGGATGATCAGTACATCCTGCCGCTGATAGTAGCGACGATTGCCACGCCGCTTGACGGGTTTCAGCTGTGGAAACTCCTGCTCCCAGTACCTCAGGACATGCGGCTTGACCGCACACAGGTCACTGACTTCACCTATCGTAAAGTATCGTTTGCCAGGAATTGGAGGTAGTTCGTCGTTATTCCCCGGTTCCAGCATATGCTTCTACTCGGGCCTTTAGTTTTTGTCCGGGCCGAAACGTCACTACGCGCCGCGCGGTGATCGGGATTTCTTCACCCGTTTTCGGGTTACGCCCCGGCCTCTCTTTCTTATCCCGAAGATCAAAATTCCCGAACCCGGAAAGTTTGACCTGCTCCCCAACTGCGAGCGACGCTCGCAATTCTTCAAAAAACATGTCGACGAGTTCCCGGGCCTCCCGCTTGTTGAGGCCCAGCTCGTTGAACAACGATTCCGCCATGTCTGCTTTTGTTAGTGCCATTGCTTGCTCATTCTCGTAGCTCGGCGGCGAATTTGTCTTGCAGATTGCCGACGGCTGCTTGCATTGCTGAGTCTGCATCTGCGTCAGTAAGGGTGCGCGATGTTTCCTGCAAAATCAAGCCTAAGGCAACGCTTTTTAGCCCTGCTTCTATGCCCGGCCCCTGGTAAATGTCAAAAATCCTGACGCTCGAAATAATCTCCGGGGCACTCGCCTCGACCACCGCGACGAGTTCATCGGCCGACACCTTCTCATCAACGACGATAGCAATATCCCGTCGGATGGAAGGATACCTGGAGACCGGCCGGGCGGTCGGCGCCCCCGACGCAAGCGCTGCGTCGGCGTCCAGTTCAAACAGAAAGACATCGCGCCTCAGCTCGAAGCGCTTCGCATGCATCGGGTGCAGCTTGCCGAACACGCCGATCACGCGACCGTTGCGGACGATCTCCGCGGCCTGCCCCGGCTGCAGGGCCGGATGTTCTGCAGGGACATAGCGGCACTTTTCAGCATTGCCGGCCAGCGCCAACAGGGCTGCGACATCACCCTTTATGTCAAAGAAATCAGAGGCTTGTGTTGAGGTCGCCCACTGCTCGGGAAGCGCTGGCCCGCTGACAGCTCCCGCGATACGCAGCACTTCCTCGTGCTGCTCGAGCGAGCCGTGAAACGACTTGCCGATCTCGAACAGGCGCACCCTGTCCTGCTGTCGTGATGCATTGGCGGCGACAGCCTGCAGAATGCCGGGCCACAGCGACGCACGCATAACCGACATCTCGGAGGAGATCGGGTTGCTCAGCACGAGCTCGGACTCGATACCCGTCAAGGCCGCGTTCGCATCCGCGGCAACGAAACTGTAGGTGATGACTTCCTGGTAGTCGCGGGCGACGAGCGTCGTTGCAGCGAGCTCGATGTCCACAAGCGACTCCGACACGACCTCCAGCGGCGTCTCGGCGATCGCAGTCGTCTCCGGGATCTCGTTATAGCCATAGATGCGCGCAAGTTCCTCGATCAGGTCCACCTCAACCTCGAGATCGAAGCGATAGCTCGGCGCCACGACATCCCAACCGACGTCCGTTTCCGTGACGCCCAGGCCGAGCCGATGCAGCATGTCGACAACCGCATGGTCGTCCAGTTCGAGTCCGAGCAGCATCGACACCCGGTCACGCCGCAGCTGAATCGGACGCCGTTCCGGCAGATGTTCCTTTTCGGTGGTCACGACGAGGGGGCCGGCCTCACCGCCCGCAATGTCGACCAGGAGCGCTGTCGCTCGTTCCACCGCGCGGCCCTGGCCTTCGGGATCGACGCCGCGTTCGAAACGCAGCGACGCATCCGTGTGCATGCCGTAGGATCGGGCCCGGCCAGCCATGCACGCCTGCGGCCAGAACGCGCCTTCGAAGAACACGTCGACGGTCGTGTCGCTGACCGCCGTACTCAGCCCGCCCATGAGGCCGGCAAGGCCGATGACTCCGCTGTCATCGGTGATGACCATCGTCCGGTCGTCGAGCTCGACTTCCTTCTCATCGAGCAGGGTCACTTTCTCTCCGGGCTTGCTCAGCCGGGGCCGGATGGGGCCATCGACCAGCGCCAGGTCATAGGCATGCAACGGCTGCCCGAGTTCGAGCATCACGTAGTTGGTGACGTCCACGACCGGGTGGATCGCCCGCAGCCCGGCGCGCCGCAGTCGTTCCACCATCCAGATGGGCGAGTGCGCCCGGGGATCGATGTTGCGCACGACCCTGCCGGCAAACACGGGACAGCCCTCCGGATAGACCAGTTCGACGGGCTGCCGATCCTCGATCGTCGCCGCAACCGATGGGAATACCGCTGATTTGAGTTCCGCGCCGGTAAGTGCCGACACCTCACGCGCTATGCCCAGCACGCTGAAACAGTCGCCCCGGTTCGGCGTCAGGTCGAGATCGATGACCGCATCGGGCAGGCTCAGGTAATCGGCCAGGGCCGCCCCAACGGGCGCGTCTTCGGGCAGCTCGATGATGCCGTCGGAGTCCTCCCCGAGGCCGAGCTCGATGGCCGAACACAGCATCCCGTGCGACTCAACGCCGCGGATCTTTGTTTTCTTCAGCTTGATACCGTTGGGGAGCGTAACGCCCGGCCGGCCCAGCGGGCTCTTCATGCCCTGCCGGACATTGGGTGCGCCGCAAACCACGTCAACGGTCGCGTC
>JBFFSI010000021.1:0-33894 GCA_041572475.1 Woeseiaceae bacterium
CCATTCGGGTTTGCCGTACTCAGTAATGCGGTGGCCGCTCGTCCTGTTCGGAGTCGGCCGGCAAGGACTCGCTGATCGAGCGCAACCTCGAAACGAGAATCTCATAGCGTTCCTCGAGTCGCGTGATGGTTGACTGTTGCCCGGTGATGACCTCGTTCAACTCGTCGAGCAGGTGCTCCTGCTGCGCGAGCTTGATTTCGATTTGCACCAGCCTGTCTTCGCTCATGGTAGCCTCATGCGGAATTGGGTAAGCCTTCGGACAATACAGGGCTTCAGTCGCGGCTGAAGCCACCCCCACGATAACCCATGGCACTCATTCGGTTTGAAGAAATATCGCTGGCTTTCGGCGAACTGAAGATCCTCCGGGAGGCCGATCTCGTTATCGAGACCGGGGAACGCGTGTGCCTGATCGGCCGCAATGGCGCCGGCAAATCGACGACACTGAAACTGATCGCTGGCGAGCTCGAGCCTGATCACGGCGAGATCGTTCGCGGCAACCACCTCGTCGTGAGCCAGCTCGAGCAGACGCTGCCCGAGGTGATGGATCAGTACGTGAACGAAGTCGTTCGGGCGGGCCTGGTGGACATCGAACGCCTGCTCGATGAGTACCGGCGACAGGCGGCGCTCGACCTCGATCCCGCAGGCCTGAAGGAGCTCGAGTCGCTGCATGCCAAGATCGACGCCCACGACGGCTGGCACATCGAGCAGCGCGTCGAAACGACGATCTCGGACCTGGGCTTACCCGCGGACAAGAAAATGAGCGCGCTGTCGGGTGGCTGGCGCCGGCGCGCGGCGCTGGCCAGGGCGCTGGTGCAGAAACCGGACCTCCTGCTCCTGGACGAGCCGACCAACCACCTCGATATCGCGACGATCAAGTGGCTCGAGGACCGGGTCATGTCCTATCACGGCGCCGTCTTGTTCATCACCCACGACCGGGCTTTCCTGCAGCGGCTGGCCACCCGTATCGTCGAAATCGATCGCGGCAAGCTGACCAGCTGGCCCGGCGACTACCGGAATTTCCTGCGCCGCAAGGAGAAGGCACTCGAGGACGAGGCTGCCGCCCACCAGCGCTTCGACAAGAAGCTCGCGCAGGAAGAGGAATGGATCCGCCAGGGCATCAAGGCCCGCCGCACACGCAACGAAGGCCGTGCGCGCGCACTCATGCAGATGCGCGAGGAACGGGAGCAGCGTGTCAAGCCGGATGCGAGGGCACGTATACATATCGAGGAGGCCGAGCAATCAGGTCGCAAGGTGATTCGGGCCAAGAATGTCGGCTACCGCTACGGCGACCAGCCGCTGATCGAGAACTTTTCCGTCAAGTTGATGCGCGGCGATCGCATCGGGCTCATCGGCAACAACGGCGTCGGCAAGACGACACTCCTGCGACTGCTGCTCGGTGAGCTGGAACCGCAGACCGGCACGATCAAGCACGGCACCAACCTCGCGATCGGCTATTTCGACCAGCTGCGTCAGAACCTGGATCTCGAGAAGTCGGTCGCCTACAACGTGGGCGAAGGCCGCACGTATATCAGGCTGAACGGCAAGGACCGGCATATCGTCGGCTATCTCAAGGGTTTCCTGTTCGGCCCGAAGCGCTCGATGACCCCCGTGAAGGCGCTCTCCGGCGGCGAACGCAACCGGGTTATCCTCGCGAAGCTGTTCACCCGGCCGGCGAACCTGCTCGTGCTCGACGAACCCACCAACGACCTGGACATCGAAACCCTGGAGGTACTCGAGCAGAAACTGTGCGAATACAGTGGCACGCTGATCGTGGTCAGTCACGATCGGGAGTTCCTCGACAACGTGGTGACCAGTACCATCGTGTTCGAGGAGGACGGCCGGATTCGGGAGTACGTGGGCGGCTACAGCGACTGGCTGCGGCAGGGCAGGCAGCTGGCCGAGACCGACAACCCGTTCGACGAGGAGCGCCGCAAGCAGGCGGCCGCCGAGCGCCGGCGCAGGCGCAAGCCCACCAAGCTGAGCTACAAGGACCAGCTGGAGCTCGATCGGCTGCCGGCCGAGATCGAGTCCATCGAGGCAAGAGTCGCGGAGCTGCAGCAGGTCATCGCCACCCCGGGCTTTTATGCGCGGGAGCAGCAGGCAATCCAGTCAACGCTCGGAGAACTCGCCGATGCGGAGGCACAGCTCGAAAGCCGCATGGAACGCTGGAACGAGCTCGAGCAACTGCAGGAGAGTTTTCGCTCCTAGAGCAGCTGCAGTATCAGCACGGCGGTGCACACCCAGCCGACCGTGTACGATAACGTGCGCAGCCAGGGTACGCCGGCCGTATAGACGATGTAGTGCACGAGCCGCGCCCAGAAGTAAACGGTGCATGCCAGGGCCGTTGTGTCATTGCCGATACCGGCGGCGTTGAGGGCGAGAACGGCCGCCGCAAACACCACCAGGTTCTCGACCGCGTTGTAGTGAGCTTTCCTGGCACGCTCGGCCCAGGGCGACGGCGGCTTGGGTTGGTCGGGATAGCCGACGGCATCCATCAGCCCCTGGACCCTGATGCGGTCGAGTACGTAGGGAATCCATATAAGGGCGTTGAGCGCCAGCACCCAGGCCAGCATGGTCAGTTCCGGAGTCATTGCCTTCTCCTCGTTGTTGTTCTGGTTATCTATCTGCCCGGCATCGTTTCGGAAAAATAGCGGTCGAAGGCGCGATGCACGCCTTCAGGTGAGATTCCGATTGACTCGACCGCCTCATTGAACTTCTCCATCTCGGCCACCTCGCGGCGCCCGTCGGCCGCGATCACCTTGAGGGCCATAAGGGCTATGTCTTCCTTGTCCTGGTCGGACAAGGTCGGCGCAAGTTCGGTCAGCGCCTCGCGGAGTTCGGGATTCTCTGCCATCTCGGTCATGACCCTTGTCAGCAGTTCCAGCGACTCCGCTCCCTCCATCTGGAAATGCTCTTCGATCAGATCGATCATCTTCGACGACTCCTCCGGCTCGATCCTGCCGCTGCCGCGGGCGATATAGATCAGCATGGCGGCCACGAGGAACCGGGAATCGTAGGTCTGCGTGCCGTTCCCGGTTTCCACGATCAGCTGTGTGCCCTCGAGACGTTTCGATTTGATCGCGTCACTCATCCCACGCTCACGTCACGTCGTAGCGCTCACGCATCGTCGCCACCGAATCGGCGAGCAACGTTTCGAGCACTGTCTCGTCGACGTCTGCCAGGGAATTGATGTACAGGCATGACCGGCCCGTCTTGAACTTGCCGAGCTTCTCGAGCAAGCCGCCATACGGCTCGAAGCCAGGCATGATATAGATCGACAGGTTTCGCTTGCGCGCAGAGAACCCGACCAGCATCCAGTCGCCCTCGCGGCCACTCGCGTACTGGTAGTGATACTTGCCGTAGCCGACGATGTCCTTGCCCCACATCGTGGCGCGGCAACCGGTCGCGTTGCGCATCATCGCGGCGACCTTCTTCGCGTCGGCCCTCCTCTCGCTGTCGTCGATGGCGTTCAGGAATGCCGTGACGCTGGCCCGTGTCGCCTGTGTCTTGTTGTCAGCCAAGCTCGACCCCTCGCGGTCGCCCGTCAGCCAATGATACCCCGGCCACAGGACCGCTGCTTCAACGGTGAGACGTGCCGAACAGACGGTCACCCGCATCGCCCAAGCCCGGCACTATGTATTTGTTTTCATTAAGGTAATCATCGACCGAGGCCGTGTATACGGCCACGTCCGGGTGCGCCGCCTCGACGACATCCAGGCCTTCCTTGCAGGTCACGATGCAGATGACGATGACGTGGGCGGCGCCGTGCTTCTTGAGCATGTCGATAGCCGCAATCGTGGACCCGCCGGTCGCCAGCATCGGGTCGATGATGATGCAGGTACCGCCATCCACCTGCGGCGGGAAGCGGTCGTAATAGCTGACCGGCTGCTTGGTCTTCTCGTCCCGATACAGGCCGATAAAGCCCACCCTCGCCGTCGGCAGCAAGTCGAGGATCCCGTCCAGCATGCCGACCCCGGCTCGAAGAATCGGCACGACGACGATGTCGGTGTCGATGGTTCGGCAGGTCGCCGTCGCCAGCGGCGTTTCGACCTTGACCTCTTTTGTTTTTATGGACTTCAGCGCCTCGTAACACAGAAACTGGGTTATCTCCGTGGATAATTCGCGGAAGCGCTTATGACCGGTCTCTACGTTCCTTACGATTGCAAGCTTGTGCTGCACGCAAGGATGATCGACTTCGACATGCATGCCCTACTCCTTGTGAAATTCCTGCGACCTTAGTCCCGGTCGGACCACATCGCAAACTCTATGCCGGCCGGGTCCACGAAGTGAAACCGCCTGCCGCCGGGGAATTCGAAGACGGGCTGACTGATCGTCGCGCCCAGCGCCTGCACGCGCTCGACGTCACGTTCCAGGTCTGTGCTGTAGAAAACGAGCAGTATGCCGGCCGCCGGTGCAGGCTCGTCGGCACGCCGCAAGCCGCCCTCCAGGCGCCCATCCGAAAAGCTGGAATAGTCAGGTCCCCATTCCTGGAATTCCCAGCCAAACAGCGAGTTCAGGAAATCGCGCGTCTTCTCCAGGCCGGCAACCGGAATCTCGACGTAATCGATGCGCGCTTCGGTTCTCATCATGGCCCTCCTTGCAGGTCCTTACCGATGGCTTTCATAAACCCGGCCTTGTCCGCCGGCGACACCATTACCTGGCGCTGCTTGCCGTAGCGTATCCGCAGCCGGTCGAGCGACAGTGCCGGCGATGACAGCGGATTGCGCGTTTCTTCAACGGCCGTGATGCTGTCGATGGGCACCGTCCAGCGGAAGGGGCCACACCTGATCAGGAGATTGCCGCGATCCACCGTGTACACGGTACCCAGCAGGACCGACACAAACAGCGCGAGTCCGGCGAGGCAGCAGAGGATCGTCACGGTCGTAACGACCGGGTCCGCTCCTTCCAGGACGACTGAGCCCATGGCAACGGATACGCCGGCGACTGCGAAGCCCAGCAACAGGCGTATCCACCAGTCCACCTTTGATCTGAATACTCTCTTCGCCACTTTTTCCTCTCCGTGCCCGTCACTCGCCGAAGGCTTTGCCCACCCAGGTGCCGATCCAGTGAGACAGCACGACGACGAGCATGGCAATACCCAGGTGCTCGCCGATGATGGCCAGCGGCGACGCGTTCTGTACCCGGGCAAGAAAATAGCTCAGCACCGTGATGACAAACATGCCCCAGATGATCGAGACGATCACTGCCTGACCCAGTGGCAGCCAGATCAGCGGGACGGCAAAGCTCAACGCAAAGACAAACTTGTTGAAGAAGGTCGAAATCGTGGCCGCCCAGATATGTGTCGCCGTGGCGTTCGGATTCGCCTCCTCGGCCAGGTGTATCCCGAGGGCGTCCGACATGGCATCCGCTACCGCGATTACCAGGATTCCGCCAAGCACGGCCGTCAACGAATGCGTGCCGGAGTTCAGGCCGGTGATCAGCCCGATCGTCGTAATCACACCCGAGGTTGCACCGAAGAACAGGCCCGTTCGCGCACCGTCGCTTTTGAGGAAATCCATTCAACCCCCTTCTGTGCGCCGCACAGTTAGTCCGTATACCGCGACATCTTTATCGTCGCCAGGCATGCGCTGCATTCTCTCAAACTCGAGACCCAGTTTCCTGATGATAGCCACGGAGGCCTTATTGGCAGGTGAGACGATGGCCACGAGCCGCGGCAACATCAGTTGCTCGAGCGCAAAGTCGAGGACGGATCCTGCTGCCTCATGCACGTAACCCAGGCCCCGGAAATCCGGCAACACTGCAAACCCGATATCGGGTTCGTCGAGCCCTTCGCGCCGGAACAGGCCACAAATGCCAATCAGCTCGCCGGTTCGCCTGAGTTCCATGGCATACGGTCCGTAGCCGTACTCGGAATAGAGCCGCAGCAACCCCTCCCGCAGCGCATTTTCTGCCTCGTCCAGCTCGCGAATGCCGCGGTCCCCCACGTGGCGGACGAAGTCCGGATCGTTCCAGACGGCCAGCATCAGTGGCGCATCTGATGCCGTCAGCCTGCGCAGTTTGAGCCGGGGCGTCGCCGGCGGGTGGTCATTGTGATTGCGCTCGCTCATGGCGCTAAAGTCTCGCACCCAGGTACTGCTCGAGGAAACAGGGTTCCGTTACCGCAACTCCAGCGTTGTCGATATCGAGAAACCGGCCAGTTCATCCAGCAATTCCTGCTCGCTGAATAGCCCAAGGCAGGGCTGCCCGCGGCGGTACAGGCCCGTGCCACCCGGTAAGCTTGCCGCCGGCAGGGACCAGCCGTGTGCGCGACCACGAACGGCCCGAGCGCCCGCAGCCGGGCCCCGAAATGTCCAGTACCACCGAGCACGAGAACTTTAGTATGGGCGTCCATCGTGCGACCCGGGCAACCCCTCGATCAGTGATCCTCCGGCACGCCGTCGAAGAATGCGACGAGTCCCGTATCGAGCGAGTATTCGGCGCCCACGATGAGTAGCCCATCGTCGCGTTCGAGCGCCGCGAGAATGTCGGATTCATGCCGCATGCGCTCGACCGACGCGCGAACGTTGGCGCGTACCGCGCGCTGTGTGAGCGCATCCGAATCCTCGCCAGGTCCCTCGTCGAGAAGCGGCTGGACCACAGGTCGTATTAACCCGATGATGGATTCGAGGCTTGCCGACCCTGCCCCGCGAGTCTCGACAGCCTGCTTGAGCGCTTCCTCGATGGCGCCGCAGCGCGAGTGCCCGAGAACCACGACCAGGCGAGTACCGAAGGTCGTCACCGCAAATTCGATGCTGCCGATTTGCGAGGGCCCCGTGATATTGCCGGCGACCCGAATGACGAACAACTCTCCAAGGCCCTGGTCAAAAATCAGCTCTGCCGGGACCCGCGAGTCGGAACAGCCCAGGATGATTGCGGATGGCGCCTGCTGCCCCCTCAGTTGCTCTCGTCGTTCTGCCAGTCCGGATCGGTCCCGCAGCAGGCCGGCGGCGAAACGGCGGTTCCCCTCTTTCAGCCTGGCGAGGGCTTGCTGGGCCGAGATCATGAGCGACGCCGCTGCCGCTCAGTCATTGGCCTGCCACCGCGAATACAGGAACTGCTGGACCGTTCCGGTCGGCGTCGTGTGATCCTCGATGTCGAAGCTGCGCAACTCGAAGTCAGGCTCGAGCAGGTTTGCCAGTTGTTCGACGGAGTATCGCTGGACGTTCAGTCCGCTGCAGTGATCCGGGCCGTCCGGCCCGAATGTCGAGACGATGAAATGCCCGCGCGGAACCAGAGCCGTGCGCAGCGCGCGCAGGTATGCTCTTATCCGGGCCTCGTCGACCATGAAATGGAACAGGGCGCGGTCATGCCAGAGGTAGTAGCGCCGCAGCGGCTCGAACTCGGTAATGTCGGCCTCGATCCAGGAGACCGCGTCGGCCTTCGCGCCAAGACGTTGTCGTGCTTTTTCCAGAGCCTTCGCGGAAACATCGAGGATCGTTACGTCGCTATAGCCAGAGTTGCAAAGTATATCGACGAGCGTCGAAGAACCTCCGCCGACGTCGATGAGCGGCGCTTCGACGGGAATTTCCGTCGCTCGAATCAGCGACATCGATCGGGTTGGCACGGCCTGGTACCACGACACGTCGTCAGGTGCCTTGACCTCGTAGACGTTTTCCCAGTGCTGTTTCGTCGCTTCAGTCATAGCTGCCACCACGCGCGGGGAATTCGGTCCAGAAAACGCCACGCAGCTCGTTGAGTTCGAAACCGGTCGCCTCGTCGTCCGGATACTCGTCGGCAATCCTTTCCGCCAGGGACGGGTCCTGCACGTCCCCGTGACAGGCCAGGCACACGGGCTGCATCAGGATCGGCTCGACGTAACCGAGCCGGTCGCCTTCCAGCTCGACGGTTCGAGGCGTGCGGTCCGCAGCGTCATCGGCATAGGTCTGCATGATCGGCGCGACCCAATCGGGGGCGGCATTGCGCGGGTTGCGCAGCCGGTGGCTGGAGCGGCCCACGACGATGCCATCTACCGACAGCGTCTCGGCGATCTGCGGCGCCTGCAGCTTGCAGGCCCCGATCGCTGCAGAGGGTCCCTGCGCCATGCCGGCGAGCAGCGCCTGCTTGAGCTGCATTTTGTAAGGCGCGAGGATATCCGCGCCCCGATTCGCGGCAACATCTTCCGCAACCGTCGGGGCCGCTGCGAAAAGCGCCAATGCGATCGCAGCTAGAACTCGGTACATGGGATGCTCATACAGTTGCTCATGTCGAAATGATTCGTTCTTCAAGTTCCGGCGCCACCAGCGGCCATCTCATTCCAGGCGCCGAATGCCGACCGCCTGGCGTATCTCCTGCAGGTAGGGCACCGCGATTTCCCTGGCCCGCTCGGCACCCTTGCGCAGTTCCTGTTCGACCACGGCAGGATCTGCAACCAGGCGCTCGTACTCGTCCCGCGCCGGCTTGATGTGTTCATCGATGTACTCGAACAGCAGCTGCTTCATCTCGCCCCAGGCGATGCCGTCGGCATAGCGCTGCTCGATCTCCCGGGTCTCCGCATCGCTCGCAAACGCCTTGTAGATATCGAACAGCGTACTGTCCGTCGGGTCCTTGGGCTCGCCCGGCTCGAGACTGTTGGTCTTGATCTTCATGATGAGCTTGCGAAGCCGCTTCTCCGGAGCGAACAGCGGAATCGTATTCTTATAGCTTTTCGACATCTTGCGACCGTCGAGGCCCTTGAGCACCGCCGTGTTTTCTCCGATGACGGCCTGGGGCAGCACGAAGACTTCTCCGTAATGATGATTGAAGCGCTGCGCGATGTCCCGCGCCATCTCGACATGCTGCTTCTGGTCCTGGCCGACGGGGACTTTCGTCGACCTGAACATCAGGATGTCTGCCGCCATGAGGATCGGGTAGCTGTACAGGGCCATCGTCACGCCCTTGTCCGGATCCTTGTCACCGCCGTCGATGTTTGCCTGCACCGATGCCTTGTAGGAGTGCGCACGGTTCATGAGGCCTTTGGCCGTCATGCCGTGCAGTATCCACGTGAGCTCCAGTATCTCGGGAATGTCCGACTGGCGGTAGAAGTACGCGTGCTCGGCATCGAGGCCCAGCGCCAGCCAGGCCGCCGCAATCTCCAGCGTCGACCTGCCGATCTTGTCCGGGTCCTCGTTCTTGGCCAGCGAATGGTAGTCGGCGAGGAAATAGAAATGCTGCGTGGACAGGTCCTTACTCGCCGCGATGCCTGGCCGGATCGCGCCGACGTAGTTGCCGATGTGCGGCGTGCCGGTCGTCGTGATGCCGGTGAGATAGATTTCCTGGCTCATAGGTGCGCTTTAGTAGCCTGCTGCCTGCCCGTCCTTGCGGACCTCCGATGCCCCATAGTACACGCCTTCCTCAGCATCCCGCATGATCGCCTGGTAGCCGCCGAAGCTGCCGTCGCTGGGCCCGAGCGTATGGCCCATGGCCTCCAGCCTGGCACGCGTTGCGGCGCTGAATCCGCTCTCGAGATGCACGACCCCGCCATCGCTCATGACACTGCCCGTGGGCTCCGACGAGCCCTTGTGGTTGACCCTGGCCGCATCGCCGGCTTCCTGGAGGTTCATGCCGAAATCCACCATGTTCACGATAATCTGCGCGTGGCCCTGCGGCTGCATGGCCCCGCCCATGAGGCCGAAGCTCATCAGCGGCCTCCCATCCTTCATCACGAAGGCCGGGATGATCGTGTGGAAGGGCCGCTTGCCCGGCTCGAGAACGTTGGCGTGCCCGGGCTGGAGTGCAAACAGCTCGGCGCGATTCTGTAGCACGAACCCGAGGCCCCCGGGGGTCATGCCCGAACCCATGCCGCGATAATTGCTCTGTATCAGGGAGACCATGTTGCCGTCCGCATCCGCCACGGTCAGGTAAATCGTGTCACCGGACTCGAGCTTGACGTCGCCCGCCGGGTACGAGAGCGCTGCTTTTTCCGGGTCGATCAGCTTGCGCCGCTCAGCGGCATATTCCTTCGAGACGAGTCGCGCAACCGGCACGTCCACAAAGTCCATATCGGCGTAGTAGCGTGCCCGATCCTCGAACGCGAGCTTCTTGGCCTCGACCAGGGTGTGGATGTAATCCGCGCTGCCGAACCCCATCGACGCGATGTCGTAGCCCTCGAGGATGTTGAGGATCTGCAGCGCGGCGATCCCCTGCCCGCCAGGCGGCAGCTCGAACACTTCCCAGCCGCGGTAATCGGTCGACACGGGCGTGACCCACTCCGAGCTGTGCCCGGCAAGGTCCTCGTAACGAAGCAGGCCACCCTGCTCCTGCATGTAAGCGTCGATCTTGCGCGCGATCTCGCCCTTGTAGAAAACATCACGCCCACCTTCGGCTATTTTTTGCAGCGTATCGGCCAGGCGGGAATTTCGGAACATCTCGCCTTTGCGGGGCACGTCCCCGTCCGGCATGTAGGTTTCGGCAAAGCCGGGGTAGTGGCCGATGCGCTTCTTGTTGAGGATGAACAGGTCCGCGATGATCTCGGAGACCGGGAAGCCGTCCCTCGCATAAGCGATAGCCGGGGCGAGAACCTCACCCATTTTTAGCCGCCCGTACCGGCCGTGCAGCTCGAACCAGCCGTCGACCGCCCCGGGGACGCTCACCGGCAGCGGCCCGAAGCTGGGAATCTCGTCGATGTCGCGGTCCGCGAAATATTCCAGGGTCATCAGCGCCGGGGCCCGGCCCGAGGCGTTGAGGCCCACCAGTTCTTCCCTGTCAGCATCCCATACGATCGCGAAGAGATCGCCGCCGATGCCGTTGCCCGTGGGCTCCATCAGTCCCAGCGCCGCGTTCGCCGCGATCGCCGCGTCGACCGCATGGCCGCCGGATTTCAGGATCCCGAGCGCAATCTGCGTCGCCAGCGGCTGGCTGGTCGCCGCCATGACATGCGGCGCTATGACTTCCGAGCGCGACGCGAAGGCCCGGCCTGTCGGCCGGTCATACCCGGGTTCGGTTTCGGCCATGACGAGGCCTCCTGAAAGGGCCGCCAGAAAGGCAGCCAGGCAAAGTATCTGTCTCATGCTTCCGCCGGTAAGACCGCCGACATTGCCCATGATGCCTAGATTGTCAGGCGATTTAAACACGGTATGATTCCCGACGATGCACGAAGACTTTTCAGACCGGAACCCAGAACTCGGGCGGCTGTACGCAGCCCACGTCGCATCATTGTGCGAGCGTCACGATCGCGCGCTCGAGCGCTCCGGCGCCGCGCACGCTGTGATATTCGCTGGTTGTCCGAAGCCGCTGTTCCTCGACGACCAGGACTACCCTTTCAAGGCTAACCCGCACTTCCTCGGCTGGGTGCCACTGCCGAACGTGCCGTATTCGTACCTGGTCTACACGCCGGGCGAGCGGCCGGTGCTGGTCTACAACATCCCGAAGGATTACTGGCACCCGGTCCCGGATGCGCCCGCCGGCTACTGGACCGCGCATTTCGATGTTCGGATCGTCCACGAGCTGGACGCCGTCGCCGCACACCTGCCGGCAGACCGCGACAAATGCATCCTGATCGGCGAGATCGATGAACCCGGGCACGCGTTCGGCATCGATCGCATCAACCCCACTGTGGCGCTGAACGTCTTGCATTTCGGCCGTGGCTGCAAGACCGACTACGAGCTGGCCTGCATGCGGGCAGCGTCGCGCCGAGCGGCACGAGGTCACGTTGCCGCCGCGGCCGCGTTTCGCGAGGGCGCTTCGGAATTCGATATTCACAGGACCTACTGCAAGGCAGTGGACCACGCAGACAATGAATTGCCCTACGGCAACATCGTAGCCCTCAATGAGCACGGGGCCGTGCTGCATTACACCAGGCTCGACCGGCACCCACCCGCCCGCACGCGCTCGTTTCTTATCGATGCCGGCGCCCAGGTCCACGGCTATGCGGCCGACATCACCCGGACCCACGCCGCGGAGGATCAGCGATTCGCCGAACTGATCGAGCGTGTGGACGTCGCCCAGCGGGAGATCGTAGGGGCGGTGCGGGCCGGTGTCGACTACGCCGGGCTGCACCTCGATGCGCACCGCAAGCTGGGCCAGGTTCTGGTCGATGGCGGGCTTGCCACCGGCGACCTCGACGCATTGATCGATACCCGGGTCACTTCGGCATTTTTCCCGCACGGTCTGGGCCACCTGCTCGGTATCCAGGTCCACGACGTGGGCGGATTCATGGCGGACGACGCCGGTGCGACCATAGAGCGCCCGGAGGGCCATCCATTCCTCAGGCTCACCCGAACCCTCGAGGAAGGCATGGTGCTGACGGTGGAACCAGGCCTGTATGCGATCGACATGCTCCTCGACGAACTCAGGGGCACGGCTGCTGAAGCGCTCGTCGACTGGGATGCCGTGGACTGGCTCCGGCCATTCGGTGGTGTCCGCATCGAGGACAACGTCCGCGTTACTGCCGAAGGCTGCGAAAACCTGACCCGCGACGCCTTCGCCGCCATCGCCTGACGCCGACTACTCCCCCTCGCGGGCTGCCCTCTCTTTCTTGAGGCGCCGTTTCACCTCGGCCCCGCGGCGCTCGAGGGTCGGCCTCATCAATCGGCCCAGGCCCGGCATCAGGTACGTCAAGGTCGTGAGGAAGCCGCTGATCCGCGGCATGGACACTTCACGCACCTTGTTCCCGCACAAGTCCAGAATCGTCTGGGCGACTTCATCCGCGGTCGATAACGGTTGCGAGAATGTCAGATCGGAGGTCTTGTCGATGTCCGCCATGATGAAGCCGGTATCGATCGGGCCGGGCGAGACCAAGCCGATCTTTATGCCACTGCCGTGCAACTCCTCGGCGAGCGCGTAGGTGAATGCCCGCAGCCCGGACTTGCTCGCGGAGTAGGTGGCGCTGTTGGGTACATGCGTTCTGCCTGCCAGTGAGCCGACGTTGATGATGGCGCCGCCACCGGCCTCCCGGATGTAAGGGATCACCAGGCGTGTCAGCACGATCGGGGCCCGGAGGTTGACGTCGATCGTCCTGGCGAGGTCGTCCGCCGCATTCTCCTCGACGGGCCCACGGGCGTGGTAGCCGGCATTATTGATGAGCACGTCGATGCGCCCATACTCGTATTGAGTCTTCTTGAAGAGATCGACACAGGCGTCGGAGTCGGCGACGTCCATCGCAAAGATCTGCACCTGGGCCTTGTCGCGCAACTCGTCGGCAACCGCCTCGAGCTTCTTCTTGGTTCTCGCCACCAGCATCAGGTTCGCTCCGGCTGCGGCGAACTGCCGCGCGGCGGCTGCACCGACGCCCTCTGAACCGCCTGTGATGATGACGGTCTTGTCTTTGAAGATCATGCCCGGCAGTCTACAAGAAACTAGACGCTGAAATAGCCCTTGATTTTCTTCCAGAGCGAGGGTTCCCAGCCGTAGACATCGAGCTGGTCGGCATCGAGTTGCACGACGGGCATGGTGGTGTCCGGGCAGGGTGAGTCGTTGGCGGCGTCTTCGGGGCGCAATTCGAGTTTGCCCTTGCGCTCATCGCTGTGCTCGGTCAGGCCGTCGACGGCCAGGCTCAGGTAGGGCAGAACCTCGTCGTCGACGATATCATCGAGAAACACGGCGTCGGGGTCGAAAGCATCCTTCGACAGAATGACGCAGTCGTCAAAAGCCTTGTTCTTGCTGATCGTCCCGCCCCATGGCCAGTACACGTCAAGCATAGACAGATCGGCAATATCTCTCTGTGAGCCGACTCACAACTCGGGAAACTTAAAATTTTCTCTTAAAAACAGTCAGTTAAAATCAAAGTGTGCATGCAAATACCGCGCTCGGCTGCATTCGGGCTAAACTGTCGGGTCCCTGTACGACTATTCGGCCTCGAGACGCGAGTCAGCAATGCACATATCGGCAAAACTGTGCTCCACGCTGGCGCTACTGGCGCTGGTTGCGGCGTGCGAGGAGGAGCCGGCCTCGGATGCACGCGGCAGCTGGAACAGGGCCTCGAAAGTTGTTGCCGAGACCGTGGAGCTGCGCGCGCTCGTCGATGAAATCGAGGCACTGGGCACAGCGCACGCCAACGAATCGATCGAGATCCAGCCGCGGATTGCGAGTCTCGTCGACCGGGTGTATTTCGAGGAAGGCCAGCTCGTGCAGGTCGGCGATCTGCTGCTCGAACTGGAAAACTCCGAGATGAAAGCCGGGCTGGCGCTGGCCGAGGCCGAGCTGTCCGAAAGCCGCAGCCTTTATAACCGCAGTCAGTCGCTCGCCGACTCCCACGCAATTTCTGCTTCCAACCTCGAGCAATTGCTCGCCCAGTTGCAGGTCAGCCAGGCGCAGGTCGAGGCTGCCAGGGCACGCCTCGACAACACGATCATTCGGGCGCCCTTCGCCGGCAAGATCGGGTTGCGCCGGGTGAGCCCGGGTAGTTTCGTCAATACCGACACCGTCATCACGACGCTTGATGACGTCAGCAAGATCAAGCTGGACTTCTCCGTTCCGGAGACCTTTCTAAGGGCTGTCAGGGAGGGCCTGGCAGTCGAGGCACACAGCCTGGTCTACCCTGACCGCGTCTTCGAGGGAACGGTAACGAGTGTCGATACGCGCCTCGACCCGGTAACCCGGGCCGTCAAGGTCCGCGCCATTATTCCGAACTCCGACGACGCTCTGAAACCCGGCATGTTCATGACCGTGGATCTGCAGCGCGACAGCGGACAGGTAGTGGTCGCCCCCGAGCAGTCCATCGTCCCGGAGGGCAGCAGGCAGTATGTGTACGTCGTGGCTGACGGGGTCGCCGAGAAGCGAAGCGTGAAGCTGGGCCGGCGCATCCCCGGCTACGTCGTTATCGAGTCCGGCCTGGCGGAAGGCGACGCCGTTGTCGTTCAGGGTACGCACAAGCTCCACGATGGCGCAGCCGTCGACGTATTGTCCGGCGCCGCGGCGTATACGCCGGCGTCTCGCGATAATTCGTCGTAGCTTGCCATGCTGATCTCCGACATCTCCGTACGCAGACCCGTATTCGCAAGCGTTATCTCGCTCATCCTGCTGATTGTCGGCTTCCTCGCCATGCGCGGCATGCCGATTCGCGAGTATCCCGATATCCAGCGGCCGATCGTGTCCGTCAGTACAGCGTATCGCGGCGCCGCGTCGGATATCGTCGAACGCCGCGTCACGCAGGTTCTCGAAGACGAACTCGCCGGCGTGTCGGGGGTCCGCAAGGTGTCCTCGATCAGCTACGACGAGCGCTCGGTGATTACCCTCGAGTTCTCCGGGGAAAAAGACATCGATGATGCGACCAACGACGTCAGGGACCGCGTATCCGGCATGCGTTCGACCCTGCCCGATGAGGCGGAGCCGCCGCAGATTACCAAGCAGGAGGTCGGCGGACAGGCTTCGATGTGGATCAACGTATCGAGCACTTCTCGCTCGATCATGGACGTATCGGACTATGCCGAGCGCTACATTGTCGACCAACTGAAGTCGGTCGACGGTATCGCAAGCATTTACTCCGGTCTGCAGCGGCCGGCGATGCGAATCTGGATCGATCCCGGCCGGCTTGCGGCGAGGCAGCTGACCATCGCGGACATCGAAGACGCGCTGCGCCGCGAGAACGTGAATATCCCGGCCGGCCGGCTCGAATCCAGCACCCGCGAGTTTACGCTGCGTACGGATACGGGGCTCAAGTCCCCGGAAGACTTCCGGCAACTCGTCCTTGTGGTCGGTGATGACGATTACCCCGTGCGACTGGGCGAGGTTGCCGACGTCGAACTTGCCCCCGAGAATGTCCGCCAGTACACCGCAACCAACGGGTCGCCAAGAGTCTCCTTCGGCATCGTTCCGCAGGCGCAGGCCAACCTGCTCGCCGTGAATACTGCCGTCACCGAGCGCCTCGAGAGGATGAGTTCCACGCTCCCCGCCGACCTCGAGCTGTCTGTCAACATCGACAGCTCGATATTCATCCGCGCGTCACTCGTCGAGGTCGGCAAGGCGCTGGCGTTTGCCGTGCTGCTGGTCCTGATCGTCATCTACGCGTTCATCGGCACGATCCGGGCGACCATTATTCCGGCGGTGACCATTCCCATTTCCATCGTCGCCGCCTTCACCGTGATGGCGGCGCTGAATTTCTCGGTGAACACCCTCACCTTGCTCGGGTTCGTGCTCGCGATCGGGCTGGTCGTCGACGACGCGATCGTCGTTCTGGAAAATATCGTCCGGCGGATCGAGGGTGGGGAACCCACGCTGCTGGCCGCGACCAATGGTAGTCGCGAGATTGGTTTCGCGGTCATTGCGACGACACTGGTTCTCGTCGCCGTGATCCTTCCGATCTCGTTCATGCCCGGCAATATCGGCCTGATTTTCGGTGAATTCGGCATCTCTCTGGCCGCGGCCGTCCTTTTCTCGAGCCTGGTCGCACTGACGCTCGTGCCGATGCTCACGTCCAAGCTGTATGCCGACAATCGCCTGCATCGGGGTCACGTGGCAAGAGCCCTCGATCGGGTCTTCCAGCGCCTCGCGGACAGTTACGAACGGCTGCTGAGACGCTCGGTACGTCACCCGGTGGTGGTCATCGGCCTGGCATTGGCGGTGTTCGCCGTCAGCCTGGGGCTCGCGCGAACGCTGCCGCTGGAGTACATGCCTCGCGAGGACCGGGCATTTGCGATGGTGATGATCACGGCGCCTGACGGCTCCAGTCTCGACAACACCGTCGCCTATATCCGGCAGGTCGAAAATATCCTGGACAAAGACCGTGAACGTGGCGACCTGCTGAACGTGATCGGCCGCGCCGGCAGCTGGAACGCGGGCACGGACGTCAACACGGGCATGGTTTACGGGCCGCTGGAAGTCTGGTCGAAGCGGGAGCGTTCCGCAGCGGAAATCGTGCAGAGCTGGAACCGGCAGCTGGCGGACCTGCCGGGCGTCCAGGCGTATGCCTTCGCGCCGGGCGCCTGGAGCCTCGGCCAGGGCGGCCGGCCGCTCAACATCGTGCTCGGCGGCACCGACTACGATCAGCTCGCCGACTGGAGCGAGATCGTCATGCGCGAGGCGCGGAAGCTGCCAGGCCTGTCGAACATCGAGTCGGATTATCGAGAACGCAAGCCGAAGATCGATGTGCTGATCGATCGCGAGCGCGCCGCCACGCTCGGTGTCTCGCTGGCCAACGTCGGCCGGACCCTCGAGACCTTTCTCGGCTCGCGCGTCGTGACGACCTACGTGCTGGAGGGCGAAGAGTACCGCGTCATCCTGCAGGGCAAGGACGAGCAACGGCAGACGCCGAGTGACCTGGAGACGATTTACGTCCGCTCGGAGCGCTCGGGTCAGCTGATTCCCCTCGCGAACCTGGTGCAGCTCGCCGAAGTGGCCGGGCCCGTCGATCTCAGGCGCTTCGACCGGTTGCGGTCGGTAACGATCAGCGGGTCACTCAATGGCGACTACTCGCTCGGTGAAGCACTGTCAGACCTCGAGACGATCGTGCGCGAACATCTGCCACCGTCGGCGCGCATCAACTACGATGGCGAGTCGCGGGATTTCAAGGATACCGGCAGCGCCATCTACACGACATTCCTGCTCGCGCTCGTCATCGCCTATCTCGTCCTTGCGGGACAGTTCGAAAGCTTCAAGCATCCGCTGATAACCATGACGACGGTTCCGCTGGCGGTAACCGGCGCGATCTTCGGGCTCAAGATCTTCGGCAGCACTTTGAATATCTTCAGCCAGATCGGGGCCGTCATGCTGATCGGTCTTGCCGCAAAGAACGGCATCCTGATCGTCGAATTCGCCAACCAGCTACGCGATCGCGGGCTCGAGTTCCGTGACGCGGTGATCCAGGCATCGAAGACGCGGCTGCGGCCCGTTCTGATGACCAGCATGTGCACGGCCTTCGGCTCGATCCCGCTCGTGCTGGCGACTGGCGCCGGGGCGCTGTCCCGGCAGTCCGTCGGTGCCGTGATCTTTTTCGGCGTGACCTTTTCGGTGCTGCTGACGCTGATCGTCGTACCGACCGTGTACGCGCTGATCGCGAGAAACACGCACTCACCCGAATACGTCTCACACCTGATCGAGAAGCTGAAAAGCAGCTATACCGAGAAACCGGAGCGCGTGAGCGAATCGAAGGCCTGACCCACGCGGAACTGCCGATCGGCTCCACATCTGTACTACGGGCGAGTTACGGCCGTGCGATGTGTCCGGCGTGAAATTCCGACCACGTATTCTAGAATAGTCCTATCGGACTCAATTGCTGTGACACCGGAGAACAAGAATGAAGACCAGACTGTTTCGAGTGGCGCTGGCTGCATTGGGGATCGGCTTGCTGCCGGGCATTGCCCTGTCAGCCTCGGACGAGGCGGCGTCAGATGAGCTTGCCGCCGCGCAGAAGGCGTGCCTCGAACAGAAGATCGCCAACAAGCAGAAGGGCAAGAACTCGCTGGCCAAGCGACTGGGCAAGGTCCTGGACTCTGTCGATGATGCGCCGATCAAGTTCGACGAAGCGGCCATCGCCGAAGTAACCACATCGGTTTACGACGGCACGGCCTCCGCCGACGAGATCGCGGCAGCCGCGGACAAGCTGGGAATCGGCAAGAAGGCGATCAAGCAGTGCGAGAACCCGCCGGGCTATGTGCCCCCGCAGCCAGTATTGCCGTCAGCCGCGGCGACGAGCCCGGCACCAGCGGCTGCCGTGGTGGCAAGCACGCCAGCGCCGCCGCCTGCGGCGGCCGCGCCGGCCGCCGGTCCGGGAGAGCTGATGCGGCTGAGCAAGGCGGATTTCGCGGGCGTGCCCCGGAATTTCATGCCCGTCGAATTCGTCTTCGGCCTGGCGCAACAGGACGGCGCTATCGCCGCATGCGCCGGGTCTCGCAACCCTGTCGTCCGGCAGAACATCGTCCTGATCATCGAGCACGCACGGGCCGCCCCGAGTGAGTCTGCGGATACGCGACAGGCGATGACCATGTACGACCAGTCATTCGAGCATTACCGCAAGACGATGGCGGCGGCCTGCAGTGAGGCTGTCGTGAAGAATGCCTACGATACTCACAACCGGTGGATGGAAAACGTGTTGCGGCAAGCGGCCGAACAGAAAGCCGCCAGCCAGCCGGCGAGTCCTCCTGCACCGGCTGCCGCGCCCTCGGCCAGCGTGGCCAGAATTTCGCCGGCACAGGTCACCGCGCCCGACCAGGGCGTGACCAGGGGCGTCCTGAGCTCATTTGGCGCGATCATCAGCGACGACGTCGTGACGTACATCTGCGGCGGGCAACGCCACGCCCACAAGCAAAACGCGATGACGATTTACCAGAACGTCGGCTGGGGTCACGGCAGGGAGACGCTGGACGAGATCATGCTCAACTACGACGAAGAATTCGAAACACGGCACGGCCAGCAGGCAGAGATCGCGCGCCGACTGGACGAAACGGCCAGCAAGTATCCGAACGCTACACCCTATTGCACGGACCAGCGCCTGCTGGACTCCCGCACAGGATACGACCAGGCGATGAAACGGTTCACCGGCTAGAGCGGGAAACGAAAAAGCCGGGCATAGCCCGGCTTTTCTTCGTGGCTAAAACCGCTCCTACGATTCGGCCGCGTCGGCCTGGGCTTCTGCCGCCTGCTCGGTCAGCATGACGATCGCCATCGGGGCGGCGTCGCCCGGGCGCGGGCCGGTCTTCAGGATGCGCAGGTAACCGCCCGGACGATCCTTGAACCGCGGCCCGAGGTCGGTGAACAGCTTGCCGACCACTTCCTTGTCGCGCAGGCGATTGAAGGCCAGGCGACGGTTGGCGACGGAGTCTTCCTTGGCCAGCGTGATCAGCGGCTCGACGACACGGCGGAGTTCCTTGGCCTTGGGCACGGTCGTCTTGATCGTCTCGTGCTTGATCATCGACGCCGCCATGTTGCGAAACATGGCCTTGCGGTGCGAGCTGTTACGACCCAGCCGGCGGCCGGATTTTCTGTGGCGCATTTGTACGTTCCTTTAATGTCTTTCCGGCATCGCAAGTCGCGGCCACGGGCCGCTCCTACGATGCCTGTGCGTTCTCTTACAGGCCGAGCTCGTGATCCGGGCGCAGGCTGGCCGGAGGCCAGTTATCGAGGCGCATGCCCAGGCCGAGGCCGTGGCCTTCCAGCACTTCCTTGATCTCGGTCAGCGACTTCTTGCCGAGATTCGGCGTCCGCAGAAGCTCAACCTCGGTACGCTGCACGAGATCACCGATGTACATGATGTTCTCCGCCTTGAGGCAGTTGGCCGAGCGAACCGTGAGCTCCAGCTCGTCGACCGGCCGCAGCAGGATCGGATCGACCTGGTTTTCGGCACGGTCGGCGAGGCCTTCTTCCTGGCCCTGCAGGTCCACGAACACCGACAGCTGGTCCTTGAGGATGCTGCCGGCGCGGCGGATCGCCTCTTCCGGGTCGATCGTACCGTTGGTCTCGATCTCGATGATGAGCTTGTCGAGGTCCGTGCGCTGTTCGACGCGCGCCGCTTCGACGTTGTAGGTCACCCGGCGGACCGGGCTGAACGACGCGTCCAGCTGCAGCCGCCCTATGGGGCCGGTTTGCTCCTCGAAGGCCGGCCGCTGCGTGGCAGGCCGATAGCCGCGGCCGCGCTCTACCTTCAGCAGCATGTTCAGCTCGCCTTCCTTGGTCAGGTTGGCGATGACGAGTTCCGGGTTCATGATCTCGACATCGTGATCCAGCTGGATGTCGGCACCCGTAACCGCGCCGGGACCCTTCTTGGAGATGCGGAGCTCGGCCGTGTCGCGCGTGTGCATGCTGACGGCGACCTGCTTGAGGTTCAGGAGGATCTCGACGACGTCCTCCTGGACACCCTCGATGCTCGTGTACTCGTGCAGCACACCCTCGATCTCGGCTTCCGTGATCGCAGCACCCGGCATCGACGACAGCAGAATGCGACGCAGCGCATTGCCCAGCGTATGTCCGAAGCCGCGCTCGAACGGCTCGATAACGACCTTTGCGAACAGATCGTTGACCGGCGTCACCTTGACGACGCGCGGTTTCAGAAATTCATGTACAGATTCCTGCATGGGAATAGTCCCTCCTGACTACTTGGAGTACAGCTCGACGACGAGGTTTTCATTGATGTCCGGGAGAATGTCTTCCCGATCCGGCAACGATTTGAACACGCCCGCCATCTTCTTCGCGTCGACCTCGACCCACCCGGGCAGACCGACCTGGCTCGCAATCTCCATGGCACTCTGAATGCGCAGTTGCTTGCGAGCCTTCTCACGAATACTTACCTGGTCGCCCGCCTTCACCTGCGCGGACGGGATATTGACCACCTTGCCATTGATCTCGATGCTCTTGTGGCTAACGAGCTGACGAGCCTCGGCACGCGTGGCGGCAAAGCCCATGCGGTAAACGACGTTGTCCAGCCGGCCTTCGAGCAGGCGCAACAGGTTCTCACCGGTCGAGCCCTTCAGCTGAGCCGCACGCTTGTAGTAATTCCGGAACTGGCGCTCCAGGATTCCGTACATGCGGCGAAGCTTCTGCTTCTCGCGCAGCTGCAGGCCGTAGTCCGATAGACGAGGGCGTCGCTGCGGCGCACCGCCCGGCGGCACCTCGAGCTTGCACTTAGACTCGAGCGGCCGGACGCCACTTTTCAGAAACAGATCCGTTCCTTCGCGGCGGGACAGTTTACACTTTGGTCCTAAATATCTTGCCATTACAAAGCCTCTATACGCGGCGTTTCTTCGGCGGGCGACAGCCGTTGTGTGGAATCGGCGTCACATCCTCGATGTTCTGAATACGAAAACCCAGGGCATTCAGGGCTCGAACCGCAGACTCTCGTCCCGGGCCCGGTCCACGGACGCGAACGTCGAGATTCTTGACCCCGAAGTCCAGCGCGGTACGACCTGCTTTCTCCGATGCAACCTGAGCTGCGAACGGCGTGGACTTCCGTGAACCGCGGAAGCCACAGCCGCCGGCGGTCGCCCACGACAGGGCATTGCCCTGCCTGTCGGTAATCGTGATGATGGTGTTGTTGAAGGACGCATGAATGTGGGCGATCGCGTCGACCACATGCTTTTTGACCTTCTTTTTCTTTGCTTCAGCCATTGAGTTCTATTCAACCTCGTTTATCGCGGCGATGGGCCGCTCCTACGATGCTTTACCTCTTGATAGGACGCCGCGGACCCTTGCGCGTGCGCGCATTGGTCCGGGTGCGTTGACCGCGCATCGGCAAGCCGCGGCGATGTCGAATGCCCCGGTAACAGCCGAGGTCCATGAGCCGCTTGATATTCATCGAAATTTCGCGACGCAGGTCACCCTCGACCTCGAACTGCTCGACGGCAGAGCGAAGCTTCGCGACCTCGGGCTCGGCAAGGTCCTTGACGGGCGTGGCCGGGTCGATGCCTGTTGCCGCACAGATCTGTTTCGCACGCGAATCGCCGATTCCGTAGATCGACGTCAGCGCAACTACGATGTGCTTGTTCAGCGGTATGTTTATGCCTGCTATACGTGCCATTTAATTCTTTCTAACCTCGTCTATCGCGCCCATGGGGCGCTCCTACGACGCCTTGTCGTGCTTACCAATTCAGCCCTGGCGCTGCTTGTGCCGGGCATCCTTGCAAATCACCCTCACGACGCCATTGCGCCGGATGATCTTGCAGTTCCTGCACATTTTCTTGACGGATGCTCTTACTTTCATGAGATCACTCCTCGTGCGCGGACCGGGTCAGCGCACTTGCCCTCCTCTGCCGTAATTACGCAGGTTGGCTTTTTGCATCATGCCCTCGTACTGATGACTCATTGCATGTGCCTGCATCTGCGACATGAAGTCCATCGTCACGACGACGAGAATAAGCAGTGACGTGCCGCCGAAGCTGAACGGCATGCTCGGGTAGAACATGCGGACGAGTTCCGGCAACAGGCAGACGCCGGCGATGTAAATAGCACCCCAGAACGTCAGCCGCGTCAGTACCTTGTCAATGTACTCGGCCGTATGCGCACCGGGGCGAATGCCCGGCACGAATGCGCCCGAACGCTTCAGGTTATCCGCCGTGTCCTTGGAGTTGAACATCAGGGCGGTATAGAAGAAGCAGAAAAATACGATCAGGGCCGCATACAACAGCACGTAAACCGGCTGCCCGGGCCCGAGATTCGCGCCGATCGTCTGCAACGCGCTCTGCAGCGCATTCGGCTCGGCGGCCTGGCCGAAAAAGCTTGCGATCGTCGCCGGGAACATCAGGATGCTCGACGCAAAGATCGGCGGGATGACGCCAGACATGTTGATCTTGAACGGCAGGTGCGTGCTCTGCGCCTGGTACATCCTGCGACCCTGCTGGCGCCGCGCGTAATTCACGGTGATGCGCCTTTGAGCACGCTCCATGAAGACCACGAAGATAACGGCGGCAATACCGCCGGCGAGCATCAGGATCGCCATGACCGGCGACATTTCGCCGTTGCGGACGAGTTCGGCCGTGCCGGCGACGGCGGCCGGCATGCCCGCCACGATGCCTGCCAGGATGATCATCGAGATTCCGTTACCGATGCCGCGCTCGGTGATCTGCTCACCAAGCCACATCAGGAACACCGTGCCCGTGACCAGCGTGATCATCGCCGTGATCAGGAATGCAGGGCCGGGGTTCACGACGAGACCGGACTGGCTCTGCAGCCAGGAAGCCGCTGCGATCGACTGGAAACTGGCAAGCGCGACCGTGCCGTAACGCGTGTACTTGATGATCTGCCGGCGGCCCTGTTCACCTTCCTTGCGCAGCTGCTGCAGGCTCGGAATGATGTGACTGGCCATCTGCATGATAATCGACGACGAGATGTACGGCATGATGCCCATGGCGAAGATGCCGAAACGCGACAGCGCGCCACCCGAGAACAGGTTGACCATTCCGAGCAGCCCGCCGGCCTGCTGTTCGAAGAACTCGGCAAGCGCAACCGGGTCGACGCCCGGGACCGGAATATAGGTCCCGGCGCGGAACACGATCAGCGCGCCGATCAGGAACAGGAACCGCGCCTTGAGATCAGCGAGCTTGCTCGCTGCCTTGGCGATATCCGCCGGATTTTGTTGGGGCTTCTTTGCCACGTTAAATCTCGATCAGTTCTCTCAAGCTTCGATGCTGCCGCCAGCTGCCTCGATGGCCTCGCGCGCACCCTTGGTGACGGCGAGGCCCTTTGTCTTCACAGCCTTGTCGATCTTCCCGGATTTGATGACCTTCACCTTGGTCACATGTGCGGGCACGAGCTTGGCTGCCTTAAGTACCTCGATATCAATGACGTCGGCCGTCGGAATCGTCAGCTCGTGCAGGCGCAGTTCAGCCGTGAACTTCGCCATGCGGGAGCTGAAACCGACCTTGGGCAGGCGCCGCTGCAGCGGCATCTGGCCGCCCTCGAAGCCGACCTTGTGATAACCGCCCGAACGCGAATGCTGGCCCTTCTGGCCACGCCCGCAGGTCTTGCCCTGGCCGGCCGAATGACCGCGGCCGAGCCGCTTGCCGGCTTTTTTCGCGCCCTTGCCGGGTGCTAAGTCGTTTAAACGCATGTCAGGCTTCCTCTACCGAAAGCAGGTACGAGATGCGGTTGATCATGCCGCGGTTCTCCGGGGTATCGGCAACCGTGACCGTCTGGTGCATCTTGCGGAGGCCAAGACCGACAACACAGGCCTTGTGGCTCTTGAGCCGGCCGTGCTTGCTCTTGACCAGGGTGACCTTCAGTTCTTTTGTCTTAGCCATCAGGCTACGATCTCCTTGACTTTCTTACCGCGCTTGGCCGCGATCGCCTGCGGAGAGTGGATCTCCGACAGCGCATTGATCGTGGCCCGCACGACGTTGATCGGGTTGCGCGAACCGTAGCTCTTCGCCAGTACGTTGCGGACACCCGCGCACTCGAATACCGCGCGCATCGCACCGCCGGCGATAACGCCGGTACCCTCGGACGCTGGCTGCATGTAAACGCGGGTCGCGCCGTGGCGGCCTTTCTTTGCGTACTGCAACGTATCGTTGTTGAGGTTCACGTTGATCATGTTCTTGCGTGCGCTCTGCATCGCTTTCTGGATGGCAATGGGCACTTCGCGGGCCTTGCCATACCCGAATCCAACCTGGCCTTGCCCGTCACCAACGACCGTCAGCGCGGTGAAACCAAATTGACGACCACCCTTCACGACCTTGGCGACGCGGTTCACGGTCACCAGTTTTTCGATAAGGTCGTCGCCCTGTTGAGCCTGTTCGTTTCTAGCCATTGTTAGCTTTCCGCACTTTTCTCTTAGAACTTCAGTCCAGCTTCACGCGCCGCGTCGGCCAGTGCCTTGACGCGCCCGTGATAGCGAAATCCGGAACGATCGAAAGCCACCGTATCGATACCGGCGGCCTTCGCCTTCTCGGCGATGCGTGCTCCGACGATAGCGGCAGCTTCTACGTTGCCGCCCGTCTTGACGCCCTTGCGCACTTCCTGCTCCAGCGTGGAGGCAGACGCGACAACCGTGCCGCCGTCCGGCCCGATAACCTGGGCATAGATATGCCGCGGCGTCCGGTGAACGGTCAGCCGATTCACCTCGAGTTCGGAGATCTTGGCGCGGGCCTTGCGGGCGCGGCGCAAGCGATTCTGTTTCTTGTCGAGCTTCATATCGTTCTCGCTGGGTTACTTCTTCTTCGCTTCCTTGAGCTGCACACGCTCATCGGCGTAGCGCACACCCTTGCCCTTGTAGGGCTCGGGCGGCCGGAAGCCACGAATCTCTGCGGCCACCTGGCCGACTTTCTGCTTGTCCGAACCCCTGATGACGATTTCCGTCTGGCTCGGCGTTTCCACTGACACATCCTCGGGCACGTCGTAAACCACCGGGTGCGAAAACCCGAGGGTCAGGTTGAGCTTGTTGCCCTGAGCCTGGGCGCGATAACCGACGCCAACGAGCTCCAGCTTGCGCTCGAAGCCGTCCGTCACACCCTTGACCATGTTCGCAAGCAACGAACGCATGGTGCCGGCGATAGCCGTCGAGAACCGGGACCCGGAACGCGGCGACAGCAGCAGCGAATTTTCCTCGTGCTTGAGTTCCACTTCCGGGTTCAACTCGAGCGACAGCGAGGCCTTGCTGCCCTTGATCGTGACAACATTGCCTTCCTGCCTGAACTCGACGCCCTGCGGCAGCTCAACCGGTTCTTTTGCAACTCTGGACATAGTCTTGTCTCACTCGCGGGTTCTGCGCATCAGGAAACGACGCAGAGAACCTCACCTCCAATACCTTGCTCACGGGCCTGCCGGTCCGACATGACGCCGGCCGACGTCGACACGATCGCAATTCCGAGTCCGCCGAGCACTTTCGGCAGGCCTTCCTTGCCCCGGTAGACTCGCAGCCCCGGACGGCTGGTCCGCTGAATGCGCTCGATCACGGGCGCACCCTCGAAGTACTTGAGCTCCACACTCAGCGTCCGCTCAGCGGCTTCGCCATCCGTGGAGAAATCCACGATGTAGCCTTCGTCCTTCAATACCCGGGCGATGGCCTCTTTGATCTTCGAAGAGGGCATCTGAACGCTCACCATTCGCGCCTTCTGGCCGTTGCGAATACGCGTCAGCATGTCAGCGATCGGATCAGTCATACTCATAGTCTTTCTCCGCCTACCAGCTGGCCTTGGTCAGCCCGGGGATTTCGCCCTTCATGGCCGACTCCCGGAGCTTGTTGCGGCCGAGGCCGAACTTGCGATACACGCCGTGTGGCCGTCCCGTTATCGAGCAACGGTTGCGCTGCCGGCTCGGGCTCGAGTCGCGCGGCAGGGCGTTAAGCTTCGCCTGCGCCGCCGCCCGCTGCTCGTCGGTGCTGTTCACGTCGCGAATCGTCGCCTTCAGTGCCGCACGCTTGTCAGCGTACTTGGCTACCAGTTTCGCGCGCTTGAGTTCGCGCTGAATCATTGATGTTTTGGCCATCTTAAAAGGTACTCGTTTTTACAAAGCCTTAACTTTGGTTCGAATTACGTGTTGTATTACTTCTTGAACGGGAAGTTGAACGCCTCCAGCAGCGCCCTGCCTTCCTTCGCATTTCGCGCAGTCGTCGTGATCGTGATATCCAAGCCACGGATCGCATCGATCTCGTCGTAGTTGATCTCCGGGAAAATGATCTGCTCGGAGACGCCCATGCTGTAGTTGCCCTGCTTGTCGAACGACCGCGGGCTCAGGCCACGGAAGTCACGAATACGTGGAATGGCGATGTTCACGAGGCGGTCGAGAAACTCATACATCCGCTCGCGGCGCAGCGTGACCTTGCAGCCGATCGGCATGCCGTCACGAATCTTGAACGCTGCGACCGATTTGCGAGCCATGCAGGTCACGGGGCGCTGACCGGAAATCTTTTCCAGGTCCTCGCGCGCCTTCTCGAGCACCTTCTTGTCGGCCACGGCCTCACCAACGCCCATATTCAGCGTGATCTTGGTGATGCGCGGCACCTCCTCGGTGTTCTTCAAGCCGAGCTTCTGCTGGATTTCTCCGGCAAGCTGCGTCTTGTACTGTTCCTGTAGTCTGGACATTGCTGTTTGTCTCTGTTGTCGCGGCTATGAGCCGCTCCTACTGTCTTTCTCTGTCGCGGCCATGAGCCGCTCCTACTGTCTTTCTCTGTCGCGGCCATAGGCCGCTCCTACGATGCTTCCTTTAAATGTCGACCAGTTCGCCGCTCTTGAAAACACGGACCTTGCTGCCGTCATCCTCTACCCGGAAACCGACGCGTTCGCCTTTCTTGGTCTTCGGGTTGAAAACCATGACGTTCGAAACGTCGAGCGGCATCGGCTGGTCCTTGATGCCGCCGGGCTCACCAACATTCGGATTCGGCTTCACGTGCTTCTTCGCGATATTGATGCCCTCGACAAGCACGCGGCCATCGTCGAACACCTGCAGGACAGTGCCGCGGCGGCCCTTGTCCTTGCCCGTCCGAACGATGATTTCGTCGCCTTTTCTGATCTTGTTCATTGCTACTTCCGTCTGGCCGAGGCTCCTCAGAGCACCTCGGGCGCGAGCGAAATAATCTTCATAAACCGGTTCGTACGCAGCTCGCGCGTGACCGGGCCGAAAATACGCGTGCCGATCGGCTCGAGACGCGCATTCAGGAGCACTGCCGCGTTGCCGTCGAAACGTATCAGCGAGCCGTCCTGGCGCCGAACGCCCTTGCGCGTGCGAACGACGACCGCGTTGTAGATCTCGCCCTTCTTCACTTTGCCGCGCGGAATGGCGTCCTTGACGCTCACCTTGATAACGTCACCGACATTGGCATAGCGCCGCTTGGATCCGCCCAGCACCTTGATGCACTGCACGCGGCGGGCACCAGAGTTATCGGCAGCATCAAGCATTGTCTGCATCTGAATCATGACAACGTTCCTGTGTTCTTATTGCTCGGCCGCGCGCTGGACGACGTCCACGACGGTCCACGACTTGTTCTTCGAAATCGGCCGGCATTCGGAAATCGCTACGTGATCGCCTTCCTTGCACTCGTTCGCCGCATCATGAGCCAGCACCTTCGCCGTACGGCGAATGTACTTGCCGTACATCGGGTGCTTGATCAGGCGCTCGATGGCAACCGAGACAGTCTTGTCCATCTTGTTGCTGACGACACGGCCGACAATCGTCCGCTGCGTCTTGCTGGTTTGTTCACTCATTTGCTGTCACCTTCGGCACGCGCAAGTTCGTTCAATACCGTCTTCACACGTGCAATAGCCCTTCTTACGCGCCGATGCTCGTGGTGATGGCTCAGCTCGCCCGTCGCCTGCTGCATGCGCAGATTGAATTGCTCACGCCGCAGCTCGAGCAGCTCCTGGTTGAGCTCATCAACCGATTTATCGCGAAGATCGCTCGCTTTCATCACATCACCTGCCGCTTTACGAACGCCGTCGGAAAAGGCAGCTTCGCGGCTGCAAGCCGGAATGCCTCCCGCGCAATCTCTTCCGAAACGCCTTCCATTTCATAGAGCACCCGGCCAGGCTGAATCTGGCAGACCCAGTACTCCACGTTACCCTTACCCTTGCCCTGGCGAACCTCGAGGGGCTTTTTAGTGATCGGCTTGTCGGGAAACACACGAATCCAGATCTTGCCGCCACGCTTGACGTGACGTGTCATGGCCCGTCGAGCTGCCTCGATCTGCCGCGCAGTCATGCGGCCCCTGCCCGTCGCCTTCAGGCCATAGGTGCCGAATGACACCGTGCTGCCGCGTTGCGCAAGCCCGCGATTGCGGCTCTTCATCTGCTTGCGAAACTTGGTTCGTTTTGGCTGTAACATCGCTATTCCTCAGGCAATCTTCGCGTCACTCAGGCGCTCGCCGGCGATTCAGCCGGCTCTGCCGCGGGCTCCGCCTTTTCGAAGACTTCGCCCTTGAAGATCCAGACCTTCACGCCGATGACGCCATAGGTGGTGCGCGCCTCGGCCAGTCCGTAGTCAATGTCGGCACGCAGCGTGTGCAGCGGCACACGGCCCTCGCGGTACCATTCCGATCGCGCAATTTCAGCGCCGTTCAGGCGGCCACTCACCCTGACCTTGACGCCCTCGGCACCCACGCGCATCGTGTTCGTCACGGCGCGCTTCATGGCCCGGCGGAACATCACGCGGCGCTCGAGCTGCTGGGCAATGCCTTCCGCGACGAGCTGCGCATCCAGCTCCGGCTTGCGCACTTCGGCGATATTGATCCGAACATCCTGGATCGGCAGCTTGATCAGCTGCGAAACCTCGGCGCGCAGACTTTCGATGTCCTCGCCCTTCTTGCCGATAACGATGCCGGGCCGCGCCGTGTGGATCGTGATATTGGCTTTTTTTGCCGGACGCTCGATCGAGATACTGCTGACGGATGCATCCTTGAGCTTGGTCTTGATGTGTTCACGCAGCACGTGATCGGACGCAATGTGCTCCGCAAACACTTTCGAATCGGCGTACCACTTGGAGGTCCACTCCTTGACGATGCCGAGACGGATACCCGTTGGATGTACTTTCTGACCCATTACTCGTCTCCTAGCCGATCATTGCGGCTAAGCAAAATTCCATGACCATCACTCGTCACCCACCCGCACAGTGATGTGACTGTTGCGCTTGATGATGCGTGCCCCGCGGCCCTTGGCCCGCGCACGATAGCGACGGAACGTCGGTGCCTCGTTGACCTCGATGGTGGCGATTTTCAACTCGTCGATGTCGGCACCGTGGTTGTGCTCGGCATTGGCAATGGCCGATTCGAGCACCTTCTTGATAATGCGAGCGCCCTTCTTCGGCATGAAAGTCAGGGTGCGCAAGGCATCGTCAACCGACTTGCCGCGAATGGTGTCGGCCACGAGGCGGCACTTCTGCGGCGAGATGCGCGCGTAACGGAGTGTTGCTGCAACTTGCATGAACCGGCTCCCTTATTTCGTCTTCCGGTCACCCGAGTGACCGCGAAACGTCCGCGTGACGGCAAATTCGCCGAGCTTGTGCCCGACCATGTTCTCCGAGATCAGGATGGGCACGTGCTGGCGGCCGTTGTGCACCGCTATCGTCAGGCCCACCATATCGGGCAGCACCATCGACCGACGCGACCAGGTCTTGATCGGACGGCGATCGTTCTTCGCGGCAGCCGCGGCCACCTTCTTCGCGAGGTGCGCGTCGACGAACGGCCCTTTTCTTACACTGCGTGGCATTTGTTCTTCCTAAATCTTCTATCGATAAATCGCGGCCATGCATTGTCCCCGCATGGGGACGCCGCTCTACCCTTGTTTATTTGCGCTTCCGGCGGCGCACGATCATGTTGTCCGTGCGCTTGTTCGTGCGCGTCTTGTAGCCCTTGGTCGGCGTGCCCCACGGGCTGACCGGATGCCGGCCACCCGACGTGCGGCCTTCACCACCGCCATGGGGGTGATCGACCGGGTTCATGACCACGCCGCGGACCGTCGGCCGCACGCCTCTCCAGCGCGCCGCGCCGGCCTTGCCGAGCTTGCGCAGGTTATGCTCCGAGTGGCCCACTTCGCCGATCGTCGCGCGACAGTCGATGTGAATCTTGCGCATCTCGCCCGAGCGCAGACGCAGGGTCGCGTAGGCGCCTTCGCGGGCTACGAGCTGCGCGTAAGCCCCAGCGGAGCGAGCCAGCTGGCCACCCTTGCCCGCCTTCATCTCCACGTTGTGAATCACCGTACCTACCGGGATTGCGCGCAGGGGCAGCGTGTTACCGGGCTTGATCGGCGCATCCTCGCCGCTGATCACGTCCGCACCCTCGCGAATGCCCTTCGGCGCGAGGATGTAGCGGCGATCGCCATCGACATACTTCACGAGCGCAAGGTGCGCGCTGCGATTCGGGTCGTACTCGAGTCGCTCGACGATGCCCGATATGCCGTCCTTGTTGCGCTTGAAATCGACGATGCGGTAGCGCTGCTTGTGACCGCCACCCTTGTGACGCACCGTGATCCGGCCCTTGTTGTTACGGCCGCCCTTCTTCGACTTCTTGTCGAGCAACGCCGCATGAGGCTTACCCTTGTGGAGCCCCGGCGTCTTCACCTCGACGACGAAACGGCGTCCGGCGGAAGTAGGATTTGCTTTATGCAGTGACATGTCTGGCTACCTTATTCCGTGCCCAGCAACGTATCGATCTCGCTGCCTTCAGCGAGCCGCACGTAGGCCTTCTTCCAGTCGTTGCGCCGGCCACGTGTCGTGCCGAAACGCTTGTTCTTGCCCTTTATGTTTACGACCGTCACGTTCTCGACGTTGACCTCGAACAGCAGTTCGACGGCCTGCCGAATCTCGCTCTTGGTCGCATCGGGCCTGACCTTGAGGACGATCTGGTTCTGCTCGGCCGCAAGATGGCTCTTCTCGGACATGTGCGGGCCGCGAATGATCGTCATCAACCGTTCCTGATGGGCTGCGGCACTCATGACAGGCGCTCCTCTATCAGTTTCAGTGCCGGAAGGGTGACCAGCACTTTCTCGAAACGGATCAGCACAACCGGGTCGACAGACCGGGCGTCGCAGATGCCGACGTTCGGCAGATTGCGCGCCGCCAGGAAAAGCTTCTCGTCGAACACCTCGTTGAGGATCAGGACGTTGTCGAGCTCGAGCTCCTTCAGCTTGCCCGCGAGCAGGCGCGTCTTGGGCGCCTCGATCTCGAGTTCCTTGATGACGACCAGCCGGTCCTGCCGAACGAGCTCGGAGAAGACGGACCGCAGGGCTGCACGGTACATCTTCTTGTTGACCTTCTGGTCGTAGTTGCGCGGCTGCGCGGCAAACGCGCGCCCGCCGCCAACCCAGATGGGGCTGCGAATGGTGCCGGCACGCGCACGCCCCGTGCCCTTCTGCCGCCACGGCTTCACACCGCCGCCGCGCACCGCGGAGCGATTCTTCTGCGCCTTGGTGCCGGACCGGCTGCCCGAAAGGTACGCCGTCACCACCTGGTGAACGAGCGCCTCATTGAAGTCGGCGCCAAAGGCCGAATCCTGAACGTCAACCGAGCCGCTGCCGGCCATCTTCAGCTTCATCACGAGGCCTCCTTGCTGTCGCCCTTGACGGCCGGACGAACGATGACATTGCCACCCCTGTGTCCGGGGACGGCACCTTTGACCAGCAACAGGTTGCGCTCGGCGTCGACGCGCACGACTTCGAGATTCTGTACCGTCCGGCGGACGTTACCCATGTGGCCGGACATCTTCTTGCCCTTGAAGACGCGGCCGGGCGTCTGGTTCTGCCCGATCGACCCGGGTGCGCGGTGCGCCAGCGAGTTGCCGTGCGTTGCGTCCTGGGTGCGGAAGTTGTGGCGCTTCACGGTGCCGGCGAAGCCCTTACCGATGGAGGTGCCGATGACGTCAACCTTCTGGCCGGCCTCGAACTGGCCGACCTCCAGCGTCGAACCAAGCTGGTATTCCGTCTCGTCGCCGCCCGACAGCCGGAATTCCGTGAGCAGGTCGCCGGCTTCAACCTTCGCGGCAGCGAAGTGGCCGGCTTTAGGCTTCGACACGCGAGAAGGCTTCTTGGCGCCCGCAGTCACTTGCAGGGCGCGATAGCCGTCGCTCTCTACGGTCTTCACCTGAGTAATCCGGTTTGGCTGTGCCTCGATCACGGTCACCGGGATCGAGATCCCGTCCTCCGTGAAGACACGTGTCATGCCGCACTTGCGGCCAACAATACCCATGGTCATCTTCAAAACCTCGCACCGGCTGCGATTGGCCAGTGCCTCATCTCAAGTGGTTGATAAACCAACAAATCTCTTTCACCGGCCCGACTTCGATTGGCCTGGCCTGCATGCTTCGCGTTTCTTTCAGACACGCGAAAGGGCCAGCCATTGCCGAGGACCTCATGTCCTCTCAGCTCTGGGGCTGACCCTGCGTTCCGACTCACACTTCCGTCCGAGCCGGCATGTCCGGGATTTGCCGTGTCGCCTTCGATTTCCCGGCGACTGTTTCTTGCCGGCGATGCAGGGGGATCCCTGAACCGCCCTTCTGGGACTGGCCGACTCCCGGCCCGGCCAATTCCAGCGAGCCCGCAATTATACCCCCGGAACCTTCTATATCAAGCCATTTTGGCGCTATTTTTGCCTGTAGGAGCGGACCATGCCCGCGAGTATTGCCGCTCCGCGGCAATACCGGCCCGCAAAGCGGGCCTTCGCGCCCACGGGGCGCTCCTACGACGTCAGTTCAGCTTGATCTGGACGTCGACCCCCGCCGGCAGCTCCAGCTTCATGAGCGCATCAACCGTCTTGTCCGTGGGGTCCACGATATCCATCAGCCGCTTGTGCGTGCGAATCTCGTACTGGTCCCTCGCGTCCTTGTTGACGTGCGGTGAAATGAGCACCGTATACCGTTCCTTCTTCATCGGCAGCGGTATCGGCCCTTTCACCGTGGCGCCAGTGCGCTTGGCGGTCTCGACGATCTCGCGCGCCGAATTGTCGATCAGCCGATGATCGAAAGCCTTGAGGCGTATCCTGATGTTCTGATTCGTCATACTATTACTCGATAATTTTCGCTACGACGCCGGCGCCGACGGTACGGCCACCCTCGCGGATGGCGAAACGCAGGCCTTCCTCCATCGCGATCGGCGCGATCAGGTCCACCGTCATCTGCACGTTGTCGCCCGGCATCACCATCTC
>JBFFSI010000022.1:0-31985 GCA_041572475.1 Woeseiaceae bacterium
CCGCTGCGCTCGTCGCGAAGCTTGCTTATGAGCAGCTGGTGGGGCCGCTGCCGGGCTCGGAGGCGGGCAGCGGTGGCAACGTCATCGTGGCCGCACACCTTTACGGGGCGCTCGCTGGTGCACTGACCGCGGGGGGCATCCTGATTAGAGTCCGCGCCCGCGCGGCGCTATAATTGTTACCTACGCTTGCATTCGCTGAGGGGGGAGATCGATGAGTATTGCCTTGGTATTTCCAGGCCAGGGTTCCCAGTCAGTCGGCATGCAAGGGGAACTAGCGGAAAAGTACGATGTCGTATCGCACACGTATGCGGAAGCCAGCAAGATACTTGGATATGACCTATGGGAGGTTACCCAATATGGCCCCGCCGAAAGACTGAATGAGTCTACCGTAACCCAGCCCGCTATGCTTACGGCGGGCGTCGCCGCATACCGCATCTGGGCGTCTCAGGAGATTTCGGATCCGGTCTGCATGGCAGGCCACAGCCTCGGCGAATACACTGCGTTGGTTTGTGCGGGTTCTCTCGATTTCGAAGAAGCGCTCGCGCTCGTCAGAGAGCGCGCCAAGCTGATGTACGACGCGGTTGCCCCGGGTATTGGCGCTATGGCGGCTATCATAGGACTTGATGATCATGCCGTTATCAGGCTCTGTGAAGAGGCGTCGGGCGTTGGTGTTGCGGAACCGGTAAACTTCAACTCTCCTGGGCAGATTGTAATCGCGGGCCACAAAGAAGCCGTAAAACGCGCCATAAACCGCGCTGAGGATGCGGGTGCTCGGCGGGCGATCATGCTTAAGGTCAGCGTTCCGTCACATTCGTCACTAATGGTGGACGCGGGCGTCGCGCTCGGGGCGAAACTCGCCGACATCGATATTTTGCTACCAAAACTGGCTGTCTACAATGCGACAACAGCGCAACCGTATGACGGCCCTGAAGACATCAGAGAACACTTGGCACGTCAAGTACATAGCCCTGTGCGCTGGGTCGACACAGTCAACGCCATTGTCGGCAATGGTGCAACCCAGATTGTCGAGTGTGGTCCCGGCAGGGTGCTTGCCGGTTTGACACGCCGGATTGCAAGGGAATTGCGTGTAGATAGTCTCGACTCGATCGCGGGTTTAGATAAAGCGCTGCGGATTTGAGCGACAGTGATTTTCGATGGATAAGCGTCATGATTGAGATCTTTAGCCCCCGCATGCTCGAGGGTGAGATTGCGTTCGTCACAGGCGCATCACGCGGCATCGGCGCGGCAATTGCTGACGCTTTTGCTGCGACTGGCGCAACGGTCATCGGCACGGCGACCAGCGACAGCGGGGCCCGGTCGATCTCGGAGCGGCTGGGCGAAGCGGGCCGCGGTATCGTTTTGGACATAGCGGATGAGGCTTCAGTTCAGGCGGCCGTCAAGGACATCAACGGCAACGAAGGCAGCCCGACGATCCTCGTGAATAATGCGGGCATCACCCGCGACAACCTGCTGATGCGGATGAAAGCCGAAGAATGGGACGACGTTTTGTCCACCAACCTCAGCGGCGCCTTTCGGGTCAGCAAGGCCTGCCTGCGCGGCATGATGAAGGCGAAGAAAGGCCGCATCATCAACATTGCGTCGGTCATCGGCGTGATGGGCAACGCGGGTCAGGCCAATTACGCGGCTGCCAAGGCCGGCATCATCGGCTTCTCCAAGTCTCTGGCCAAGGAAATCGGGTCCCGGAACATCACGGTCAACGTGGTGGCGCCCGGCTTCATCGACACCGACATGACACGGGTCCTTCCCGAGGGTCAGCGTGAGGAGATGCTCGCCGGGATCCCCCTCGGCCGGCTCGGCGATGGGGAGGACATCGCGGCGGCGGCCCTGTTCCTGGCCTCGGCGGCGGGAGCTTATATCACTGGCGAGACGCTGCACGTGAACGGCGGCATGTACATGGACTGAGCGGCGCCCATTTGCGTCTAGATTGCGCTAGTCTATTCACATACAATAGCCTGCCACGGTCACCGCAACCTTGAAATATCAAGGACTTACGATTCGCAAAGAACAGTTTTCAGGGCGTGAATACAGGCAAACACGGGACGCCCCCTGCGATTTAACAGAGAGTCTTCTCAGGAGAAGCGACAACCATGAGCAGTATCGAAGAACAAGTTAAGAGCATCGTTGCCGAGCAACTCGGCGTCAAAGAGGAAGAAGTTACGAACGATGCTTCCTTTGTCGATGATCTGGGCGCCGACTCGCTCGACACGGTCGAGCTGGTAATGGCCCTCGAAGAGGAATTCGAGACCGAGATTCCCGACGAGGAGGCTGAAAAGATCACCACGGTTCAGCAGGCCATCGACTTCGTAACCGCTCGCGCAAGCGACAGCTAATATCCGGGGCGCGGCCGGCCGGCCGCGCCCTTTTTTCCTCACTCGATTTTCGGCAGTTCTGCCGCAAGTTACGGAACCATCTTGAAAACCCGACGCGTGGTCATCACCGGCATGGGTATCGTCTCGCCGGTGGGAAACCGGCTGGATGAGGCCTGGCGGAATGTGCTCGAAGGCAACTCCGGCATCGGCACCGTGGAGGCCTTCGACATCAGTGGCTATGCGACCCAGATTGCCGGCGAGGTCAAGGATTTCGACACGAGTGCGTATCTCGCGCCCAAGGACGTGCGCAAGACGGACCCGTTCATTCACTACGGGGTCGCCGCCAGTTTCGACGCGCTCGCGCACTCGGGGCTGGAAATCACCGAGGACAACGGTCACCGGGTTGGCGTAGCCATGGGCTCGGGCATCGGCGACATCAAGTTCATCGAGGACAATCACAACAAGATGCTGGCAGGCGGCCCGCGCAAGGTATCGCCGTTCTACATTCCCGGCAGCATCATCAACATGACGTCCGGCTACGTCAGCATCATGAAGCACATTACCGGGCCGAACGTCTCCATCGTGACTGCCTGCGCTACGTCGGCGCATTGCATCGGTTTCGCCGGCCGCATGATCCAGCACGGCGACGCAGAAGTCATGATCGCGGGCGGATCCGAGTACGCGACGACGCCGCTCGCAATCGGCGGCTTCTGCTCGGCGAAGGCCATGTCGACGCGTAACGACGAGCCACAGCGTGCGAGTCGTCCTTTCGACGTGGATCGCGACGGGTTCGTGCTGGGCAATGGCGCAGGTTGCGTGGTGCTGGAAGAACTCGAGCACGCCCGGGCGAGAGGTGCAACCATCTATGCCGAGTTACTGGGCTTTGGCATGAGCGGCGATGCCTACCACATCACGACTCCGCCCGAGGACGGCGAGGGCGCCCGCAAAGCGATGGTTGCAGCCATGCAGGATGCCCGAGTACAGCCGGAAGAAATCGATTACGTCAATGCGCATGGAACCTCGACGCCCGCCGGGGACATCGGCGAGACCGTCGGCATCCGGCGCGCCTTCGGCGCTGCAGCCGACCACCTGATGGTCAGCTCGACCAAGTCGACGACCGGCCATATGCTCGGCGCGGCCGGAGTGGCCGAAGCGATCTTCTGCGTGCAGGCCCTGCGGGAACAGGTCGTGCCGCCGACCAGCAACCTGGACAAGCAGGACCCCGCCTGCGACCTCGACTGCGTGCCGCTGGCCGCGCGGGAGGCCCGGTTGCGCAAGGTCGTATCCAACTCGTTCGGCTTCGGTGGCACCAACAGCAGCCTCATCCTCGGCGCATTCGAGGGCTAGTTTCCCAATCTGCGGTAACATGCGCCGGGTGTCTCTTGCTGACGGGTTACAAGGCGCTTGAAACGACTCCTCCTGATCGGTTCTGCAGGGCTGATCCTGCTGCTCGCGGCCGCTGCGCTTGCCGCCTGGCAGATGCGGGTCTTTCTGACCACGCCCGTTAGTCTCTCCGGGTCGCCGGCACCTTTCGAAATCGTGGTCGGTGCGTCGTTCCACAGCGTCAGCGAGGAACTCGCGAGGCGCGGGATCATCGAGCATCCGGCGCTCTATCGTCTTTACGCACGCTGGAAAGGCAAGGCCGGTTCGATCCAGGCCGGCGAGTACCTGATCGCAGCCGAGACCACACCGGCTGCGCTGCTCGAGCAATTCACGAGCGGCGACGTGCGGCTGTACCCCTTTACGATAATCGAAGGCTGGAACCAGTGGGAACTGCTCGCCGCAATGCACGCCGACCCGCAGATCGAAGCCAGCCTGACGGATGAGGACTGGCCCGGCTTTCTTGATTCACTGGGCGCTGCGACGACGCACCCCGAAGGGCTGTTCCTGCCTGAGACCTACCACTTTCCGCGAGGCACGTCCGATCGTGACCTGTTGCAACAGGCCTACGAGCACATGCAAACCGCACTTGCCGAGGAATGGGCGGGACGGGACAACGGCCTGCCCCTTGCCACGCCTTACGAGGCCCTGATCCTGGCCTCGATCGTGGAGAAGGAAACGGCGCGTGCCGATGAGCGAGCACGAATTGCGGGCGTATTCGTGCGCAGAATGCAGAAACGCATGCGCCTGCAAACGGACCCGACCGTCATCTATGGCATCGGCAAGGACTTTAACGGCAACCTGACCCGGAAGGACCTCCGGACCGACACGCCGTACAACACTTACACGCGGCACGGGTTGCCGCCGACCCCCATTGCGCTGCCCGGAAGAGATGCGATCCATGCTGCGCTGCATCCTGCAGATGGGGAGGAACTGTACTTCGTGGCAACCGGCCTTGGGGATGGCAGTCACGCCTTTTCGGTAACCAAGGAAGAACATGACCAAGCTGTCGCGCAGTACCTCAAGCGGCTCAGGAGCAGCAGGCGCTAACGGGGCGAACGATGGAACGGGGTAAATTCATCACATTCGAGGGTATCGAGGGCGTCGGGAAGTCGACGAACATGGCCCATTTCACCGACATCCTGCGGCGCAACGGGGTGGACGTCGTCACGACGCGTGAGCCGGGCGGCACGCCGATCGCCGAGCGCATTCGCGAGATGGTCGCGGAGCACGGTGACGAGCCGCTGCCGGACGTCGCGGAGTTGCTGCTGATCTTCGCGGCCCGTTCGGTCCACGTGAACAACCTGATCGAACCGGCATTGAGCGCCGGATCATGGGTCGTCTGCGACCGATTTACCGATTCCAGCCGCGCCTACCAGGGCGGTGGTCGGGGCTTGCCGATGGCCGAAATCGACCGGCTGGCTGACTGGGTTCATGGCGACCTCTGGCCCGATGCGACGATTCTGCTTGATGCGGGAGTCGACACCGGCCTTGCAAGGGCCGGCCGACGAAGCGAGCCTGATCGATTCGAATCGGAGCGGGCCGAGTTTTTCGGACGGGTGCGGGAGACCTACCTGGAACTGGCCCGGGCGGAACCGGGTCGCTTCATGGTCGTCGACGCCGGCAAGGACCTCGACGCCGTCAAAGCGCAGATCGGCGACATTGCCTATGGCCTGCTGGGAAAGAGAAATTAGCTTAAGAATGATTTTTAACTTATTGATTTAATGCATATAGAGTGGCTTGAGACATTCGCCGAAAAGTGGCGAGACAGCATCGCGCAGGGGCGCATGCCGCACGCGGTTCTGCTGACAGGGCCACCCGGCGTCGGCAAGCGAGCCGCCGCCGACTGGATGGCACGGACCCGCCTCGGCACCGCCGGCGATGTCCCGGTGTTCCCGTATCGGCCACTCGAACACGCCGACCTTCGCTGGATTGCACCCTTCGAGGACAAGTCCACGATCGGGATCGAGCAGATCCGCGAACTCGTGTCGGATATCGGGCTGACCAGTTACGCGGGCAGGGGCAAAGTGGCCGTCATCGAGCCGGCGCAGCTGATGACGAGTAACGCGGCCAACAGCCTGCTGAAGACGCTCGAGGAGCCGCCCGGGGACGCCTTGCTGATCCTGGTCGCGGACAGGGCCGGGGCGCTGCCAGCCACGATTTACAGCCGCTGCCAGCGCATGGACATTCGGGCGCCGGATGCCTCCCTGGGGCTCGCCTGGCTGGACAGGTTGCAGCCGGGCACCGCGTGGGCGCAGGCCCTCGAACTCGCCGGGAACGCGCCAATTGCGGCCATCGAGGCCCTGGAGCAGCTGGATCTGCATGCCGCCATGCGCCGGGACCTTGGCGCCGTGGCGTCCGGCTCCGCGTCGCCCCTGGATGTCGCCGGACGCTGGGCAAAGATCGATCCCCCGTTCGTGCTCACCTGGCTGTCGAGGCAGGTCCAGGCAGCCATTTCGGCGGCCTCGGGGGCGCCCGAGATACCCGTCGCCGGTGCGATTGGGGAAACTGTGCTGAAGCGCATGGACAGGCGAAATCTGTTCTGTTATCTAGACACGATCAACAGGCTGCGTGGGCAGCCGGCAGGGTCTTATAACGTCCAGCTGACGTTCGAGAGCCTGCTAATCGACTGGGCCAATGGCCTGGCCAACGAGGTGGATACATGACCAAACCGGGACTCCTGACGCTGACGATCAAGGACAAGAGTGCGCTGTATCTCGCGTACATGCAGAACGTCGTCAACGGCGGCCTGTTCATTCCGACCAACAGCTCGTACCGGCTGGGCGACGAGGTGTTCATGCTGCTCAATCTCATGGGTGAGGAAGAGAAAATTCCTGTTGCGGGCAAGGTCATCTGGATGACGCCCAAGGGCGCCCAGGGCAAGCGAACTGCGGGCATCGGGGTCCAGTTCTCTGACCAGGACCAGGGCAACACCCAGAAGAAAATCGAGAATTACCTGGCCGGAGCCCTCGGCGGGGAAAAGCCGACCCACACGATGTGAGCGCGGCACGCCCCGTAGCGCCTATTACTCGGTGCTGATGCCGCCCTGCAGCACGAACGCCTGGTAGCCGCGCTCGCTCAGGATGTAGGCGCCGGCCGAACTGCGGCGCCCCGTATCACAACAGACCACGTACTGCCGATCCCTGTCCAACGTGTTGATCTTCAGCCGAATGAAGTAAAGCGGGATGTTGAGGGCGCCTTCCAGGTGCTGGTTCTCGAACTCGCTGGGCAGGCGCACGTCCAGCCACTGACCGCCGCCCGCCACGATCTTCTCGGCCTGCTCCTGGGTGACCCAGTCGAGCATGGGCTCGTTGAGCAGTTTCTTGAAGTCTTCCTTGCCCAGCCGCATGACGGCGCCGTCACTGGTCATCGTGACTGTAGCGTTGCGCTTGGCATCGGAAATGAGCGCTTCCTCGCCGAAGGTATCGCCGACGTGGAGTTCCGCGAGCTTGATCCCTTCCTTGGACAGCGGTGTCTCGCGGGTCACGACCGCCGAGCCGCGGGTCAAAACATAGAAATAATCGCCTTCGGCGCCTTGCTTCAGGATGATATCGCCAGATTTATAGTTGATCTGCTGCATGCGCATGAATATCGCCTGGATATTGGCCGGCGGTATCTTGTGAAACGCTTTTGTCTGCAGCAGCATCGTCATCCAGTCTTCGCCGGAATCCTCGCTTTGTCCCTGGAGTTCGGATACCTCGTAGGTGCCGGTCTGGTCCCAGGTCAGCATGACGTCCAGCAGATCGCTGTCGATGGAGATGAACTTCACGCGATCGCGAGCACGGGCAGAGACCCGCCGGGGAAAGACAGGGGTAACCGGGTTGCGGGCGAGATCGGTGCCGCCCTCGACGGTACCGATGACCTTGCCCTGGTCGAGCAGTTCGAGAATGCCCGACGCGATATAGATCGTGCGCTTCTCGGTGTCACCTTCCTTGAAAAGGACCTGTCCCGGCGACAACTCACGCAACTGCACCTTGCGCGCCAACGCGGCAAGATTATCGCGCTTGAGGCCGTCGAGCGGCGAAAAGCTACGGAGCAGTTCGGTGCTTATCTGCTCACCTGACATTGATCATCCTGATTCAGCTCCCGATTGCGCCGTATTCTACCTTTAATTCAACAACTTCCGGTACTGCCGCGGCTACGCAGCGTGAAGCGGCGCACAGTTTCAGCCGGGCCTCTGCGAGTTCCGTCACGCATCAAAGCGCTTCCCAGTGTGGATGCGGCTCGAAACGCTCGCCATGCACCTCGGCGAGCGCGCGAAGCCTGGCAACCACCGACTCCACGCCGCGTTCTCTTGCATAGTTGATCGGACCGCCGCGAAACGGGGCGAATCCGGTACCGAAGATGACGCCGGCATCGAGCAGGTCCGCATCCGTGACGACGCCCTCGGCCAGGCAGGCGACGGCTTCGTTGACCATAGGCAGGATGAGCCGGTCCTCGATGTCGCCCAGGCTGCCGCCGCCGTCGCTATCGGGCTTCTGAACCTTGCCGTCGACCCACCGGTAAAAGCCCTGGCCGGACTTCCGGCCCAGGTGGCCCTGGTCGACCATTTCGGCAAGGCTGGTCGGAATCGGGCGATTCATCGCCTCACCGAGCACGCGGGAGACGTGTAACGCGACATCGATGCCGACGCTATCCACCAGTTCGACCGGGCCCATCGGCATCCCGAAGCGTTCGGCCGCGCGGTCGATCTCGACCAGCCCGGCGCCGTCCTCGGCCAGGTGCATCGCCTCCGCCATGTAGGGTGCGAGAATCCGGTTGACAACGAAGCCGGGCGAACTCCGGCACTCCAGGGGCAGTTTGCCGATACCCTTCACGAACGCGAATCCCGCGTCCAGCGCATCCTGGTCCGTATCGTCGCAGCGAATGACTTCCACGAGCGGCAACTGGGCTACCGGGTTGAAGAAGTGCAGGCCGATGAAGCGCTCAGGCTCGGGGAGGACCGTGCGCAGTTCCTCGAGCCGGATGCTGGAAGTATTGGTCGCCAGCAGAGCCCCGGGCTTCATCTTCCGAGTGAGTTCCTGGTACAGCGCCTGTTTGGCTTCGAGGTTCTCGAAGATGGCCTCGATGACCAGGTCGGCATCGCCGACACCCGCTCCCGCGACGTCGCTACGCAGGCGCGCGGCTGTCGCCTGCCGTTCCTGTTCATCGCGAACTCGTTTCGAGAAAGCCTTGCCCGCTCTCTCGATGGCCGGCTGCACGTACTTTTCCTCGCGGTCCTGCAGGGTTACGGTGTGCCCGCGCAACGCGCACCAGGCAGCAATATCGCCTCCCATGACGCCTGCGCCGACTACATGCACGTGCTTGATCTGAGCGTCGGTCTTGCGACCCTGGGCCTTGAGCTTGTTCTGCAGAAAGAACACCCGAACGAGGTTGCGCGACGTGCTCGTGCACATGAGTTCTGCGAACGACCGGGCCTCCGCCTCGTAGCCGGTCCGCGGTGATGCGCCGTGGCGCGCCCACAGGTCGATCATCTTGTACGGGGCAGGGTAGTGGTCCTTTCGCGCCTTGGACGCCACTTGCTTGACCAGCATCGGCTTGATCAGTGGTCTGCACAGGGCCGTACTCAGCAGCCTCTCCACGAACGGTGCGCGCTGCCTCGCAGGCCTGGTGTCGACGAACCGCTTCGCTGCCTGCCGCCAGCTGTCCTCGGTCACGATGCGGTCGATGAGGCCGATCTTGCGGCCCTTGTCGACGGTAATCGGGCTGCCGGTCAGCATCAGCTGCATGGCAGGCCGTACGCCGCAGATCTGCACGGCCCGGACCGTACCGCCGAAGCCGGGATGCAGACCCAGCTTGACTTCGGGCAGGCCGAGAATTCTTTTCTTGCTCGCCAGGGCAACGCGGTAGTCCAGCGCCATGACGAGTTCGAGACCCCCGCCCATGGCGAAGCCGTTGATGACGGCTACCGTCGGGCAGGGGAGCGCTTCGATCCTGTCGAACAGCTGCTGACCAAGGCGGGTGACCTCGTACGCCTTGTCCGGCGTGTCGACCGCGGTGAACTCGTTGATATCGGCGCCCATTACGAAGCCGCTCTTTTTGCCAGAGTAAATCACGACGCCGCGAGGCGGCTTCGCCTCCAATTCATCGATGATGCCGCCGAGTTCCGTCATGACCTCGGTCGAGAGCATGTTAGCGCTGGAATCTGCCTTGTCGAGACGTAACCAGGCGATACCGTCGTTGTCGATTTCTTTAGTCCAGTGTTGCATGCTGATCGCCCTCCTCAGGCGACTTCAAAATCACAAATCAATGGCAGGTGGTCCGAGAATTTCACTCGCGGCACCTCGAAAGACGTCACCTCGATGCCCTCCTGGTAAAGAATGAAGTCGAGTTCCTTGCGAGGCGCACGGCTGGGATAGGTGGGCAGGCCGTGGAGGTTGGCCGACTGGAGCCTGGCCGCACGCTTGAACAGGTAGATCTCGTTCTCACCCCAGAACGTGTTGAAGTCCCCGGCAACGATGACCGGCTTTCTTGTCTCGGCAATAAGGTCGTAAAGACGCCGCAGCTGCAAGTGCCGATGGCGATATTTCAGGGACAGGTGCACGAGGAAGACGGCGAAGTCTTCCATCTCGAGTTCGATGATCAGGCGCTTGATGCCCGTGTCGAAGTAGTGAAACTTCTCGCCGTGGACCCGCTCGGCAGCCATGAACGCGTTACCCTGTTTGCGCACGATCGGCAAAATCTTGTTAATGGATTTGCTGCCGTACTTGGTCTCGTAAGAGGTGTTCATCCCGAGATCGGACGCAATGGCTTCCGCCTGGTTAACCTTGCGGCTCCTGATGGAGCCGGTATCCACCTCGATCAGGCCGACGATGTCGGGATCGACCGACTTTATGAACCCGGTGATTTCCGGCAGGACGCTCTGGTTGCCCAGCACGTAGCCCGCACCCGGCAGGGGCATGTGCATGCTCGCACCGCCACCAACGGCGTACCGGATGTTGTACAGGAGGAGTCTCATAGGAGGCGGTTAGTATAAACTTAAGCGCTGGCAAAGGCCGCAAAGGAGTTGCCTGTGTCCGAAAAAAACCCGATTCGTGTGTTCGTGACGCATGCGTTCAACGAAACTGATGACTACCTGCGCATCTTCGAGTTCCTCGAGAGTGTTGACCGCTTCTATTACGTCAATGTCAGCAAGCCGGAAAATATTCCCGAAACAGGCGGCCTCGAGGCTATCAAGGACGAGCTGATTGCCCAGATCAAGGCCGCAGAAGTCGTCGTGATCGTCGCCGATATCCTCGCCGAGAAGCCCGACCTGGTGCACTACATGATGGATGTGGCCGACGCCAATGATATCAATATGGTTTCGATACAGCCGTTCGGCCACATGGGAGAAACGCCGGCAGACGTTGTGCAGCGCGCTCAGGACGACGTCGAATGGAACGCGCGGACCATCGTCGATTCGATCACGTTCCAGGCGCGCGGGAAAGAGACTTCGCGCTGGGAGGTGGTCGACTTCCCGGGCTTTGATGATGACGGTAATATTATCGATAACAATTAGTTATCGATGTATATTCAACTAATACATTAGCCTGATGCCGATCGTAATTGCCCATCGGGGCGCCTCAGGCTACCTCCCCGAGCACACGCTCGACGCCAAGCGCCTCGCTCATGAAATGGGGGCCGACTACCTGGAGCAGGACATCGTGGCCTCCCGCGACGACGAGCTGATCGTGCTCCACGACATCCACCTTGACAGGGTCAGCGACGTAGCGGACCGATTCCCGGAGAGAAGCCGGGATGACGGCCGCTACTACGTCAGGGACTTCGAGCTCACCGAACTCAGAGAGCTCCGTGTCTGGGAGCGCTTGCGCAGTGACGGCACCCCGGTGTATCCGGGCCGCTACCCGCCGAGGTCCGGTGAATTCCGCATCCACACGCTGGCCGAGGAGCTCCAGTTTATCCGTGCGCTCAACGAGAGAGCCGGGCGCGTCGCAGGTGTTTATCCGGAAATAAAGAGACCCGCATGGCACCGGGAGCAGGGCGTCGATATTGCACCGCTGCTTCTGGGTGAGCTCCGCCGGCACGGTTACGAGGGCCGGGAAGACCCCGTCTACGTGCAGTGCTTCGATTTTGCCGAGGTAAAGCGGCTGCGGCTGGAACTGAAGTGCCCGTACCGGTTGATTCAACTGATCGCGGATAATCTCTGGCGCGAATCGGACACCGATTACGATGCCCTGCGGACACCGGCCGGGCTCGCCGAGGTGGCTAAGGTGGCCGACGGCATCGGCCCGTGGCTCATGCAGGCCTACACGCTGGACCCGGTCGACGGAGTGCCGGCTGCTACCGAACTGGTCGGGAATGCGCACGCAAATGGCCTCGCCGTGCATCCTTACACCTTCCGCGCAGATGACCTGCCCGCCGGCTTCAAGGACTTCGAGTCACTCGTTCGTTTCTTCGTCGTCGGTGTCGGCGCCGACGGGCTTTTCACCGACTTTCCGGACAGGGCGCTGGAGGTCCTGAAAGAATAGGCTGCCCGGGTACGGGGTAACGCTTATGTGTGGTCCCGAATGCGTGTGCAAGCCTGCATGTGTTCGTGTCACTGGGGCTCCGGCATTGGAACCGTCTTTGCTATGCGCACGGGGGCTTTTGTTACTCGCAGCCGCCGCAGTCCCGGGTCGAGCGGTGACTGGCCGCCAGCGCGCCAAATTCCAGGCAACTAACTGTCAAAGTTTCTAAGAAAGATCCATAAGTTACTATAATATATAGACAATTAAAATCTATTGGCCGGCAGGCCGGCGGATATCGTCGAACGCTAAAGCCACCAGCTCAGGTCACCGGATTGAGAACTCGGTCCTTTTCTGATCAATAAAAGCGCATAATCTATGCCGATGTTTGTCGATCTTCCGCAGAACCTGATCCTGATGGTGGTAGGCGCCTTCCTGCTCGGATGGCTCCTGTCGTCGCTCAGCGCCTCGCTGGGGACCAAGTCGCGGGCCAAGAAGCGGGATCCTCGGGACGACCGGATTCGTTCGCTGGAAGCAGAGCTGCGCATCTCCCAGGGAGAGGCCAGCAAATCTTCGGAAAGACTCGAGGGGCTCGAAAATGAGCTCAAGGAGGCCCGGGAGAGCTGCGAAAAGCGCGACAACGTCATTTCGCATCAGCAGGAAAAAATCGAGAAACTGTCGAAAGACCTGAAAGACTCGGTCATCAAGACGCGCGAACTGCGCAACGAGCTCTCGGATCGGGCCACCGAGAATCTGAAGTCAGAGGTCAAGCTGCGCGAAGTCGAAACCGAGCTGGAGGTTGCGCAGGCCTCAACGGACCTTATCGCAACGGGGGTTCTGGACTATTCGCTGGCACCCGATGCCGAAGACAGTGACGAGGACCTGCTGGACGAGTCGGATATGACCAAGGCGGCGAACTGAGCGCATCCAGCCGGCTCATTCCGGGCCCCGAGCGGCAACGCCGACGCTGGCGCTGAAGCCGGTAGCCCGCCAGACCCAATAAAGAATCACGAAGTGGAGCTGTATGCCCAATGCGGCCAGCCACTCGATGATGTTCTCCGCAGCATCCGGGTCCTCGAGCACCTGCCGCATGATGATGTTGAGGATGCCGAGCCCGAACAGGGCCACGGACAGGCCGACGAGGATGCGGGCCACGCCCAGCAGGTTGCGCCAGGGTTCCCAACGGGCGAGCCGTAACAGCGGGATCGCGACGAATAACTGGGCCAGCCCCGTGCCGAGGAAGCCAAAATAGATGCCCGTACGGCGCATGAACTCGTAAATCGGCTCCTTGGTGCCGAGAAACGTCACGTAGACGATGAGTGCCAGCGCCCCGACGATGCCACTAATGAGGATTGCAGAAGACGCTGCCTTACTCAGCTTCGGGTTCAGCGCGCGCAGCCACTCGACGGCATAAAACCACAGGAAGACGAGCACGAGGGAATAGGGCAGCATCAGCGCCTTGAAAAGGAAGCTGCCCGGAGGCCTGCGACCGGTGGCGCTGATGGACAGGCAGCCATCCAGAACCGGGTTGCACGGCGGCAATACGTCATAGGCACGCCCGATGACGAACGCCCCAACCATGGCGGTAAAGGGCATCAGACCGGCCAGCAGAGGCAAAAATCGCGGCAGCATCGGCGTAATAAGCGACTAGTTGCGCCAATTATAACAAAAATTACAATAAAAACAGACGCTTAAATCTCATAACTTGCCCGTCATGGGCCGGATAAAACCCGGGCACGCCCGAGTTCTGGTAATGACCAAGCCGCACGCTCAGGCGTGGGCGCGGGTACAAGAGGTGCAGGACGCTTATCCCGGCCGGCCTGGGATCGAATGCGCGGGAGGGCGCTCGTTTAAGAGGTCTGATTCCGAGATACGTGCATAATTTAACATAATATACATTATACGCATATTACGGTGTGCCAGGCCCATGGCCGCCCCACCCGAAAGGCATGTCAATCGAGCCCGACAGTGGCGTAAACAGCTGCGGCCCGTCTTCGGTCATATACAGGCAATCCTCCAGGCGCACACCGAACTCGCCGTAGATGTAGATGCCCGGCTCGTTCGAGAAGCACATGCCGGGTGCGAGCGGCGTGGCTTCTCCCTGGACGAAGTTGATGGGTTCGTGGCCGTCCATGCCGATGCCGTGCCCGAGGCGGTGCGACAGGCCGGGGGTCTTGTAGGCCGGGCCGAATCCCTCCCGTTCATAGAACCGGCGCACAGCGTCATCCACCCTGCCCGCCGGAATGCCGTTCTTCGCCGTTTCCAGCGCGAGTTCCTGGCCGCGCTTGACGGTTTCCCAGACACGTCTCTGCTTCGCCGTCGGTTCACCATAAACCCAGGTCCGTGAAATGTCCGAGTTGTAATCGTGCACCTCGCAACCGCAGTCCATCAGGATTACGCTTCCTTCGCGGACGGTCTGCGGCGTGCCGGTGCCATGCGGATAGGCGCTCGCTTCGTTGAGCAGAACCATGGCAAAGGCCGGGCTGCCGCCCAGCGATGTCGTGGTTTCGTTCATCAGCGCAGACAGGTCCTCGCTGCGCATTCCGGCCTCCACGTTTTGATAAACGTGCGCATAGGCGGCGAGCGTGATGTCGTTGGCCGTCTGCATGAGCGCGATTTCAGCCGGCGACTTGAACATGCGGCAGCCGCGGGTCACGGGATCGGCAGGGACAATCTCGCAGTCCGGCGCGGCCCTGGCGACGCCCTCGGCGATGAAATAGCGCACGGTCTCCTCGATGCCTATACGCCCCGACTCGACGCCCCGGTCCCGCAAGGCCTGCGCCACCCGTTCGAACGGGTTTTCATTCTCGTGCCAGGTCCGCACGTCCGAGCCGACGACCAGGCTCTCGCGAATCGAGGGCTCCTCGAAATACGGGGTGATGATCGCAACCTCACCCTTCCGCGGAATCACTGCGCCGGTGAAACGCTCGGAGCGCCACCAGCGGACACCGGTGAAGTAAACCAGCGCGGAGCCCGCCTCGAGCAGGATGGCGTCGATCTTGTGTTCGCGCATAAGCGCCTGCGCGCGACCGATGCGACGGCGCCGTTCCCCGGCCGTGATCGGTTCGGCATTCGCTGCAAGGTTGTCGAAGCTCGAGCCGGCGGCAGCGAATGAAGTCCCGGTAGCGTGGGCCAGCGACACGGCACCGGCGAGTTTCAGCAAATCGCGCTTGTTCATATCAGGGCCTGCTCCAGCGTGAACTCCGTTAACGATGCGAGGACCACGTCCGCCTCGCCGAAACCGGGATCGGCGGCCTCACCAGGGTCCGGTACCGCGACGACGGCTATGCCGGCAGCCTTTGCTGCCTGCACCCCCAGGATCGAGTCCTCCAGGGCAAAGCACGCCCCCGGCTCGGCATCCAGCCGCGAGAGAGTTGTCAGGTATACGGCAGGATCCGGCTTGCCGCGCTCCTCATCCTCCGCGGAATGCAGTACCGGGAACACGTCGATGATTCCCAATTTCTCGAGCGCCGCTCGCATCAGCTGCAACGGGGAAGAAGATGCGACGGCGAGCCGGTAGTTGGCATTGAGCAGAGTCTCGATCGTCGTCTCGACGCCCGGCATCAGGCTGCCCTCCTCCGCGATCAAACGGCTGACCGTTTCGAGGACCCGTGCTTCCACCTCGGCATGGGAAGCGCCGCGCCACGGGTACCGCTCGTACCAGTGCCGCACGACGCCATCGAGGCGCACGCCGGTCGTCTGCCTGCAAAGCTCTGGCGTCAGTGGCACACCCAGCGACCCGAAGACCTCGATCTCCGCTGCCTTCCACAGCGGTTCCGAGTCGATGAGCAGTCCGTCCATGTCGAAGATGGCTGCCTTCATACCCCCGCAAGGATATCGTGCTGCAGGCTATTCGTCTCGACGATGACGGGTCAGGGTCTACCGCACAGGCCTGCCATAGTCTCGCCCGATGCAGTCGCGGCCGAATTGTTTGAGGAGTTTTTGCGGCTTGCTCGCCGCTTTGAAAAAATCCTCGATGTAGCGCTGTCGATCTTTGGCGGCACGCTGACCAATGGCCGGGACCGAGGCGAGAACCGCGAGGATTTCCTCCTGCAATCCGGTGATATGGTCGAGAGCCTCGCCTATCGTCGCGATGTCCGAGGAGCAATAGCCGACGTAGCGGCGTTGGGTCACCCGCCTCTGCCCGAAGTCCGGGTTCGGCTTTGCGTAAACGGCGTTCACGAGGCCCGACAGATCGAAATCGTAGGGCACCGGGTACAACCTGTCCTCGCCCTGGAACACGTCCAGGTTGTGGCAGCAATGCTCGTCGTACTCGGCCGTCACGAGCGAGTAATCGAGATTCCCGATCAGGTACTGGAACACGAAGACCCGGGCGATCTGCACGGCATCGAGTTGCGTGTAGGGCGCGCCTGGGAGCCTGGCGGCCTCAACTCCCATGCGCCGCGCGAGTTCCCTGTCCGACTCGATCAGGAAGCCGTAGTGCGGCTGCTCGAGGCCATCCAGTTCGCCGGTCGTGTCCTCGTAATGGATCCGCGCCAGGCGGACGCGGTAACTCCGCGGCGTTATGGCATTGAAGATGCGGTAGGCCGTGTACTCATCGAGAACGTCATTCTCCGACCTTTCGCTGCCCTGGCGGCAGTGCGTGACAAGCTTCAGTTTGTCCTGCCCTGCGAAAACCGGTTCGGCATTCGCCGCATCGAAATCGAGCCGCAGCGGCGGGAACTCGCAGAACAGGATGCGGCTGTTACCCCGCACGCGCACGTCGACCGCCATACTGCGCCCATCGACTTCGAACTCGAACGGATAGTCCCGCCGAATCTCCTTATTGACGACCAGGGTGCCGAGCGGCCCCTTCAGGCGTAAATCCAGAACCTCGTCGTCGGCGAACAGCTCCGCTGCCCGGGCTGGCGCGGAAACGCAGACGATCGCGAGGAGACCAGCGTGCAGCCATGACCTCGTTGCCATTGTTCCAGTTTAATGCATCCGCAGCCCTGGTTAGTCGAGTTCGACGATCTCGTAACCCAGCCCCTCGAGGTCCGGCATGATCGCCTGCTTGTCCCCGACGACGACGATGATCATTTCGTCCATGTCGAGGTGCCTGCCCGCAACGCGGTTGATCTCTTCCTGCCCTATCCCGGCGAGGATCTCGTTCTGGACACTGACGAAATTCTCGTCCAGGCCGTATTCGAGCATCTGCCCGATGAAGCCGAGCTTCTGCGTGGGCGTTTCGTAACGTCGCGCATCGCGCTGCCCCAAAGCGCGCCGGGTGAAAGCGAGTTCCTCAGCGGTGATGCCTTTCTCCGCGTACGCGCGAATCTCGTTTTCGAACTGCACGACGGCATCAGCCGTCGCGTCGGCGCGAACCCCGGCGTACGCGGTGAATGTGCCGTAGTCCTTGCTGCCCGAAAAATAGGACTGCGCCCCGTAGGTGTAGCCCTTGTCTTCGCGCAGATTGAGATTGATTCGGCTGTTGAAGGCCGCGCCCAGCACGAAATTCATGATGCCCGCACGGTAGTACTCCCCGGTGGCGTCATACTTGAGCGAACGCTTGCCGATGCGGATTTCCGACTGGGCCGCGCCGGGCTTGTCGATGAGGTACAACCGCGTCTCATCGCGTTCGGGGAATGACGCCAGAGCCTGCGGGGGCACGGCCGGCCCTTCCCAGTCGGCGAACACGGAAAGCTGCGCCAGGGCCTCCGCCGGCGCCAGGTCACCAACGAAAACGATGCTCGCAATGCGCGGCGAGTAATGTTCGGCGTAGAACGCCTTGACGTCGTCGAGGGTAATACCGGCGACCGTCTGCTGGGTCCCGATGTCCGGATGGGCGAAGCTGTTGTCTTCGCCGAACAGCAGCAACTTCAAGGCATTGCTCGCCGTCACGGCCGCTTCCTTCTTATTGTGTTCGATCAACTGCAGCGTCTGCGCCTTGACGCGTTCGAAGTCGGCCGGGTCGAACTTCGGCTTGAACAGCATCTCGGCGGCGATTGCGAGCGTTTCGTCCAGGTTCTCGGAAAGGCTTCGAACCATCATCGATGACTCTTCGTCACCGGCGCCAAAACGGACGCTGGCGCCGAGCTTGCGAAGCCGGTTGCTGATTTCCTCGTTGCTCGATTCGGTCGTCGACTCATTGAGCATCGCGGCAGTCAGCGCCGCCAGGCCGAGCTTGTCCAGCGACTCGTGCCGCTGGCCCGCGTCGACCTCGAGCCGGATCGCTACGGTCGGCGTTTCGGAGCTGATCGCACCCAGCACCTCGATGCCGTTGTCGAGTTTGTCGCGCCAGGTGTCAGGCAAGGTCAGGCTCGGATTTTCACCCGCCGGCGGCATGACGCTGCGATCGAAATCGTCCGTGGCGCGCCGGAACTGCAGGTCCGCCTCTGTCACAGACTCGTAGTCGGGAAGCTCGCGCTCGGGCTTGGTCCAGTTGTCTTCGGCGGCCACCAGCGCCGCCTGGCCACGCGGAACAATACTCATCACCACCGCCGGCCGGCCCTTGATGTATTGCTTATAGACGCGGATCACGTCGTCCTTGCTGACGCTTTCGTAGCGCGCGATGTCCTGCACCGAGTAGTCCGGATTGCCCCTGAAGGTTTCGTAGTAAGCGAGGTTCGAAGCCTTGCCCGCAACCGACTCGAGACCGTAGATCTTGCCTGCCACGATCGACATCTTGACCCGCGCCAGGTCATCATCCAGCACGCCGCGGCCCTCGAATTCCTCAAAAGACGAGCGAATGATCTGTTCCACATCAGCCAGCGTCTTGCCCGCGGCGGGGTTTGCGATGGCGTACAGCGACAACGAGCACGCCAGCTCACGACAGGCATGCCCGGCACTCGCCTGCACGGCAATCCTGTCTTTTACGAGGTTCTTGTACAGGAGCGATGTCTCGCCCTGGCCGATAATCGACGTCAGGACGTCCAGCGGCGCCTCGTCTTCGTGGTGCGCGAAAACGGTCGGAAACGCGAGGTACACGAGCGGCAGCGCAACATCGTCTTCCATCGACAGGTAACGATTCTCGGGAAGGCCGAAAGTCGGGATCTCCGGGTTTTCCACCTCCGGGCCGCGGGGAATGGGCCCGAAATACTTCGCTACCCACTCCAGTGTCTGAAAGTCGTCGAACCGGCCGCCGATCGTCAGCACGGCGTTGTTCGGTCCGTACCAGCGCAGGAAGAATGCCTTGAGGTCATTGACGTCGACGCGATCAAGATCCTCGACATAGCCGATGTTCGGCGTGGAATATGGATGGTCTGGCGGATAAAGGGCCTCGCCGACCCGTTCCGACAACAGACCGTAAGGCTGGTTTTCGTACCGCTGCGCTCTCTCGTTCTTGACCGTGTCCCGCTGGATCTCGAACTTTTCCTGGGTCACGGCATCAAGCAGGAATCCCATCCTGTCCGCCTCCAGCCATAACATCTTCTCGAGCTGGTTGGCCGGCACGGTCTGGAAGTAGTTCGTGCGATCGCTGTTGGTCGAACCGTTCAGGCTACCGCCCGACTCCGTCACAATCTTGAAATGCTGTTCGTCCCCGACGTTTTCGGAGCCCTGGAACATCATGTGCTCGAAAAAATGCGCGAAGCCGGACCTGCCGAGCTCCTCGCGTCCCGAGCCGACGTGGTAGGTGACATCGACGTGCACGAGCGGATCGGATTCGTCCTCGTGCAGGATGACGGTGAGACCGTTGTCCAGCCGAAACTTTCGATACGGGATGACGAGCTCGTCATCCCGGCGCTCGACGGTTTCGAGCAACGTCACGCCGGCCGGAAGGGACGCGGACTGCGGCGGTGGCACCTCGGCCTGGCAGCCATAAATACCAACGAAGCCCAGGCCAATGAGCATGGGCAGCTTGAAAAATCGCATTGCCTGCCTTACCGGTTGGGAGAGTCGAAACAGTATGACCCCGGCATTTCGCCGGGGTTCAACTCCCTGTCAATCGGGCGAGCTTACTCCCCGCGGGCCCCGACCGGGACCATCAGGTGGGCGTACGGTGTTCCCTTCCACATCACGTACGGTCCACCGTTGTTCGGATCCGTCGGGAAGGCTTCCAGCAACTCGGGCGGCGCTATGATCATCAGGTGCGGCCCTTCGACGATCCACTCGTTGTCGTCCGTCGGGCCCTCGGCGTAGGGGTCTATATTGCTTGCACCCTCGTCGCCCGTGAGCATGTACGAAATGCCGAGCTGATCCGCCGTGAAGTCTTTCTTGTTCTGCCAGGCGTCGGCCCACTCCATCCACTCGCTGTCCATGCACATCGGCGCATTACCCTGCAGCATCGGCGGCGTCGGCAGACAGGTGTAGCCGTTGCTGCCTTCCTTGAGCACGTTGCCATCCCAGTCAACCACGGTGGCTTCGGCCGCCATGCCCGGCCAGCCGGCACTCAACGCGTCCGCTTTCTTCTCGTCACCCTCGTGGTGACCCGCTACTGCCAATGCCGCCGCTGCCAGGACAACTCCGGCCAGCGCGATTCGTTTGTCGATCATGGTAGTCCCCTGCATTTTTATCGTTGAAAGCCCTTAGACTAGACGTGAGTGGCCGTCTGTTGTCAAGCTGCCTCGCGCGCCGAGGCCGTGATGACACGACCATGCACTGATCGAGCCGGCCGCATTACGACGACGTTCCCTGCGAGGACGAGCGCTGTGCCCCAAATTGTCGGCGCATCGATTTCCAGTCCCTCGAACAGGGCCGATAACACGAGGGCAACGACTGGAAACATCACCATTGCGTAGCCGGCCTTGTGCGCGCCGATCCTGCCGATCAGCGTGAGATAGGCGCCAAACGCGACGATTGATCCGAAGACCGACAGATACGCGAGTGATACGACGTATCCTGGCGACCAGTCAAACGTGAAGGGATGACCCTCGATAAGCGCAATGCCCGTGGTCAGCAGGGCGCCGTAGAACATGCCCCAGGCATTGGACTGCAAAACGGGTAGCTGGTGCCTCTGGGCCGACTGCGACAGCATGTTGCCCAGTGAAGCGATCAAGGCCCCGAGAATGGCCAGCGAAGAGCCCAGGAACACGGTGTCAGTGAGATTCAGCTCGCCCACCCGGGGAGCGAACAGCAGGCAGATGCCGGCGAGCCCCAGCAGGGCCCCGAACACGACGTTGCCGGCTGATCGGATGCCGAAGAAAAGCCGCGCGTTGACGATGTTCATCCAGACGATGCTGGAGAACACGATGGCCGTCAGCGCCGAACTGATATAGAGCTGCGCCCGGTAGGCCAGCACGTAATTCAGGCAAAACAGGAACAGCCCCAGCAGCGCAAACCAGCCGTGCTGGGCGAGCCCGTACCGAAGATTCAGGCCACGCAGCCGAGCCCAGGCGAACAGCATGATGGCGGCGGCGGCGTAGCGGTACACGATGGAGACCTCGGGCTGCACGACGCCGAGTTGAAATTCGATGGCGTACCAGGTGGAGCCCCAGATCAGGACGCTTATCGCGTAAAGCAGCGGGTTACTCACGACCGCTCTCCACTGTCCCGCTGTCGTAATACCTCATCGACCATCCGCGCATGCAGGTCCCGGTAGTGATGTAGCCGGTTCGCTGGGCCAAAGAACGCCTGCAGGACCTCGCGCCAGGTAGGCTTGGGCGGATTGTGCAGGTCTGGAAAACGCCCGTGCTCGTAACAATGTGTCATGGCTTCGTCCTCCATTTGCCGTTGTGAAGGCTTGACTTTACGGCTTTTTTGGCGGTATAACAGATACAGTTTATTAAAAATGTGACCTATACAGTTATGTTCGATACCCAAACCCGGGAAAGCCCATTCCTTTACCGCCAGGTTATTGATTTAATAAGTGAAAACATTGACACTGGCACTCTCCGACCCGGCGACCGCCTGCCTTCCCTTCGAAAAATGAGCGTGGCCGCAGGCGTCAGCGTCCCGACGGTTCGCCAGGCCTATGTGGAACTCGAGCGCCAGCGCCGAATCGAGTCGCGCCCGCAGTCCGGCTTCTACGTCCGGCACCGTGCCACCAACGCGCTCGTCCTCCCCGCCCCGTCTTCTGCCGGCGCCCCGGTCTGCCTGGAATGTCAGCCTTTGATGGAGCGCGTTTACGATGGCATCAATCATCCGGACCTGGTTCCTCTCGGAATCGCCAATCCGTGCATGGCCAAGCCGGCCGCCAAGGCGCTGCATCGATCGATGAAGCGGGTAATGGCCCGCGCCGAGGAGCGCAGCCTGGGTTACGCCACGACGCTCGGCGAGCCGACCTTGCGGCGCCAGATCGCCTATCACTATCTCGATACGACCGGCGCACAGATGAACCCGGACCGCATCGTTATCACGAACGGCGGCCAGGAGGCCCTGCTCCTGGCCCTGCAAGCCGTCGCCTCCGTCGGCGACGTCATTGCGGTCGAGACGCCGACCTATCATGGCCTACTGGAACTGATCGACAGCCTCGGCATGCTGGCAGTCGAGGTCGAGACCTGCCCCGAGGAAGGCGTCGAACTGCCGGCGCTCGGCGAGATGCTCGAAAAACATCCGGTCAGGGCATGCATGTTCTCGACCACACTATCGAACCCGCTTGGCGTTACCATGCCGGACGAGAAACGCCGCCAACTTGTCGAGTTGCTGCGGGCAACCGACACGGTATTGATCGAGGATGACGTCTACGGCGACCTGCGCTTCGACGGCGTCCGACCCGTCCCGGCCCAGTTCCACGATGAACGCGCCCGCATCATCACCTGCGGCTCATTTTCTAAGACGGCGGCCCCCGGATACCGGATCGGCTGGATCGTGGCCGATCATTTCCTCGATGAAATCACTCGTTTGAAACGCGCGTTTTCCTGCTCTTCCGGGTTCCTGCAACAGCTCACACTTGCTGACTTTCTTGCTTCGGGGGATTACACGCGCCACATGAAAGCCCTGCGACCCGTGTTGCAGCGCAATTCGGAACGTATGAGTGCAATGATCGCCGAGCATTTCCCGGCGGCAACGCGCGTATCGCGTCCTGCGGGCGGCTCGGTCCTCTGGCTCGAACTGCCAAAAATCGTGAGCGCCGAACAACTGTTCGACGACGCGATCGAGGCAGGCATCAGCATAACCCCGGGACAGATTTTTACGCCGTCGCGTCGGTACGGGAACTTCGTTCGCCTGAGCTTCGGCCACCCCTGGGGCGAGCGCACCGAATGGGCGATGCGATGGCTCGGCCGCCAGGTAACCCGACTAGCCGACGGCAGCGCTGCTAAGGCGTGACGATTTCGAACCAGTAGTCGAATCGGTCGAGCAGCCTGATGAAGGCTTCGAGCTGCAACACGTCGCCATCAACACGCAACATCCCGTTCTGCACGAGCGCGGCAACCGGCGTCCCCCGAATCGTCATCGCCAGGAGCCCACGCCGCGTCAACGTCACCGAGAGGTCCGGCTCGGCGTCATCGCCTCCGCGAGCGTGGCGCAGCACACTGTTCGCTAACGTGACCACGAACGTATCGCCACTATCGATGAACTCGAGCTTCATGCGCAAATTCATGCCCGCAGCCTTCGGCCCGTTCAGCCGTACCGCGAGATAGTCGAAGATATCCTCCAGCGACAGCGTAGCGAGCATTTCCGGCGAAACCGTTCTTGCCTCGCGGCCGCGACTGACGGCCTGCCGAAGCTCCGCCGCGCCGCTCAGGTAAACATTGCGCCAGGGACCTGACTCGGCCTGGTAACCCAGCTGTTCCAGAGCGTCGGCCTGCAGCTCACGCGCGGCCTCGTTCGCGGGGTCGGCAAAGACGAGGTGATTGACGACTTCGGCTACCCAGCGGTATTCCGCCGCTGCGTATGCCTCTCGCGCTTTCTCGAGGACGGCATCCGGTCCGCCCATGAGTGTGACGTACCTGCGCGCAGCCTCCTCGGGCGGCAGCGGGTGCAGGTTAGCGGGATTGCCATCGAAGAAGCCGAGATACTTCTGGTAGACCGCACGCACGTTGTGGCTCACGGTGCCGTAGTAGCCGCGGTTGTACCATGGGCGCGCCAGGTCCGGCGGCAACTCGACCTGTTCCGAGATCTCGTCCGGCGTAAAGCCATGGTTAGCCAGCCGCAGCGTCTGGTCGTGAATGTACTTGTATGCGTCCCCCTGGCGAACCAGGTAGTCGACAATCTGCCCGTAGCCCCAGCGCGGCCAGTGATGACCGCCGAAGAGCACCTCGGTGTCCGCATCGAGTTCCCGCGCGGCGGCATGCAGATAGCCGCTCCACAACAAAGCGTCGCGAACCTGCGCGCCTCGCAGCGTGTAGAGATTGTGCAGTGTCCCGTTGGCCTCCTCCGCGGCGTAGAAGGCCCGTCGATCCGGCAGGTAGAACATCAATTCCGCCGGGGCCTCGGCATAGGGCGTGTTGCGGAACTGGAAACGCACGCCGTCGATGACGAGCTCCTGCCCGTCGTCAGTGATCGTCTCGGTCGGCGGGATAAGCGTAATCAGCCCGTTGGAGACGCCACGACCGAGACCGGAGTCGATTGCTCCCCGGGCGCCGGCGGTCAGCAGCGAACCATACATGTACGCGGCGCGTCGCGACATCACGTTGCCGGCTAAAATGTTTTCCGCGACCGCATACTTCATGAATCCACGGGGCGCGATGATCCTCACCTTGCCGGCCTTGACGTCGTCCATTGCGACGATGCCCCTGACGCCGCCGAAATGGTCCGCATGGCTGTGGCTGTAAATCACGGCGACGACGGGCTTCACGGGCAGGTGCTCGTACACGAGTGCCATAGCGGCCCTCGCCACCTCCGCCGAGATCAGCGGGTCCACGACGATGTAGCCCGTCTCGCCCTCGATGATGGACAGGTTCGACAGGTCGAAGCCGCGGACCTGCCAGATGCCGTTGGTCACCTCGTAGAGCCCGTGACGAGCGTTGAGCCTGGCCTGGCGCCACAAGCTGGGATTGACCGTTGCCGGCGCCTCAGCCACCTCGACGGCAGACCGATCGAAGCTCCAGACGATATCGCCGTTGGCGTCGACAACTTCTGCAGCGTCCGTCGTCGCGATGAATCCTCGTGCCGATAGCGCGAAGTCCTCTTCATCCCCGAAGTTCAACGACTCGACGATCGCCGAATTCGCAGCCGTTGTGGCCTCCGAAGCCACCTTTTGCCCCTCGGCTGCCATCGGCACCAGTAATACCGGTATCAGGCAGAGGCACATGAACCGGATCATGTCACTGTGCCTGGCTGCGCGCGTAGGCGAGTTGCGCCTCGCTGATCACAAACGCGCGCACCGCGTCGCTGCCTGCCTTGGACAGGATCCCGCCAAAAGCCGGCATGCCGTTATCCCGCAGCGAACCGCCGAGAACGATCGCGTCCCATGCCGCATGCGTCTCTTCGCTGGCGTAGCGGAGATCGGGCACGAGGCCGCCGCTGGCGACATTCATGCCGTGGCAGCCGACGCAGCGGTCGTAATAGACATTCTTGCCCACCGCGACCTGTTGTTCATCGGCATCGAGGGGTGGTGCTTTCGGAATCGGCGGCCTGACAATCGCCGGCGACTCCGGCAGCGATACAGTGCCGCCGATTTTGAAAGCGAGTATGCGGCTGCGATTCTGCATGTTCATCGCCGCCGTGGGCTCGCCGCCGAACATCGCCATCAGCGTCCCCCAACCCGCGGCCACGGCGATGTGTTGGGCCCCGTCGGCCGCGTAGCCCATCGGGGCGGCGGCGACACCGGTCTGCGCATTGAATTGCCAGACGCGCTCGCCGGTACTGGCGTTGAAGGCCGCAAATTCCCCGATGAGGCTTCCCTGGAACACCAGGTTCCCGGCTGTCGCAAGGGTGCCGCCGTTCCATGGCCCGGCGTGCTGATAGCGCCAGACTTCCTCCTGGGCCACCGGATCCCAGGCGACGAGCGCGCCCCGGATCAGCTTGGCGATCTCTGCCTGTATGGCCGGGTCGTCCGGCATGTGCAGGGTCTCGAAATCGATGCCGCTGTTCCAGAAGCCCTCGGTGTAGTCGAACGTCGCATCGGCGAGGTACATGGCCGGCAGTTCCTGTGCCGGCAGGTACACGAGCCCTCGCGCCGGGCTGAATGACATCGGGTGCCAGTTATGCGCCCCGAAACCTGACGGCAGCATCATGAAAGGCGCATCCGTGTACCGCGCTCCGGGCACTTCGATCGGCCGCCCGGTGTCGGGATCGATCCCGCTCGCCCAGTTGAGCGGGATGAACGCTTCGGCACTGATGAATTCACCGTCCGTCCGATCCAGGACATAGAAGAAGCCGTTCTTGGGCGCCTGCATCAGCACCTTGCGCATCTCGCCACCGATCTCGAGATCGGCGAGGACGATGTGCTGTGTCGCCGTGAAATCCCAGGTTTCCCCCGGCGTCGTCTGGAAATGCCACACGTATTCGCCGGTCTCGGGCCGCACGGCCACGATCGACGACAAGAACAGGTTGTCACCGCCTCCAGGGCTGCGAATCTGCTGGTTCCAGGGTGAACCGTTACCCACGCCGAAATACAGGAGGTCCAGCTCGGGGTCATAGGCCATCGAGTCCCAGACCGTGCCGCCACCCCCGTATTGCCACCACTCTCCCGTCCACGTCTCCGCAGCCCGCTCGAGCGCTTCCGACTCGAATCCGTCTGCGGGGTTGCCGGGCACCGTGTAGAACCGCCAGCGCAGCTCCCCGGTGTTCGCTTCGTAGGCGCTGAGGTAGCCGCGAACCCCGAAATCGGCCCCGCCATTGCCGATCAGCACGAGCCCTTTGACGACGCGCGGTGCCCCCGTGATGGTGTACGGCGGCTTCCTGTCGATCGTATCGACGCGCCAACGCTCCTCGCCCGTCGCCGCATCGATCGCGACTAGATAACCGTCGAGCGTGCCGACGAAGACGCTGTCACCCCAGACGGCGACCCCGCGGTTGACGACGTCACAGCAAGCGTACTGTCCCCAGGACTTCGGGACACCCGGGTCGTAACGCCACAACTCCTCACCCGTTGCGGCGTCCAGCGCATAGACGATGCTCCACGAGCCCGTCACATACATCCGGCCGTCAACGACGATCGGCGTCGCTTCCATGCCGCGCTGCGTCGGCACATCGAAATACCAGGCCAGGCCGAGACCGCCAACATTTTCGGTATTGATCGAAGCCAGCGTGCTGTAGCGCTGCTCGTCATAGGTTCGGCCATGGCTCAGCCAGTTGCCATGCTCCGCATCGGCCTCGGCAAGTCTTGCGTCCGTCACCGGCGTGACAGCGGGACCTAACCCCTCATCCCCCGCATCGGAAACGGCGGGCGTTTCAGGTGCAGTGCCTCTGCCACACCCGACCAGCATGAACCCCATCAGCGCGATCAGCACTAACCTGTTGTTTATCATGATTTCCCCGATTATTGACTGATTGTTACGAGCGGCGTCTAATAACCACTATAACTAAACAGGGGGAAGATCATGAACTCTCGCATGCTGCGCCTGACGACGGGGCTTGTCGCATCCTTGACGATCCTTACGGTAGATGTCCTGGCACAGGAAGACGGCGGTCCGGTCCTCGAAGAGATCGTGGTAACCGCCGCTTACCGTGAGCAGGGCCTGCAGGACGTCCCGGTCTCCATTTCCGCGGTCACCGGCGAAACGATCAGCGAAACGGCTATCCAGAAAGCCGAGGACATCCAGTTCCTCGTACCGAACTTCACGCTGACCGAGACTGGCATCGGCACGAACGCGTTCATCCGCGGCATCGGCTCCGGCATCAACCAGGCCTTCGAGCAGTCCGTGGGCACGTACATCGACGGCGTTTATTTCGGCCGCGCGCAGCAGTGGCGCGCGCCCTTCCTCGACCTCGAGCGCGTCGAGGTCCTGCGTGGTCCGCAGTCGATCCTTTTCGGCAAGAACTCCGTTGCCGGCGCTCTCAACATCACGACGGCCAAACCGACCGACGAATTCGAAGGCAGCCTGATGGCGTCCTACGAATTCAAGAATACCGAGTCGATCCTCGAGGCTGTCGTATCGGGACCGATGTCCGACCGCCTTCGCTACCGCGTTGCCGTAAGATCGCGCAGCCTCGACGGGCATATGCAGAATGCGACACTCAGTCTGCCGGAGCCGCAGCGCGACGACTGGATGGTACGTGGGCAACTCGAGTTCGACGTCTCGGATGACCTCGTGGCCAACCTCAAGGTCGAAGTCGGCGAATTCGACGTCGACGGCCGGCATATCGAAATCGTCAACGAGCAGGGCTCCCCTGCGTTTGGCGGCCTGACGTATAGCCAGATCCTGGTGGGGGCGTTCGGTGCAGACGCCAGTGTGCTGAACAACGTGCAGGACGAAGTCCGATCCTCGAACGGCGACTTCAGCAGCAACCAACTGGAGAACCTCATCCTGACCCTCGACTGGGCGCTCGGCGATTTCACGCTCGAATCGATTACGGCCTACTCAAATTTCGAGTACGACGAGTTCTGTGACTGCGACTTCACCGGTGCGGTCGTGTTCGGCGCCGCGCTCCAGGAACAGTACGAGCAGATCAGCCAAGAGCTGCGGCTGTCCTCACCGCTGGGTGGCAAACTCGACTATATCGCCGGCATCTATTACCAGACCAGCGATCATGACTATGCCGACCAGATTCTCGTAGACCCCGCCTCGATTCTCGTACCGGCCGTGAACGCCCGAGGTCAGCAAGATCCGTCGGTGCCGGTGGGGGCCGGCGACTGGATTTCAGGGACCCAGGCCATCCGTTTCGCCAATGTCGACAATGACGTCATCAGCGCATTCGCCCAGTTAAACTGGCACGTCAGCGACAATTTTACCTTGCAGCTCGGCGGCCGCGTCACCAAGGACAAGCGGGATGCTGACAGGACGCTATCGATAGTAACGACCAGCGGAGGCGACTTGCCCGCCCCGCAGATCGGCGCGCCGCTCATTTACGGGGCCCTGTTCGGTATCACCTCGACCAATCTCGTCGCGCTTACCCAGTTCCCGGTGCCGGCGCTGTCCTTGCCGGCCAATGCGCTGGTATACGGCGTGGACGAGAATGGAATCCCTTGCGTTGCAAACGTCCCGGGATGTTTCGGCGGCCTGGGCGTGCTGCCGGTTACAGGATCCCGCGACACGACCAAGTTCTCTCCCGAGGTCAAACTGGTCTACAACGCCAGCGACAATGCGCTCTGGTACCTCAGCGGATCGCGGGGCTTCAAGTCGGGCAGCTACGACTTCCGCGCGAACAACCGTAATTTCTATCCGGACATGGCATCGTCCTTTGAATTCGATGACGAGGAAGCCACCAATTTTGAAATCGGCGGCAAGTTCACGCTCGGCGGGGGCAGCATGGAATTGAACGTCGCCCTGTTCGACACCGAATACGACGACCTGCAGATTTCGATCTTCGACGGAATCCTCGGATTCAATGTGGGCAACGCGGCTTCGGCAGATATACAGGGCTTTGAGGCCGACATTCGTTGGGCGCTCACCGATCACCTGACCTTCTCGGGCGGTTTCGCCTTCACGGACTTCGAGTTCACGGACTTCGAGAATGGCCAGTGTTACTTCGGCCAGACGCCCAACACGGATATCGACGGTGACGGCACGCCGGAACTCTGCAGCTACACCGGCAAGTCGAACCAGCTGGTGTCGGACTTCCAGGGCAACTTCGCGATGGACATCCGGGTGCCAATCGCCAGCTCGCTCGAGGCCCATGCGGTATTCGACGTGTTCTACACGGACGACTATGACGCTTCCGCCACCTTCGATCCGGGTCTCGTGCAGGACAGCTACACCATGCTTAACGCCCGCCTCGGCATTGGGGATCAGTCCGGTCGCTGGCAGCTTGCCCTGCTCGCGAAGAACCTTACGGATGAGAAGGTGCTTACCTTCGGCGGCGACACGCCGCTCGCGGGCAGCACTTTCGGCGCCAAGTCCAATTACGCCTTTTTCCAGACGGGGACCACGGTGTCCTTGCAGGCCAGGGTCAACTTCTAGGCAACAAATCCGATTGGCACAAAAAAGGCCGGGCGTTGCCCGGCCTTTTTTGTGCGCCGCCTGCGGCTACGCCAGGCCGGCTTTGCGCAGCGGCAATTCCCGAATGCGATTGCCGGTGGCCGCAAAGTGGGCGTTGAGAATGGCCGGCGCGATCGGCGGCGTGCCCGGTTCGCCGACCCCGCCCGGCGGCGCGTCCACGTCCATGATATGAACGTGTATCGCGGCCGGGGCCTCGTTCATCCTGACGACCGGGTAAGCGTCGTAGTTGCCCTGCTCGACTGCGCCGCCCTTCGCGGTGATTTCGCCGTGCAGCGCCAGGCTCATGCCGAATATGCCCGCACCCTCCATCTGCGAGATGACGCGATCCGGGTTCACGACCAGGCCCGCATCGATCGCGATCCAGAGATCGTGCACGACGAGGCGGCCCGCATCGTTGACACTGACTTCGGCCACCGTGCCGACCGTGCTCAGGAACGAGCGGTGCACCGCGATGCCGAGCCCGCGCCCTTCCGGAAGCACCCTGCCCCAGCCGGCCATCTGCGCGACCTTTTCCACGACGGCCGCGATCCTGCCGGTGTCGATCGGGTATGTATCGAGCGGCTGTCCGTAGACGCCGTATTTCGCGCCATCATCGGCCGGGTTGACCTCGCGGGGCGGCCCGAGGAGCTTGAGCAGGTGCTCCTTGGGATCCATGCCCGCGAGGTAGGCGAGTTCGTCGGCGAAGCAGCTGTTCGCGAATGCGTGGTAGACGTTGCAGACCGAGCGCAACCAACCGATACGCAGATGGGCCCGGGCATCCCCGGCCATGACTCTCAGGTTGGGAACAGCAAACGGATTATCGACGGCGCCGAGGCCCAGCTCGTCATCGTTCGGGCCCGTCACAGACGGGTCGAACGTGCTGCCGATCGAAGGAAAGGCCGTGCTGTGCTGCAGCGCCGTGACGTTGCCTTCGACATCGAGCGCCGCTTTCATATGCTGGGCGCTGACGGAGTGCACGTAGCCATGGCGTAGGTCGTCCTCCCGGGTCCAGGACACCTTCACGGGCCGGCCGGTTTCGCGGGCCAGCCACGCCGCCTCGGCAATGAAATCCGGCTTGGACTTGCGGCCGAAGCCGCCACCCAGCAGCGTCACGTGAATCCTGACCTTTTCCTTGTCGATACCGAGCACCGCGGCCACGATCCCCTGCGCCGTCTGCGGATCCTGGGTACACGCCCAGGCTTCGCAGCCCCCGTCCTCGGTCATGCGCGCGAGCGCCGCCGGCGGCTCCATCGGCGCCTGGGACAGGTGCGGAGCGTAGTACACGGCTTCGTGCAACGTGTCTGCTTCGGCAAAGGCTGCATCGACGTCACCACGATCCAGCGCAATGCGGCCACCGGCTGTCGCGGTGTCAATGAGCACTTCACGGTAAGTCGCGGAGTCGTACTCGGCGTTCGGACCCAGGTCCCATTCGATGGCCAGCGCCTTACGACCCTGTAGAGCGGCCCAGGTGTTCTCGGCCAGCACGGCAACGCCGTGCAGCGGGTTGAACACCGGAGGCGTTGTCGTGGCCGGCATTTGCACGACGTCGACGACACCTGCCATGGTCCTGGCCTCGGCATCGTCGACCGAAGTCGCGGTGCCGCCGAGCACAGGGCAGCGCTCGATCGACGCGTACAGCATGTTGGGCAGCACGGTGTCGTAGCCATAGATGGCCGCGCCCGTGGTCATATCGAAGCCGTCGATCAGGTCCATCGACTGGCCGATATAGCGGTAATTATCGGGCGACTTGAAGCTCACGTCGGTGGGCGCCTCGAGCTCGGCCGCCGCCGCGACGAGTTCGCCGAAACCCGCCGACAGCCCGCTGGTCGCGTGATGCACGGCGTGCGCGCGCGCCTCGCACTCCGCGGCCGGCACGCCCCAGGTCGCAGCCGCCGCCGCGACCAGCATTTCGCGGGCCGTGGCGCCGGCGGTGCGCAGCAGGTCGAACTGGCGCCGTATGCTCGTGGAACCGTCCGTATTCTGGTCGC